>CAJXLC010000004.1 GCA_913055645.1 uncultured Pseudomonadota bacterium | reverse complement strand
ATTCTCAAAAGAGCTTTGAGATTGAGAAAGAGAAATTTGATAACCGTGCTGTCCGTTGGATGAAGACGGTTCGTGCCTTTATGGGTTCACGCCTTGATGACTCTAAACTGTTTGAGATGCAGAAACAGCTTGTTTCTACCCCAGATAATGGCTGGAGAACCGATTACGGATGGATTGGTGACCGCCTTCCTGATGCAACACCTCTACCAGACCATATCAGTGCTCATCCCGATGCATTAGAAGCTTTGATGCAAGCATGGCTTGAAGCCTACTCCCTTATGTTTGATAGGCACCCTGTTGCAGCCGCTACGGCATTGGCATATGGCTTTGTTATCATTCACCCATTCTCAGATGGCAATGGGCGTATTCATCGGTTTATTTTACACCAATTGGGCAAAGTTCCCGTTTCATCTGAACTTCTTGAGAGCATTGATGATTACATTGCTTCATTGGAGAAGCTTTCTTCTCCGATTCTTCAGCGTTCAGATTGGACTGTTACAGCCGATTATAATATTAAGTTGCTAAACGATACATCAGAGCTATATCGCTATGCTGATGCAACCGAGCAGGCTGAATATATTTACAAGTGCATTGAGCAGTTTGTAACGCTTCGCTTACCGCAAGAGCTGGAATACCTGAGTGCATTTGATGAAGCCAAACGCATGATTGATGATGCACACGGTATGCCCGATAAGGATTTGACCTTATTGGTTAATCTTTGCGTTCAAAATGATGGCAGCTTGTCGAAAAAGAAACGTAAACTCTTTGAATTATTATCCGACGAGCAAATTGCCTTTGCTGAGAAGACTATCCAAGAGTCCTTTGCAGACTACTTTGAAATGACAAAGGCGAACCAATAGTTCGGATTAGGGGCTTTTACAGCCCCGCTTTTTCAATCGCATCAGCTTGAGAGCCGTGTTCTAAGTGAGTGTACCTATCAATCATTTGAAGGGTTTTATGCCCAGTAAATGTCATAGCTAATGCAATAGGTACACCAGCTTCTACAAGTCTACTGGTGGCTTCGTGGCGTAGGTCATGAAACCTTAACCCTTCAAAGCCAGCTAGTATGTGGGCGTGGTGATAAATTGAAGTAATAATATCTTCATTAATATCCACAGCTAATGCATTGGGAGCACATATTTTCCGTTTGTCTTCAACGAACTTTCTACATACTGGCAGGAAAGCTTTCAGCAAGGTAATTCTGCGTGGTTTTTTAGTTTTTGAAATTGTTCTTCGTATATTTAAATAAGGGTTTTCAGCATCCAATTGGAAATCATTCAATTTTAACTGAATAATTTCACCTCGCCTGAGTCCAGTGTTCAATGCCAAGTTTATAATGAATGGCATAACTTTTAAGTCTTCAGTTTTGTAATATTGCCTTCTATTTTTAGGAAGCATTTTTGCATAAGCAGGAACTCTTGGAAGAGCATCTATGATTTGTTGAATTTCAGCATTAGTAATCCGTTCATCACGCTCATTTTTCACTTCGGGCTTGATGATATTTTTCATAGGGTTTTCAATGGTGAGGTTCTCTTCATAAATGGTATAATCAAGAACCTTTGATAGGTGTCCTATAAAGTGTACAACAGTTTTGGGAGCGACTCGCTTATCTTCTGAGATGCCTCTTTTATACCACTTCTCTCTGACTTTGATGCACTCTTTGGCTTTTCTTAAATCAAACTCACTTAAGGGCAAGTGCAGCAGTCTAAGATGGTCGAGAATCTTTCCTATAACGTTAAACGTCGAAAGTTCACTTGCCGCTGGACGTTTATCTTCAATGTATTGCTCTATGGCATATTTGAGGGTGATGGCATCAGCTTTGAGAATATCTTTTGCGTTGGCTCTTTTGAGCGTGATAGTCAGCCTATCTCTGTACTCTTGAGCTTCTTTGAGTGTATCGAAGGTTCCTGTGAGTGCTGGAAGCCCAACTCTTCGGATTTGTACCCTAAAGGCATCGCCTCTTTTTTGAATATTCTTCATGCCACTTTTCCTCATGGGACTCTCCATTTTCAAGTTGTGCCAAAACTGTGCCAAAACGGAAAATGAAAGGATTTAAAAAGTTAATAGCCGGAAGAAAGTGTGCCAAACGTTGTGCCAAAAGACAAATTTCAAAAATATATAAATTGTAAGTAATGAATAATTAAGAAGAAATAAAAAATAAACGGGAAAAGTTGGCTTTGATTATGAGCCCGACGAGCTACCACTGCTCCACCCCGCGTCATTTGGTGGCGGAACTGTAGCGTTGAAGAATATGAAGTCAAATCTTTATTGTAGAGCGAGTAATAAGGTCTCAATAGCATCGGTATCAATGCAGACTTCTCTGCTGGATATGGGCGTAATAATGGCTTCTTTCTTGAGTGAACTGATGGCTCGTGAGATGGTTTCACGACTGGTTGAGAGCTGGTCAGCGATAAGCTGGTGGGTCGGCAAATGAATAAGTATTCCATCATCATGGGGCTTACCAAAGCGTTCACAGTAATCTTGTAAATAACTGTATAAGCGATGGGGAACATCCATGGTACTAATGCGTTCAAGGATTAAGCTGGTTCTGCGCAAGCGGGAAACGACTTCGGAGAGAAGCTTGAGTGAAAGCTCGGGTTTTTTAAGCAGTAAACGTTCAAAATCACGACGGCGAATTTGAGCTACTTTTGCAGTTTCAAGGGTTGTGACCGTGGCAGAACGGGGTTGTTTGTCTAACAGTGACATCTCACCAAAGAATGCTCCCTCCTCAAGTAGAGAGAGAATAACTTCACGACCATCTGGAGCATAGTAAGAAATTTTAACGGAGCCATTCAGAAGCACAAACATGGCATTTCCATCGTCACCAGCCTGCACAATCACATTATTTTTCCCAACATTATGGGTCGTGGTAATTGAAATAAGAGCAGCAATTTCATCTTCATTCAACTCTGCAAAGAGAGGTACCTTTTTGAAAATATACTGCATATTTATTTACTCCGTTGGTTTTTGGATCAATTGAATAGGCCATGTGGCTATGAGCGCAGATGGTAATTCGTGTTGTATAAGTGGTAGTGATTGATGGATTTTTTCTTCTGTATCGATGACTTCAATCACCAAAGGAAGACTTGAAGAAAGTGCTAAAAAAGAGGTGCTGTGTATGCCATGCTTGCCCAATCCTTCAATACCTCGAAGTACGGAGACACCTTGCAAACCAGCCTCTTGGCACAGTCCAAGAATAGCTTCTAGAGCCGGTGTATGTTGGACACTGTCTGATTCAGAAAGGTAAATGCGAAGACACATTCCTGTTTGCATGACTTACTCCCTCCTTCGTTACAAGCCTAATCATAGTGTATATGATTGTATGAAAGCAAGCAATCACGGTTGTAGTTCCACAGTTTGAAATCGCTAAGAATAAAAGCGAATCATTTGTTATAAACGCGTTAATGCTGCTGCACCTAATAGCCCCGCTTGATCATTCAATATAGAGGGTAGCACTTGAATTTTGTTTTGCATAGGAAGAATCAACTGATTGTTGAGTGAGCTCATGATAGCAGGATGTAAAAATGACCAAGCGCCAATAAGACCACCGCTAATGGTTACGGTGTGTATATCGAGCAATGTTACAGCTTGAGCAATCGCTATGCCGAGTTTATGCCCGGCATCTTCTAAAACATTCATGGCATGATATTCGCCTTGCATTGCTTTTTCATAAACCTCTTTGCTATTAAGCTGTATGCTTGAAAGTTTGAAATAGTGTGATGCGACTGCTGAAGCTGAGGCATAAGTTTCGATACAACCACGCCCACCACAGCCACAAAGCCGTGCAGATGAACTTTGATCGACACGCAAATGCCCAAACTCCATCGCCATGCCACCTTCGCCCGTGTAAGGAGCATGATTCAAAATGAGTCCGCCGCCAACACCTGTTCCAAGTGTAATATGTAGTAAGTTTTTTTGCCCTTTGGCAGCACCAAAATGAAACTCGCCCATTGCTGCACATAAAGCATCATTTTGTGCGATGACGGGTAGTTTTATGCTATCAGAAAGCATGTTGGCAAGTTTGAAATTTTTGAGATTGGGTAAATTGGGTGATGATGCTAATACACCTGAGTTACCGATAAAAAAACCTGGAAAACCAATGCCGACAGCTGTTATTTTAGGTTTATTTTTAAGAAAATTATTGAAAAAGTCAGTCAGTATTTGAATAACATCCTGTTCTGTGATGTTTTTATCGCTTAAATGGGCACTAATACATTTTTCTTTATGCACAAAGCCTGTATCATCAATGATTGCAGCTCGGATATTGGTGCCGCCTATATCCGCTGCTAAAGTGCGTCTGTTCATGTGTTGATAACTTGCTCGTACAGTGTGCTATAGGCTTGGGCAGAAGCATCCCAAGATGAGTCGCGTTTGAGAGCTTGTGTGCGAATGCTAGACCATTTGCGTGGTTGACGGTAGATGGTAATGGCCTCTTCCAAGGCTCTATCAAAGGCCTCGGCTGTTGCATCAAAAAAATGAAAGCCTGTTGCTCCTTTTTTAGGGTAGCCAATAATGGTATCACTTAAGCCACCTGTGCTACGTGCAACGGGAACATTGCCATAACGCATAGCCATAAGTTGCCCTAAACCACATGGTTCAAAGCGTGATGGCATAAGGAAAATATCGCCACCTGCATATATTTGACTTGCTAAAGTCATATCAAATCCACAATGAAAATACATTTGTGAAGGGTGGGCTTTGGCGAGTTGCGTTAAAAGATATTCGCTATGCGGGTCACCTGAGCCGAGAACAACCAACTGGTAACCACGCTGTAACCATTTTTTTGCATTGGACAGTAGTAAGTCAATACCTTTTTGGTCAGCAAGACGAGAAATAAGGGTAAGTAAAGGGATATGATCAGATACGTCTAGCTTGCATGATTCCTGTAGATTCTGTTTGCATTTCTTTTTGCCTGCGATTTTTCCTGCGGCGTAGTTGGCAGGTAAATTTGAATCTGTTAATGGGTTTAATTGCTCCATATCAATGCCATTGACAATACCTGTGAGTTTGTGGCTATGGTGTTGCAAGAAGCCTTGTAATTCACAGCCATATTCAGGGGTTAGGATTTCCTTGGCATAGGTTGGGCTTACAGTGGTAATAGTATCAGACATATGAATGCCCGCTTTCATGCAGTTGATTTGATGGTGAAACTCAAAACTTCCTGGGTTGAAATGATGGCTAGGAAGTCCTAAACGACTCATCCATTCAGCGGGAAATACGCCTTGATAAGCAAGATTATGGATAGTAAAAACTGTTTTGGCATGGGCAATATTGCTGTGGTGTTGGTATTGTGTTTTGAGCAGTAATGGAATCATACCTGTTTGCCAATCATGGCAATGGATAATATCAATATCGGTTTTTAGAAGGGCTGCGGCTTCCAGTGCGACACGATCAAAGAGCACATAACGCAGTAAATTATCATCATAAGCGCCGCCTGCAGGACCATAAATGCCTTCACGAGCATATAAATCATCTTGCTCAACAAGAAAGAAATCTAAACCATCCACGGTGGTTTTATGTAGTGGACAATGACGTTGAATACCGTCTGTCCACATTTCAATGACATCACCCGTAGCTTTGGGCTTAATGCCAGCTTTTTCAATGGCAGGGCGATAAAAAGGCATGATAACAGTAACATCATGTCCCAAGTTTTGTAAGGCTTGGGGGAGCGCGCCCGCAACATCAGCGAGTCCGCCTGTTTTGGCTAGAGGAGCAGCTTCGGATGCGATAAAAATAATATGAAGTTTTTTCATAGGTTCCCCTTTTGTGAGGTGTTACTTTACCTCTCTGGCGAATGATAACAAATAGATGTTATTTGTCAGTTGGACTATTCATAAGCTAAGATAGGCGCATGTCTAAGATTATAGTACGCGATGTCACTGGTGAGCATAGTTATCCTCTTCATGATAATGTGACGATAGGTCGCCATCCGAATAGTGTTATTTGTTTGCATGACCCGATGGTATCTAAGCACCATGCTTGTATTAAATATATTGGTGGACATTATATTTATGAGGATTTGAGTAGCTCCAATGGCTCTTTTTTGAATGGTATTCGTGTTACTAGACATCCTTTTTCTGATGGCGATGTCATTACTCTGGGTAAAGTTGATTTAATCTTTTATGCCCTTTCTGAAGATGAAAAGCTGGCGAGTATGGTTGACATTTCACGCATGTCACAGACGGGCGAGGTGCATGATCGTATTGAAGTTGCGAGATTGGAACAATTTCATGCTGAAAGTGAAGTGGCAGATTTAAGTGTTTTGCGTGAAGATTACGAAAAGCTGCGTTTGGGTAGTGAATTGATGCATAAGTTGGGCGCGCATCGTGATCTATCAAAGGTGCTTGAAAGCACTGCCGATGAATTGTTGCGTATTTTTCATGCAGACCGTTGTATGATTATGTTGTATCACAAAGGGAATGATAAGCTTGTACCCAAGGTGGTGCGTACACGCTTGAATTCTGATGATCAGTTGGTTGTGTCAGGTTCGATTTTAGCTGAGGTGCAGCAGAGCAAATTGGCAGTGCTATTATCAGATGCGAGCCAAGACGCTCGTTTTTCACAGGCATCGAGCCTCATTATGCAAGGGATTAAATCTGTGATGTGCGCACCGATTATTGATAGCGAAGAATTTCTTGGTGTGGTGCATTTGGATAGTCAAAAACATGGGCTTTCGGGCTTTACTCGTAAAGATTTGCAGCTTTTAACGGGTATTGTGCAATATGTAGCGATGGCGATAGCTAATGCGAATTTGCTACATAAAGTTGAACAAGAAACACGTTCTAAGGCACAGTTTGAGCGACTTCTTTCTCCCAGTGTGGTTGAACAGGTGATGAGTGGTGCTGTGAGTTTGGAAAAAGGTGGCGAATTGCGCGATGTTACTATTTTGTTTGCTGATATTCGCGATTTTACACGATTATCACATAACTCAGAGGCAACCCGTACTGTCGCGATGCTCAACCGCTATTTTGAAATGGTAGTAGATATTGTATTTAAGCACGGCGGAACGGTTGATAAGTTTATTGGTGATGAAATTATGGTGTTGTTTGGTGCACCATTAGCCATGGAAGATGCCGCCGATAGGGCGGTTGCATGTGGGCTAGAAATGCAAGGTGCTTTGGAACAATTTAATATTGAGCAGAAAAAATATGAGGAAGATGATATTCATATTGGTGTTGGTGTGAATTCAGGCGAGGTTGTTGTGGGTTCGATTGGTTCAACACGTACCATGCAATACACCTGTATTGGGGATGCTGTGAATGTGGCTTCACGTTTGACCTCCCATGCTGAACCTGGTGAAGTTATTATCAGTAATGTAACCAAAAAACGCTTGAAAAGATCCTTTGAGTACGAAGCCTTGCCGCCTGTTTCATTGAAAGGGATTGATGGTACGACGGGGGCATGGTTTGTGAAAGAAGTATTGGATGATACCAACTCATAAACTTATATTATTCTTGGGGCTGTCCCAGATAACTAGGTCTGATTCTTTGTAACCTATTGTTTTAACATAAATAATTGTTGTTTTGATTAGAATTGTTAAAACGCCACTCACATTCCTTTAAAAGGTAGTAAAAATGTTGCTTTGGAATGCCATTAAATTTACGCATATGACGCTTGGCTTGATTTTAAACTCGTAAATATCAAGCACGTTATAACCCCTCCAATAGTCTGTATAGACAATGCGAAGCGCACCTAGCGGTGCTTCCTGATACATCATGCTCTATCAACTTCATATGCTTATATTGGCTTAATCGACTCTTTCTCATATTGTCCCTCACGATAACTTTTCCTAGTTATCTGGGACAACCCCTTATTTTTCTATATAACAATAACACGATGATGGATTTTATTTTGTATGGCTCATGAATATCAAGGTGAAATCCTTGTTCATGTGCGTTAGGGTACTGTGCTGAGGGTAAGGGGTTTATAATGACGAAACTGATTGAATCTTCAGCATGGCAGGCTTTGCAGGCGCATTATGATAGCATGAAAGATGTTCATATGCGTGATCTGTTTGCAGAAGACAATGCGCGTTTTGAGCGGTTTTCTTTGCAATTCAATGACTTACTTGTGGATTATTCCAAAAACATTCTCACCGATGAGACAAAGAAACGTTTAATGGATGTGGCGCGTGAGCGTGGCGTGGAAGAGATGCGTGATCGCATGTATGCAGGGGAAGCGATTAATAATACGGAGCATCGCGCTGTATTACATGTAGCGTTGCGTAACCGCTCGAATCGTCCGATTAAAGTGGATGGCAACGATGTGATGCCAGAGATTAATGCCGTACTGGATCGCATGCGAGATTTTACTGAAAAAGTGCGTAGTGGTGAATGGAAAGGCTGCACGGGAAAGCGCATTACAGATATTGTAAATATTGGTATTGGTGGCTCTGATTTGGGGCCAGTGATGGTATGTGAAGCATTGAAACCATATGGCAAAGATGATTTAAAGGTGCATTTTGTATCCAATGTGGATGGCACGCAAATGGTTGAAACACTGAAAGGGTTGAGTCGAGAGCAAACCTTGTTTGTGATTGCTTCCAAAACATTCACCACGCAGGAGACCTTGACCAATGCCAAAACAGCACGAAATTGGTTTTTAACCCGTGGCGGTAGTAAAGCTGCAGTTGCCAAACATTTTGTAGCTGTTTCTACCAATGCCAAAGCGGTTGAGAATTTTGGCATTGATACAGAACATATGTTTGAGTTTTGGGATTGGGTGGGCGGTCGCTATTCGTTGTGGAGTGCTGTGGGTCTTTCGATTGCATTGTATTTGGGTATGGATCATTTTGAATGTATGTTGGCTGGCGCACATGATATGGACGAACATTTTCGCACGGCACCACTGGAAGAGAATATACCTGTAGTTTTGGGCATGTTGGGCGTTTGGTACAATAATTTTTGGCATGCAGATTCGCATGCGATTTTACCCTATGATCAATATATGCACCGTTTCTCAGCTTACTTTCAGCAAGGCGATATGGAAAGCAATGGTAAATCGGTGACCCGTGATGGTGAAGCCGTAGACTATTCGACTGGGCCTATTATTTGGGGTGAACCTGGCACCAATGGTCAGCATGCATTTTATCAATTGATTCACCAAGGAACGAAATTAGTGCCTTGTGATTTTTTAGCCCCGATTGATAGCAAAAATCCAATTGGTCAACATCATATGATATTATTGTCGAATTTCTTTGCTCAGACTGAAGCATTAATGCTTGGTAAAACAGAGCAAGCGGTGCGCACTGAATTGGAGGCAAGTGGTCTTGAAGGCGAAGGTTTGGAAGCCTTGCTTCCTCATAAAGTATTTGCTGGAAATAAACCATCAAACTCCATTTTATTTCAGAAACTAAATCCAGGTATGTTGGGCAGTTTGCTTGCCATGTATGAGCATAAGATTTTTGTGCAAAGCGTTATTTGGGGTGTGAACGCTTATGATCAATGGGGTGTTGAGTTGGGTAAACAATTGGCACGCAAGATTTTACCTGAATTGATGTTCGATGATGAAGTGGATAGTCATGATGCCTCGACCAATGGTTTGATAAATCATTATAAGACACATCGTAAAGAATCATAAAAAACATGCTTGCTATGCAGAACCTGAAACATATACTGCGCGCCACTCAATGGGTTCGCTGTGGTGTTGGCGGATTAAGAGAAACTAGGAACGCACGGAGACTTGGAGAGATGGCTGAGTGGCTGAAAGCGCACCCCTGCTAAGGGTGTATAGGTTTACTCCTATCGAGGGTTCGAATCCCTCTCTCTCCGCCACTTCTGTGTGGGTCGGATTGTTTCTGATGGTCTTGGTTTTGTGCTCTGGCTGTGATAACAAACAAGAGAACAACATCCAATGGCAATTGCCATTGCAAGCGCCTGAAGATGCACATCAATCTGATTCGAATGCGGCATTGCCTGAATGGGCGGCAGCAAGAGAAGGTCAAGTTGATTTGGTCTTTTTACATAAGAATACAGCGCGTAAATCGGTGGTTTCTGTGGTAAAAGGTCAGCAGGTTAGTTTTCAACATTGGAAAATTCGTGTGTTAGGGTTAGCACAAGGATTGCGCATTAAATCTGGGGCTTTCCTTGATGATAAAAATGTGCATAATGCGGCGGCGTTCGTTGAGTTGGTCAGAGATGGTAAGCTGATGTATCATGGATGGTTGTTTCAGGAGTTTCCAGAGTTGTTTGGTCTGGATAATCCAAGTTGGAAAGTCTGGTTGAAGGATATGACTATTCAACCAGTAGAAGAAAAAATAGGCTCCCTTAGCTCAGCTGGATAGAGCATCTGACTACGAATCAGAAGGCCGGGCGTTCGAATCGCTCAGGGAGCACCACTTTTGAAAAGTATAGGGAAAGGAGCTGCGAGAAATCGTGGCTCCTTTTTTGTTTTTGCATCATGCTAATTTAGGAGTTTGAGATGTTCGCTTTATATTATAAACATACTGCTGGTGTGAAGGATGATGTTTTGTCAGGTCTAACGGTGGCATTTGCACTGGTGCCAGAGGCTGTTGCATTTTCTTTTGTGGCGGGTGTCAATCCGTTGATTGGGTTGTATGGTGCTTTTCTAATGGGCTTAGTTACTTCACTGGTTGGCGGTCGCCCAGGAATGATTTCTGGAGCAACAGGTTCGATGGCTGTGGTCATGGTGGCATTGGTGGCACAACATGGTGTTGAATATTTATTTGCCACCATCGTGCTCACAGGCATATTTCAGATGATTTTCGGCGGTCTTAAGTTCGGCAAGTATATCCGTATGGTTCCCTATCCTGTCATGCTTGGCTTCGTTAATGGACTGGCGATTATTATTTTTCTAGCTCAGATGGAACATTTCCAAGTGAAGGGTGCGGATGGGGTTATGCATTGGCTTTCAGGATCTCCGTTGTTCACCATGCTCGGCTTGGTCACACTGACCATGGCAATCATGTTTTTTCTACCCAAGATTACACGTGCTATTCCAGCGGGTTTGGCGGCGATTATCACGGTTAGTCTGATTGTTATTTTTGGCGGATTAGATACCAAAACCGTCGCTGATATTGCCGATATCAGTGGTGGATTTCCAAGTTTTCATATACCTAATGTACCATTTAATTTTGAGACATTGGGAATTATTGTTCCTTATGCAGCCATTCTGGCTGGCGTCGGCTTAATTGAGTCATTATTAACCATGAGTGTTGTCGATGAAATGACTGATACTAGAGGGCAAGGTAATCGTGTATCTATTGGTCAGGGATTAGCAAATAGTGTGAACGGTTTTTTCGGCGGTATGGGTGGTTGTGCCATGATTGGACAAACCATGATCAATGTTACTTCTGGAGGTCTACGCAATTTATCAGGCATTGCTGCCGCCTTATTTTTACTCGTATTCATTATGTTCGCCTCTGATCTGATTGCTATGGTGCCAGTGGCGGCATTGGTTGGTCTGATGTTTATGGTGGTGATTGGAACTTTTGAGTGGGGTAGCTTTAATTTACTCAATAAAATTCCAAAAGAAGATTCTTTCGTTGGGATATTGGTGGCTGGGGTGACAGTATTTACCGACTTGGCGATAGCTGTGATTGTGGGTGTGATTGCCACTGCCTTGATGTTTGCTTGGAAACAGGCAAGACATATTCATGCAATTTCTACGACCGAAGGTGAAACTAAAGTTTATACGGTCTATGGGCCATTGTTTTTTGCTTCAGCGCATCATTTTAATGAGATGTTTGATCCAGCATCGGATCCGAATGACGTGGTGATTGATTTTACCAATTCACGTGTTGCTGATCATTCGGCGATTGAAGCGATTGATACTTTAGCTGAAAAATATACTGAGGCAGGCAAGAGCCTGCATTTACGCCATTTAAGCAAAGAGTGCCGTTTACTGCTTGAGAAAGCGGGTGATTTGGTGGAAGTAAATATCCAAGAAGATCCGAATTATCGTATTGCTGATGATAAGTTAGCCAGTTAATAGCGACGCATGTCGCGTTGCGAAAACCCAACGAATGAATAACCGAATGATAAAATTCATCATTTTGTTATTCAAGAGGTATTGTAAGCCATGGCGATAAAATCAACCATTTTTAAAGTTGAGTTGGATGTCACTGATATGGATCGCAATCATTATCAAGACTATCAATTGACCATTGCCCGCCACCCATCTGAAAATGATGAGCGTATGATGGTGCGTATTTTGGCTTTTGCTTTGAATGCTCATGAGTTTTTACAGTTCACCAAAGGTCTGAGTAGTGAAGATGAGCCTGACATTTGGCAGAAAAGTCTGAGTGATGAAATTGATTTGTGGATTGATTTAGGTCAGCCTGATGAAAAGCGTATTCGCAAGGCATGTGGGCGTTCTAAAAATGTCAAACTTTATACTTATCAACAGAGAAGTAGCATCGCATGGTGGCAGCAGCATCAACAGAAGTTTGAACGATTTGAAAATCTTAGTGTTATCAATTTTTCCGATGATGCGGTACAAGCCATTGGTTTGATGGCAAAGCGTGCCATGCGCTTGCAGTGTGCGATTCAAGATGGAAGTCTATGGTTAAGCGATGGTGAGCAAGCTGTAGAAATTCAGCCGACGATTTGGAAGTGAAACAATGAAATTTGATCAATATTATATTTCTGTCGAAATTAAAAAGAATTTGGCACAGCTTGGTTTTAAGCGACCAACAGACATTCAATTTAAGACGATTCCCTCGATTCTTAATGGTGAGGATGTGTTAGCTATTGCCCAGACGGGCACAGGTAAGACAGCGGCATTTGCTATTCCGGTGATTGATAAAATTCATCGTTTTAAGACTAGCAAACGCTCTTATGGTATCAAATGTATTGTCATGGTGCCGACACGTGAATTGGCATTGCAGATTGGTGAGGTGTTTAAAAGCATTGCGCATCATACCAAAACCAAGGTATTTACCTTGCATGGCGGCGTGGAACAAGATGCACAAATTGCCAAGCTGCAAGATGGCATCGACGTACTTATTTGCACACCCGGGCGTATGTTTGACCTAATCAACCAAGAAGAAATTCGCTTGGATGGGGTGACGACTTTAGTCCTCGATGAAGCTGACCATATGCTCGATTTGGGTTTTATTGAAGATATTAAATATATCAAAAAAATGCTTAAACGTAGGCATCAAACCTTGTTTTTTTCAGCCACCATCAATGATGAGATTAAAAAACTGGCATATTCGCAGGTGAAGAGTGAAGCGATTCGTATTCAGGTTGCGCCCAAAGATAGGGTGTCTAAGAATATTTTACATTTTGTAATGTTTGTGGATATGGATGACAAACGTCTGTTTCTAACGCGTTTTATGCAAGATCATCCTGATGGAAAAGTGATTGTATTTGTGCGTACCAAAGTACGTGCCGAGCGTGTATTAAAAGTGCTTGATCGTGTTGCTATTGATGCGGTGAGTATTCATGGTGATAAAGATCAGCAAGAACGCAGCGAAGCCATGCGCCAATTCCGTGCTAATGAATGCAGGGTATTGATTGCGACAGATATTAGTGCGCGCGGTATTGATGTGGCTGATGTTGATTACGTTATTAATTATGATTTGCCTGAAAAAGCAGAAAATTATGTGCATCGTGTTGGGCGTACAGGACGCGGTATCAATAAAGGTGAAGCGATTTCTTTTTGCAGCCCAGAAGAAAAACCATTGCTAGATGAAATTCAGGATTTTCTGGATAAACCTATTGCTGTGATGAAGGTAAGCAAAAAAGGTTATGCTGAAGTGGTGAAAGCATCTGAAACTGTCAAACAGGATTTAAGAGCCTTGGTGGATGAGCATGATGCTTGGCTTAATAAGAAGTCCAAAAAACGAAAAAATAAATGAGCGTGACTGCCTAAAATACTGTTTTTCTTTAATTTACATTGGCTTGTGAGCACTATCACGGATTTATATTTTGCCCACAGTACCTTTATCTTCTGGTTGTGTGATTAAAAAACCAAGGAGATGATATGATGCACTATTTCTTAGGACAAATGACTTCGGCAATAAAAAATAGCATGATTTTTTCACTGTTACTTATATTTTCGTTATTGATTTCTAGTCAAAGCTTTGCAGCCAAAACCGAGCAAGCAACTATTTCAGTTTCTGCTACACCATCATTTTTTACAGGTACATTTGGTACAAACACCACAACCAATATCACCTATATTCCCACGTATATTAAGTACAAGCTTAATGATATTTCACTGAAATTGACGGTACCCTATATTATTGTACAAAGTAATGGTGCAGCTGTTTCTGGAGGGACTGTTATTGGTGTAGGTAAAGGTGCTAGCCGCACATCCAGTGGTCTAGGTGATGTTTGGCTTGAAGGTAAATATACTCTGCATCATGTATTGGGAAGCTCATTTAATGTAACTCCTTATAGCAAGATAAAATTTGCCACATCTTCAAAAAGTAAAGGTTTGGGCACTGGAAAAAATGATGTTGAGCTTGGTATGGGTGTGCGTACACGTGTTTCATCACAATGGTTTCCATTTGTACGGGTAGGCTATCGTTTTGTTGGGCAGCCGACGGGGCGTGTGCTAAATGATATTCTAACATATCGCACTGGTGTTAGTTATGCATGGAATAGGGAAAGTGTGTTTACTGTGATGTTTTCGGGTCGGGAAGCATCACAGCCTGGTTTTTCAAATGCAGCAGATATGATTGTTGCTTGGAACTATAAGCTAGAAACAAACATGGGGTTACAGCTTTTTGGGGATAAAGGTTTGAGTAATGGTAGTCCAGATTATGGTGTAGGTGCTGGATTTAGCTATCGTTTTTAAGGTCCCTCGTTTTATGGGATGGAGTTTATATGCAAGTGTAATGTAGGTCACTGAATGAATATGATGGCGTTGCAATAGTACGCCTATCCATGGCGGAAAAGGTAGAATTCTGTCATATGATAAGGAGATTGATTATGAAATATCAAACATCTATTACTGGAGCGATAGCAGCATTGACTTTGACTATGGCTTCCGGATTATCAGCACAAGCAGCACCTGTGACTCCAGCAGCAGTTGCAGCACCTACAACTACAACAGTGGTAGCAACGGCTCCAGTAGCGGTAGCGCCTGCGACTCCAGCAGCAGTTACAGCACCTACAACTACAACAGTGGCAGCAGCGACCCCAGCAGCAGTTGTAGCACCTACAACTACAACAGTGGCAGTAGCGACCCCAGCAGCAGTTACAACTACATTGTCTGTAGGGTTAGATGTTGCTGATTTAGAAGTGGGCGACCAAGATGTTGCTGAAGTTGAAGCAATTGAAGTAGAAGTACCTGAAGTTGCAGAGGTGGAGGTTGCGGAAATTGAAACGCCTGAGTTGGGCGAATAACTTCTCTCATTAACCACGCTTGACAAAAGAGCCTCGTAGATATTCTACGGGGCTTTTTTTATATGTGGAACTTTACGGAGTCAACTTATTTACAAGGTTTAAATTAAAATTTTATATTGATTTAACATATAAGCCATCATTTTATATCAATAGATAAAGTTTAAATATTGAAAATAAGCTATTTTTTTAATCTTTATTAGAAGTTAATTGTATTTTTCTAAAATTGAGACTACTGCCAACTTGCAAGTATTTTCATGCATGTTTGATTCATAGTTTCAGCACGTTCATTGCTATCGGCCTCATTATAGCAGCGAAGTTCAGGCGCATTGCCTGATGGGCGCAGATGCACCACTTCTTCTGAATCAAAGGTGATGCGAATACCATCGGTGTTATCAATATGATGAATTGCACCAAATGCTTCGCCGAATAATACACTTGCAGCGGCAATATTTTTCTCTGGAAAGCTGGTCTTTAATGGAGACAGTTTTTCTTCACTAAGCTCTGTTGGAAAGTTCTTTAAACGCCCACTAGAGGTGAAACGTTGGGGCAAGGTCTGCAATAATTTAGCAATACTTATGCCTTTCTGGCTTGCCATAAGCAGAATTGCCAAGGGTACAATGATGGCATCACGGGTTGGCAATGCTGTTAGCTTGCGACTCTCTATGTCAATATCACTGGCAGTTAAAAAGCCGCCGTTGGCTTCATAACCCACCACATGACTATGCCCTTGTTGCAAAGCATTATTCATGGTATCAATAACAAACGGTGATCCAATGCGTGTTCTGGTGATATGTTCAAACCAGTCGCTTTTCTCAACAGCACTGTTGCAGCTAACAGGTGTGGCAATGGATTGTGCATGTAGGTATTGAGCGCATAAAATGCCTGCAACATCACCGCGCAACCAATTGCCAAACTCATCGCTGATGAGTGGGCGGTCACCATCACCATCGGCAGATACCACGCAATCAATATCGTATTGATCTGCCCATTGTTTTGCTAGCGCAATATCCTCAGGGCGAATGGCTTCGGTATCGACGGGCAAGAAATGTTCTGAACGACCAAGACGGATCACCGTTGCTCCCAAAGCTTCAAAAATTTCGCCAAGTATGTCACGGGCAACGGTGGAGTGTTCGTAAACGGCTACAGTTTTGCCTTGAAAGCAGTTGCTAGGAAGAAAAGCAATATAGCGTTGAACATACATCATATGGGCATCTCTGATTGCTGTTGGCAATACATAAGGCGTACGTGCATTACCATCTTCATCAAAATAATCACATGCAACTTGAACTGTTTGTGCACACATGTTTTGTTCATCGTCTTTGAGAATTTCACCTGTAGATTTGTAAAATTTAATACCATTACGATCATCGGGAATATGGCTACCTGTCACCATAATGCAGGGAATCTGTTGAGACATGGCATAACAGGCAATAGCAGGGGTAGGGATAAAACCGCAATATACAGGGGTGTAACCGCTATCATGAATTGCCATAGCAACAGCCGATAAAATTTTGGGTGTGCTGGGACGGAAATCCCCTGCAATTGCAATGCTAGAACCTGTTTGTAAATCATTGATATGTTGAAGGTGTTGGATGAATGCGAGTGTGTAGGCATAACATACTTCATCGCTCATATCGGTTGCTAAACCGCGTGCGCCACTGGTGCCAAATTTCACACCGCTTTGTTGCATGAGTGTTGAAATCTTGATGTCTTTACAGGGTTGCGTCATGTTTTTTCCTTGCATTGTTGATACATTTTATGCCGTTCCTTAGTGCGTTTGTGAGGTAGGGAACAATAGAAGTCAAATTCAACCTTGCAATCAAAATATCAGCCGTTAGAACGTTTTGTTATGTATAAGTTATTACTTCTGCCTTTACTTTTTATCTCACAACTTAGTTATGCGGTTGAATTTGATATTTATCAATCCGACTACAAACCCTTAAATATAGCTTTGATGGTTGATGCTTTGCCCGACCAAGAGAAGCAACAAGTCTTATTAAATCATGTGATAAAGCATGATTTGGAATCCAGCCAATCATTTCATGCACTCAATGAAGTGGGTTTCTTAGCCTCACCAGAGGAAGCATTTCAAAGTGTTGATTATGCCGATTGGCGCATTATTGGTGCAGATGTACTGGCACTGTGTAAATTAACAGAGACGGATGCTGTATGGCATGTTGATTTACAGGTTCATCAACCATTTCGAGGTAAAGAGTTACTCAAACAGAGTTTTGAAGTGAAAAAAGATGCCTTGCGTGGTTTGGCGCATCAGTTATCGAATCATATTTATCAAGCGGTGCTCAATATTCCAGGTCATTTTTCAAGTGAGATACTCTATGTTACCAAACATGGTGATAAGTCCGATTTGATGTATATGGATCAAGATGGTTATAACTTGCAGGCTGTAGGTACAGATTTTACCCTTTTATTATCACCCGATTGGTCGCCTGATGGTCGTTTTGTGGCACTGAATACCTATGTTGGTAATCGACCTCGACTTGAAACTTTTGATCTTGTGACAGGGAAACGCAATGGCTTTGGACGCTTTCATGGTTTGAATAGTACACCTGAATATTCGCCTGATGGTCGTTTTATTGCAGCAACCTTATCTTGGACGGGTAATTCAGACATTCATATTTATGATATAAAATCAAAAAAATGGCGACAATTTACCCATTATCGTGGTATCGATACCACACCAACATGGTCGCCAGATGGCAAGTGGATTGCATTTGCCAGTAGTCGTTTGGGCTCACCACAAATTTATCGCAAAGCAGTGGCTGGCGGAAAAGCACAACGTATCAGTCTGAAAGCAGCGTATAACACATCACCTGTATGGTCACCCAAAGGAGATCGTATTGCCTTTATTACCAAGAAAAAATGGGAATATGCATTGGCAACCATGCGTGTGGATGGAACGGATGTTCGTTATTTGGCAACAGGGCAGGCGATTGAGTCACCATCATGGTCACCCAATGGGCAAATGTTACTTTATTCGGCAGAAGATCGTGGCATGAGACGTATTTATCGTGTACCAAGCTGGGGTGGCAAGCCTGTGCCGATTACAGCTGCCAATCATGATGCTTCTGATCCTGCTTGGTCACGGCACTAAGTTTTTTACATGAGTCATGTCTAACTTGGTTTTTTTGTGCTATGAATAGCTAGATGGTATGTTGATACTGGACAATTTATCATCTTTGGTGTTCAATACAGGCAATTATTTTGTAGGGTTAAATTCGGGAGGTACGGATGAAATTGAATAAATTACTTTTTGTAGGATTAGCTTCGTTTGCTTTGATGGCTGCAGGTTGTGCCAAGCATGAAGTGACCACAGATAGCGGGATGACAAAACACAGTGCTGCTGCAACGCATTCTGTGAAATCAATGGCCTCTAAACCAGCTTCAAGCTCAGTATATTTTGCGTTTGATAGCGCAAATTTGGACGCAGCAGGTAGCGCTACATTGGATGGCTATGCAGCATGGTTGAATGATCATGGTGGGATTACTGTAACGATTGAAGGCAACTGTGATCAACGCGGTAGCCGTGAATATAACTTGGCATTGGGTCAGCAACGTGCTGATAGTGTTAAAGCTTATTTGGTGGCTCGTGGCGTAAGTGCAAGTCATATAGATACTGTATCTTATGGTGAAGAGCGCCCTGCTTGTTCTGGAACTGGCGAAGCATGCTGGGCTCAGAACCGTCATGCGGACATTGTTAGTCGTTAAGACCTTGCAGGTGTTGAATATCAAACAGCCATCGGTTTCGCCGATGGCTGTTTTTTTCGTGCCTATGTGTTTGCTCTTGATGGGTTTATCAGGTTGTGCGGCTAAAAAAGGTGTTGCTTGGCAAGAGGATAAAGGCTTTGTGCTTCAGTCTTTGGAGCATGTGAGTGAAAGGCAGGGGCAACTTAGTCAAACATACGAATTATCTGATAAACGGCTTCTTGAGTTGGAAAAGACGGTTGCGAAACAACAGGCTGATATTGATGCATTGATGGCATCCATCAAGGCACAAAAGAATAAAAAACATCACATCATAGTAAAGAAGAAACGACCTCTTAGTAAGAAACAAAAAAACAAAAAACAAATATTGACCACAAAGATAGATCAGATTAATTCCGATATTCAACAGACCGTTAAGCAATCAAAAAATGATTATAAACCTGCAGAAAAGAATGATTATACTGCGGCATATTTGGCATTGAAAAGTGGTCGTTATGATGAAGCAATTAACGCATTCCAGACATTTTTAAATGTGTATCCAAGTGGTGAATATGCCGATCAGGCTTATTATTGGTTGGGTGAAAGCTTGTTAGCAAAAGGTGAGTTTTTATCTGCTGTAGAAGCTTTTAATACATTGACGCAAACGTATCCGAAAAGTAGTAAATATCAGGCAGGTTTATTGAAATTGGGCATTGCCTATCAGCAAGCTGAACGTTTGGGTGATGCCAGAGCGGTATTACAACGATTGATTGATGAATACCCTGATTCTAAGGCTGCAGAGCATGCTAGATCTCGCTTATCTGCATTGAAGACAAATAAAAAATAAAATTTCTGCCTGACTTATGATTAACATTCACGAAATTTACCAGAGTATTCAAGGTGAAAGCACGCTGGTTGGTGTGCCATGTACATTTGTGCGTTTGGCAGGCTGCCCTTTGCGATGTACATATTGTGATACTTTGCAGGCTATTCCTTTTGATAGTGGAAAAAGCATGGCGATTGATGATGTGGTTGCACAGGTTTCGGCATGGAATAATCCATTGGTATTGGTGACAGGTGGCGAGCCTTTGGCACAAAAATCATGTATCGACTTATTGCAGAAATTATTGGCTACGGGCATCACTGTGCAGTTGGAAACATCGGGAGCATTGGATATCAGCACCGTGCCAGTTGCAGTGCGTAAGGTTGTTGATATTAAAACGCCTGGTAGTAGTGAAGAAAAGCGTAACCGTTGGGAAAATCTACAATACTTACAAGCCCATGATGAAATTAAATTTGTATTAAGCAATCAGGCTGATTATGCATGGGCAAAGCGGGTGATTGATGAACGCTTGCAAGATACATCAGCAACGATTTTATTATCGCCATGTTGGGGTGCATTGAATCCAGAAGATTTATGCGCTTGGATTTTGCGCGATAAATTGCCTGTTCGTATGCAACTGCAAATGCATAAGGTTATTTGGGGGGCGGAGAAAACAGGTGTGTAATGTGGAGAATGCGGTGAAAGATGATGCAATAAAAGCAGTGGTGTTGTTATCGGGTGGATTGGATTCGGCAACAACTTTGGCTTGGGCAGTACGTGAAAAAGCTTGGCAGTGTACCACGTTGGCTTTTGATTATGGACAAAGGCACCGTGTTGAGCTTGAAGCCTCTGCTGCTATTGCAGGTGTAAATGGTATTACAGATCATCGTGTTATTCGGGTCGATTTGGGTGTGATTGGTGGTTCTGCATTGACTACTGATTTGGATGTTCCTAAAGATGCTGCGGATGATGGAGATATTCCTGTAACCTATGTGCCTGCACGGAACCTTGTATTTCTTTCATTAGCAGCAGGTTTGGCAGAGACAGTAGGAGCAACAAAAATTGTGATTGGTGCAAATATTGTGGATTATTCTGGTTATCCTGATTGTCGCCCTGAATTTCTAAATTCGTTTGCCAAAACAGCCTTGCTGGCTACCAAAGCAGGCTCTGAAGGGCGGGATCTGGAAGTGGTTGCGCCTCTGATTAGTTTGAACAAGTCAGAAATTATTGCTATGGGCTTGGAATTGGGTGTGGACTATAGCTTGACGCGTTCATGTTATGACCCTGATGAGCAGGGAATGCCTTGTGGGCACTGTGATTCATGTATCTTTAGGCGTGCAGGTTTTGAAGCGTTGGGTAAAAGTGATCCTTTGCCTTATTTGAGAGATTAAATTCGTGTACTGGGTTGTTTCTTTTTTCGTGATTCTTTCTTTAACAGCCTGTATGGAGACAAAACATACGGTGAAGACTCAGGATAAGGCTGCTTTTAAAGAAGAAAAAGCCTTATCGACTGACTTGCATACAAAAAAAGATGAGTCAGTTGTAGTTGCCTCTGATGAGGTTAGCAAGCGCTGGGGAAAAAAATCGTTTCTTCAATTTATGAAGCCCATTGTTGAAAAAGAAAACAGGCGTGTGATGCAAGAACGTGGGCGTTTGCTTGCATGGCGGAAGAATAACGCTTTTGAAGCGGCTGTTTTGAAAAGTATCGCGCAACGCTATCAGGTTCAATGGATGGGTAAGGCGGATGGGCGTTTTTGGCGGACTATCTTGGATCGTGTGGATGAGATTCCAACAGCATTGGTGTTGATCCAAGCTGCGAATGAATCGGCATGGGGTAACTCGCGTTTTGCACGTCAAGCAAACAATTATTTTGGTCAGTGGTGTTTTACAAAAGGTTGTGGTTTGGTGCCTTTACGCAGAAATGTAGGAGCGACGCATGAGGTGCAGAAATTTGCAACGGTAGACTTATCGGTTCGTGCTTATATACATAATTTAAACACCTCCTCATCGTATAAGCTGTTTCGTAATCTACGTCACTCCTTGCGGCGCCAACACAAGCCACTTGATGCAGAATTTCTTGCAATGGGTTTAAAAGACTATTCCGAACGTGGCATGGATTATGTGCGTATTATTCAAAACATGATTCGTAGTAATCAGCAGCTTATTCATGCGCTATAAGTGATTACAATGGGTGAAAGCGAATGCGGTTACTGCGAAAGCTTTCAAACTGTTTGGCTGGTATGTTAAACGGTGCAGCGGCTCGAATGGCGGCAATCAGGGTTTGATCCAGTGTACTATTACCTGATGATTCCAAGATTCGCACGCTAAGTAGCTGACCATTGCGTTGTAAAATCATTTCAACCAGCGGATCGGGTGTTTTTTCGCTGATACCACCGGGAACTTTCCACTTGGCTTGCACTGCAGCTTGCATCATGGCTATATAACGATCAATTTCTTGCGTTGAAAGCTGTTTACCCATGATATCAGCCATATCTGGTTTGGGTTTACTTCGTGGTTTAGCTTGTTTGTCGCTGTTTGATTCAATGGGTGCGAAAGGGTCAAAGTCAGGTTCGACTTTAGCCTTTTTTGTCACGGTTTGCGCTTTCTTAGGTTTGGCTTTTAACTTTAGCACAGGTTTTTTCTTAGGTTTGGTTTTTGGCTTTATTACAGGCTTTTTCTTGGATTTTGGTTTTTGAACTTTTTTTATCGGCTTTACTTTCTTTTTATGGGTTTTATGTGCACGGTGTTGTAGATTTTTTAATGCTTGTGCAGAAATCATGCTCACTTCAATGCGTTTGAGTGGTGGGGTAGGGATATGATTACTCTGCCACCATGCGATGATAGCGATGATACTGATAATGAGGATATGAGCCAATACAGCGAACAGGAAATCCAGCCCGCTAAATGAGCTATAATGATGATTCCTAACGGATTGGCTCTGTGACAAGTCCGACCTTCTTGATTCCTGCATTCTCTAGGTTGCTCATCACTTGAGCAATGTATTGATATTGTGTTTTGGCATCACCGCGAATGAAAACAGGCAGTTTAGGGTTGTTTTCACGCATAGCTTGAATGCGTGCCGCCAGTTGTTTGAGTTTCACCTTATGCTTTTGCATATGAATATCACCATTTTTACGAATGCTAATCACCAATGGCTCGATGTTTTGCTGCATGGCTGGCGCATCGGCATCTGGCAAATCAACATTGATACCTTGTGTGAGTAATGGTGCTGCGACCATAAAAATAATCAATAATACCAACATGACATCCACCAATGGCGTAACATTGATTTCACCCATGGGTTCACTGTCTTTGTTCCATTTATTGCTGGAGCCACCCCAGCCACTTTGACCTGCCCACATACGATTAACCTCGGCGAATATGACGTGACATGATATTTAGAAATTCAGAAGCGAATTGTTCCATGCTAGCGGCTTGGCGTTTCAAGTCGGAGGTAAACTTATTGTATGCAACTACAGCAGGAATGGCGGCGACCAATCCGAATGCTGTGGCAACCAAGGCCTCGGCAATGCCAGGTGCTACGGCTGTTAGTGATGTGTTTTGTGAGACTGCAATACCCTGAAATGCTGTAAGAATGCCCCATA
The DNA here is from genome assembly GCA_913055645.1 of uncultured Pseudomonadota bacterium. Taxonomy (GTDB): domain Bacteria; phylum Pseudomonadota; class Zetaproteobacteria; order Mariprofundales; family Mariprofundaceae. The sequence goes on along the minus strand of CAJXLC010000004.1, from coordinate 57,671 downwards.
CTGTGCCAAAGAGACCAATAAAAGGTGAGGTTGAGCCAACCGTGGCAAGAAATGCCAAGTGACGTGCAAGACGTTCCATTTCGCGTGAAAGGGCAGCATCCAATGAGCGGCGAATGCCTTCCAGACCATGGCCAGCAGTGATTTTGTTGCCAGAAGTCTCTTGTTTGGCATCACCACGTTGACGAATATATTCACGGTAGCCAGCTTGAAAAATGTTGGGTAGCGGGCTATTGGGATAGCGGTTGGGGATACTGGCAAGAATGGTATCCATATCCGAGCCACTCCAAAAAGCATCGGAAAATGCGGCTGCATCTTGGCGAGCCTTTCGATAAATGCGTGCTTTGTTGAAGATAATGCCCCATGAGACAATGGATAGTAATAAAAGGAGAATGAGCACACCTTTTACGACAATGCCTGCACCAAGAATCAGTGCCCATACACTTAGTTGTTCTGCCATAGTTGCTCCCTATGTCTCTTTATGAATATGTTGCTGTAAAATAGATAATAATGCTTTCGGAATCAAACAAGGTTTTCCGTGATGATTGACACAGGCAAGTTGAACATTGGCATCGGTAAGCAGTGTGTCTTGCATACCACTACATGTCCTTTGTGTGTGCTGAGTAAATATAATACGTGCGCCAGAGGCTTGGGTGAGCAGTGTTTCAATATTAAGCATATCATTGAAATGCGCCGCACCTTTATAACGAATATTTACTTCAGTGACGACAAACATGATGCCATATTCATGCTGAAGTTGATCAAGCTCGATATCATGACTGCGCAAGAATTCAGTGCGTCCTCGCTCCATAAACTTTAAATAATTGGCATAATATACCACACCACCATGATCGGTATCTTCATAATAAACACGGATAGGGAAATTCATAATAATGAACCTTGTGGGGTATCATCATGAGGTAAAGTTCTTCCTAAGTGGGCGTATGCTAAAGGTGTTGCCACACGACCACGTGGTGTGCGTGCAATCAAGCCTTCTTGCATCAAATAAGGCTCCAGTACATCTTCAATGGTATCACGTTCTTCAGCAATGGATGCAGCAAGGGTATCTAATCCAGCAGGACCACCATTGTAGCGGTCAATCAGGGCAAGCAATAAACGGCGATCCATTTGGTCTAAACCCAAATGATCGACTTCCATACGGGTGAGTGAGCTGTCAGCGATGTGTTGATCAATTTCACCTTGATGTTCGACTTGTGCGAAATCACGAACGCGCCTTAATAAGCGATTGGCAATACGCGGTGTGCCACGTGAGCGCTTTGCCATTTCCAAAGAGCCTTCAGATGTACTTGGGATATCGAGCAACTGCGCAGAACGGGTGACAATTTGTGTAAGTTCATCGTGTGAATAAAACTCCAAACGTTGAAGAATACCAAAACGATCTCTTAAAGGATTGGTAAGTAGCCCGGCACGTGTGGTAGCGCCAACCAAGGTAAAACGTGGTAAATCCATTTTGATAGAACGCGCCGCAGGGCCTTGTCCAATAACAATATCCAGTTGAAAATCTTCCATAGCAGGGTAAAGAATTTCTTCGACTTGTGGGCTTAAACGGTGAATTTCATCGATAAATAATACATCACCTTCTTCAAGGTTAGTCAGCATGGCAGCTAAATCACCCGGGCGCTCAATCACAGGTCCAGAGGTGCTGCGAATCGTTGCATCCATTTCATGGGCAATGATATTGGCAAGCGTGGTTTTGCCTAAACCTGGTGGACCATATAATAATACATGATCCAAAGATTCTTGGCGAGCAGTGGCTGCTTTGATGAAAATATTAAGATTCTCACGAATTTTTTCTTGCCCAATATAGTCAGCGAGTTGTTTGGGGCGCAGTGCGATATCCCAGTCTTCAGCCTGATTTGTAGCTGTAATCATACGTTCTTCTGGGCTTGAATACTCGGTCATGTCAGTGCTTTTAAGGCAGCTTTAAAGCATGCTTCAAAATCTGATGTGCTATCGATGGATTTCAGTGCTTTGTCCACTTGTGGCGCTTTATAACCCAAATTAAGCAAAGCAGATTTCACATCGTGAAGTTCATGGGATCCCGATGCATCAGCATGTCCAACTTCGAGTTTGCCTTGTAACTCCAAAATAAGACGTTGTGCTGTTTTTTTACCAATACCAGGTGTGCGTGCAATAGCCAAATCATCGGCTTGTTCAATGGCAGTCGCCAAATCACTTGAAGACATACCAGACATCAAATTAAGAGCCATTTTTGCACCGATGCCTGTCACTTTATTCAATTTACGAAAAGTCTCGCGTTCAGAAGCATCAGAAAAACCAAATAATACCAATTGGTCTTCGCGAACATGGGTATGAATGGATAATGATGTCGTATCGCCGAGTTTAAGGTTGCATAAGGTTTGTAGACTAACTAATACGTCATAACCTACACCTTGCACATCGATAAGCACCATGCCTACAGGGTCAATTTCTCGAATCTTGCCTGATAACCAGCCAATCATGGTTTTTTCCTTTTTGTATGTAATGCTTGCATGGGCGCATGATGCGCGTGACAAATGCAGACGGCAAGCGCATCGGCTGCATCTTCTTGTAGTGGTAATGGAGGCTTGAGAAGTATTTTTATCATATGTTGCATTTGAGCTTTATCAGCTCTGCCAAAGCCTGTGAGTGATTGTTTTACCTTGGTTGGAGAATATGGTTCCACATGTAGTTTATGGTGACCACATGCCGCAATCAGTGCGCCGCGTGCTTGCCCCAATTTAAGTGCAGAAGTGACATTTTTTGAGACAAACACATCTTCCATGGCGGCTGCATCAGGTTGAAACTCGGCAATAATGTCATTTAACCCAAGGAACAGATTGGTGAGGCGTTCGCTAAAATCGCCTTTTCCAGCTTGGATAACAGTATGGTAGACATAGGACAAATGATTGCCCTGCGTATCTAAAATACCCACGCCTGTTTTGATGGAGCCTGGGTCAACGCCAAGAATACGCATGATTTTCCATAGCAGAATGAGGGCGTACTTGGGGCATAAAAAAAGCAGGGGAGACCCCTGCTTTTTTCGTGAACCATAACACGATATTAATCGAGATGTTCGTTAATAAAATCAACCAACTTACCTTTGGTTACTGCGCCAACTTTGGTGCCTTGAACATTGCCATCAGAGAAAATCATCAAGGTTGGGATACCGCGCACACCATATTTCCCTGGTGTATTAGGGTTATCATCAATATCAACTTTTGCGATGGTAATTTTATCACCCATATCGGCAGCAATTTCAGTCAAAATAGGTGCAATTTGTTTGCAGGGACCACACCAAGGTGCCCAAAAGTCAACCAGTACAGCACCAGAAGCCTTTAAAACATCGTTTTCAAAACTATCATCAGTCACATTTATAATGTTGTCGGACATGTATTTTTTCCTCGTTATATGCCCTGTAGGGCTTAATCAATAAACTATGCTATCTCATGCTGGTAAAAGCGCAAGAGCATTCATAGTATGGCGCTACGTTAATCGGGGGGAAGATGAGCGTCAACTCTACTGCACTACAATCAATAATTGCCGAGAATATTCGAGAATCAGATGGTTTTTTATCATTTGAAGACTTTATGCGCACTGCTTTGTATGAGCCAAAGTTAGGATATTATGAGTCAGAGTATGTGTTTGGAGAGGCTGGTGATTTTGTTACAGGCACTGATTTAGGACCTTGGTTGGCGATGGGTTTTGCGGATTTGATGCTTTGGGGTTGGCAGCAATTGGGCAAACCAGAGCACTGGGTATTGTTGGAGCAAGGTGGTGGCACAGGACGCTTATTGACCCAAGTATTAAGATTCTTGCAGCATCAAGATATTGTGCCTCCAACAGTGATTGCGGTGGAACGCAGTACTTGGATGCGTGAGCGGCAGCAAGCTCATTATGCTGAGAAAGGTTTTGATGTTCAGCAATATACTGAACTTGCAGATGTAAAAACTGATTTACCCGTGCTTATGATGTGCAATGAACTACCTGATGCTTTTCCTGTGCGAAGCTTTATTTGGCGTAATCATCATTTTTATGAACGTGGTGTTCAATTATCAGACGGTGTTTTGGTGTGGGCTACATCACATAAGCCGATGACAGATAAGCCAATGATTGATCCCATGTTGATAGAAGCATGGCCGAACGATTATATCAGTGAATACAACCCTGCATTACCTGCATGGCAGAAGGCTGTGTCAGATGTGATAGATAAAGGTTTTGTGTTTTGTGTGGATTATGGTTATAGCCAACAAGAGTATTATAGACCTAACCGTATGGAAGGCACGCTGATGGGGCATCAGAATCATCAAGTGATTGAAGATGTATTGGTAGACCCTGGACAGTGTGATTTGACCGCACATGTGGATTTTACTGATTTGGCGAACGTAGGGGTAAAGCAGGGTTTATTACCATGTTCTTTTATCACGCAGGGTGGTTGGTTGGCACAAAGCCCTATGGTGCAGCAAGTCATTGGGGATTTAGCTCAAGAAGGCTCACTTCAATCAATACAGGCGTTGACCCATGCCAAACGTATGTTGTTACCATTTGGCATGGGCGAAACATTTAAATTATTGGTACAGGGTAAGGGTAAGCAAGTATGTCCAGACTATTTGAAGGCTCTGGACCGTGTGCGTGACCTAAGATTGGACTGATGAAAGTCATTAAAAATAAATATGTTTTAAGGGTAAATACTTTTTATAGTGATTGTGTGAATGTACCTATACCTGCTAAGATTGTCGCATGATTAAAAATGGCACGGCACATTTGGGGCAATATATCCTAGATTCTGAACTAGGATCTGGTGGTATGGGCATTGTGTACCGTGCAACGGATGAGAAACTTCATCGTGAAGTTGCCATTAAAGTTTTGCATCCACACCTGTTACAAAATGAAGATTTAAAAGAGCGTTTCCGTCGTGAAGCACGCATGCATGCACAGTTGATGCACCCTAATGTTGTAACATTATTATCCCTTTATGAAGATGCCGAACATATGGCTCTGATTATGGAGATGATACATGGTAAAAACTTAAGGGAATATTTAAGGACTGAGAAAAAACATGCGATTACAGATTTGGTGCGCATTGCTCAAGCGATTTTATTAGGCTTGGAAGCTGCACATCAGATTGGCCTTGTACATAGGGATTTAAAACCAGCCAACGTATTGTTAGCCGATAACGGCGATATAAAACTGATGGATTTTGGCTTGGCAAAACCTGCCAAAGGTGATGATGATTTAACGCAAAGTGGCGCGACAGTTGGTTCATTTCGCTACATGGCACCAGAGCAGATTCTCAACCAACCTATTGATGAGCGTACTGACTTGTATGCTTTTGGTATTTTGCTTTATCAAATGGTGACAGGAAAACTTCCTTTTGATGCCTCTGCGCAAGGCGGTGGCGAATTTGAGATTATGGAAAAACAGGTGCGTGAATCACCAGTTTCCCCACATGAATTGAACCGTTCTTTACCATTGGAAATTTCAGATCTTATTTTACGTTTGTTGGCGAAGAATCCTGATGACCGCCCCGCAAGTTGTGCGCTGGTTCATCAAGAACTTGATATTATTGCTAGAGGGTTATCTGATAAGGCGGTGGCTCCTGGTTTATCTAAAAAATCAGTAAGTATTCCCACGCACTCAAATGTTTCGATAGCCAAAGGTTTACTAAAAGCATCGCTGAGAAGTGTTAGTTTGAAGTTTTCCAAATTGTTTGGCATGTTGTCTTCAGTGTTGCCAAAGAGCGATGTGTTTGCATCAAGCTGGGCGAAATATATCGCTGTTGAATGGAAAGTTGTGGCTACATGGGGTGGAGCATGTTTGATGTTAGCCTTACTTGGCTGGATTCTTATCTCTGTTATGAGTGTTGCAGAACGACCTCTTATGGTATCCACACCGGCCATACAAAAAACGATTGTTACGAAGCATGATAAACAGCCTGAAGTAAAATCAGAAGTGAGGCCAGAAGTAAGGCCAGAAGCGAAAGTTAAAGCTGCTCCAATCGTAAAAAAAGAAGCAGAAGCAGCAGTGGTAAAACAGGTGAAACCTGTTGCAACAGTTAAAAAATCTAAGCCGACTAAGAGAATTAGTAAACCTAAACCCAGACATATTGCACGCTCAATTACTTATAGCGTTGCTTACAAAATGACACGCTCTGATGGTAGTGATGTAGATGTTTCTAAACCTCATGAATTCAAGGGTGGAAAGCATGTGTATTTTGAAGCGTTAAAGTCTTATCGTGGTAAAGAACTCTTTACGGCCTATAAAAAAGGTCAAATCCGTTTATATTTGGATAAAGCTGTGAAGTTACGAAAGATTATCATTCATAAAGCAAGTGTGGGTAGACTTAATTTTAAAGGTGGTTATGTGAAACTGGCTGTGCAGGATGCTAAGTATAAGTGGCATAAGGTTTTTGTTCGTGAAGATGATGATGTGGATATTGCTGTAACGATTTCTAGATCCAAACTGCCAGCCGAGATTAAAGGTGTGCGTTTGCGTTTTCGTTCACCCGAACCCATCACCATTGGCCCGATTGATTTGATTCGCTGATTTTTTAGCGATGTCAGATGTTTTAACAGCTAAAGTAAGATGTTTATTGCCAGGTGGAGATGCTTTGGTGGATATATCTTCGCAACATATCTCCCATAAAACATGTCTTGTTCGGCAGGCTATTCCAGGTGATGTATTGTCTTTGTCGAATATTCATAAACGGCGAAGTATCGCAAGAGCTTCTTTTTCAAGTGTTGAAGAGTCCTCTGATAAACGTGTGCATGCGAAATGTTCAGTAGCGGCAAGTTGTGGTGGCTGTGCTTTGCAGTACTTGCATGTAAATGAGCATGCAGAAATAAAATCTCAATGGGTTCATGATGCTTTTTCCAAGACTATGACAAAAGATAGTCAGTGGTTGCCAATTCAACAAATGGATATGCACGATGAAAGCCAGCATCGACGGCGTGTGCGCTGGCATATTGGGCGAAATAAGCAGGGTCAAGTGATATTGGGTTTTCGTGGTTATCAAAGCCATGATGTTATTGAAGCGGAGTTCTGCATGGTGATCACCAGTGAGTTGGATGCCTTAAGAAAGGCATTGCAGCTTGCTTTTATAGGTAGTGCATTTGAAACGCACGAAATGCCTGAATCGGTATATGCTGTGCAATTATCTACTGGCATACATGTGGTTTTGGAATATGAAGGCACATGTCATATGGAACTGATGCCAGATATAGCTTGGCAAGGCATGGTATTGCAATGCTGGTGCCGTGATAAGCAGGGATTAAGAGCTTTGAATAAACCAGTGTATCAACTGTATGACAAGCTTCCAGCAGGTCTGGCAGATATTGCTGTTCATATTGGCCCTGATGATTTTGTGCAGGGTCAACAGCGAGGAAACCGCATGATGATTGATCAAATTTCCTCATGGAGTGAGGGTGCGAAACATGTGGTGGATTTATTTTCTGGAGCAGGGAATTTGTCGTTGCCTTTGGCGGCTTTAGGGATGCAAGTATTGGGGGCAGAGGTGAATATGGCTAGTGTGCGTGCTGCCAATGCTAATGCCAAGCGTTTAAAGCTATCAGCCACATATCAGCAGGCAGATTTATTTGGTCGTTTTGATGTGTCACCATTTGTGGGTGCAGATGTGTTGATTGTTGACCCGCCCCGTAAAGGTGCGAAGAATATTTGTAGTTTGATGAATCGGTTGCTACCTAAAAAAGTAATCCTAGTGCATTGTGATGTAATATCTGGCGGTCGTGATGCACAAGAGATGAAGCAACAAGGTTATGTTTTACATGCATTGCGAGCCTTGGATTTATTCCCTTATTCGGGGCATGTTGAAAGTATGAGTCTATGGACGTGTTAAAATATTTACGATGGGGGTTACTCTGTTTATCGCTAGTTTTAACAGCTTGCCAGCAACAAGCTGTTGAGCAAGGCGAGTTACGGGTTGGTGTAGCGCAACTGCCCATGTCGCTCGATCCACGTTTTGCCACGGATGCAGCATCACATAAAATTCAAGCTTTGTTGCATCGTGGTTTAATTCGTTTGAATGATGATTTTATGCCGCAAGCTGATGTTGCGGCTTCATGGCAACATTCTGATGCTTTAACATGGACATTTGAGTTAAAAAAAGATGTGTATTTTCATGATGGCACGCATTTGCAGGCAAAAGATGTTGCCGCAACTTTGCGTGGCGTTCTTAATAAAGATCTGGGCAGCCCATTGCGTGCAGGGTTTGCCGCAATTGAGTCAGTCGAAGTTCTCTCACCTTATCGCTTGCGCTTGCATTTGAATAAAACGGATAGTTCACTGCTCACGCGATTGTCCTTGGGGATTGTGCCAGAAACTATGGCAAACAAGCCACATCAAGCGCGTAACATGATGGGAGCTGGAGTCTTTGAACTGCAATCATGGCATGGTAATGATTTATATTTAAAACGTGTACACGTTTCATCTACATCCAACATAGAAGTGTTACATTTTATTCGCGTTAAAGATGCAGTGACCCGCTGTTTGAAGTTGGTGCGTGGTGAAATTGATTTTACACAGAATGATTTGCCAACTGATTTATTGCCTTATTTAAAAAAACAAAAACATTTAACGCTTCAAACACGTGCATCGACTACGTTTTCATATATTGGTCTAAATATTCAAGACACCATACTTAAAGATGTGCATGTTCGTCAGGCATTGGCATTGGCAGTAGATCGCAAGCGTTTAAAAAAAGCCTTGTTTTCCGATTTGCCCGAATTAGCAGAAACGGTATTAACGCCCAACCACTGGGCAACGACATCTTTACCTGAAACATTATTTAATCCTCAAGAAGCTGAAAAAATGTTAGATAAAGCAGGTTTTCCACGAGCCAAAGATGGTATTCGTTTTACACTGAATTATCGCACCAGTACCGATCCTGCTCGATTACGGCTAGCTACGGCGATTGCCGATATGTGGCAAAAAATCGGTATAAAAGTATCCATTGAATCGCTTGAATGGGGTGGTTTTTATGCGCGTATCAAACGTGGTGATTTTCAGGTGTTCTCATTGTCATGGGTAGGGATTGTTGATCCTGATATTTATCGCTGGATTTTATATTCTGAGATGTGGCCGCCCAAAGGTGCTAACCGTGGTCGTTATAGCAATGCTGATGTTGATACATGGCTGGAGAAAGCTTCTGAGAGTGAAAGTATAAAACAGCGTCAACATTTATATGCAAAAGTTCAGGAAAAAATGCAGCAAGATCAAGTATATATACCACTGTGGTATGAGCCTGTTCTGGCGGTATCATCCCAGCGCTTGCAAGATTTTAAGCCTAGTAGTGATGGTGGTTTATTAGGGCTTCTGAATGCAAATATAAAAAACATAGATATAGAATCTTTATGAAGCCTTTTACTTTTTTCGAGACTTTTTATTTTTTGTAAGATAGGATTAGTTTTGTTCATGAAATGGGAGGAGTACTGATGATTAAAATGATTGGAAAATTATGCGTGTTGGCGACTTTTGCGATAGCGATTGTTATGCCTGCGCAAGCTGCTGGTACTACACATGTGAATGTTGCTGTGTTTCATAAGACAGTCGCTGATTATGAGTTTAAAGTGAGTGTAATGGGTAAGTTTAGTGATTTTATTGCCGAAATGGAAAAAGGCTCGCAAATTATTTTCTTAAATCAAACATCAGGGATTAAGAATAATGATGTCATTACCTTAAATGTTGATGTTTTAAGTGAAGATCATAGTGATGGCTTTAAAGATAATGGTGTAAACTGTAGTTTTAGTTTTAAAGATGACAGCACTGCTGATAACACAGCTTATGCGATAGGGGGGTTGTGTACTATTTTGTTGAATGATCATGGTGTTCGTGAAAAGATTAAAGCGATTATTCCATCGGATTACTTACCCGATACTTCACAGGGTGTTGATGTATGGATGATGATTTATGAAGATAAGAAAACAGGCACAGCTTTTTATGCGAATGTAACAAAAGATTAGTTTCATTATATCAAGTTGGTTTAAAATTTAGGAGAGCCGAGTATTTGATACTCGGCTTTTTTTCGTTATTACGAATTCTCATATGATCCATTAATCGTCGTGATGACTGTTCTGCCTGCTAAATGTTGACGTAAGTTTTTTTTATTCTACCGTTCGGGCATGATGATACAACGACTGCATCGCCGTAGGTTGCCAGCACTGCTGGCATGGGTAGGGCTGTTTATTTGTCTTGTATCGGCATCCAGCATTCACCACCATCAACATGGTGTACACCTGCTGAATACTTCTTGTATGTTGTGCAGTCTGGAAAAGGTTACGGCACACGGCTTCACTGTTGATAGCAGCCCGATGCCAAACTATACCCAGCAAAGTGCAATACCTGTTTCAGCATTGCAGGCGCGTCAGATATTGCACCTTGCGTTAGTCACGCATATTCGCGGCTCACCTTTACATTCCTAATCACCTTCCCTTCGTAGATACATAATAACACCCTAATATAACAGGGATATTTTTAGGTGTTGCCAATTCAATAGGTTGGTATAAAGCCCATCAATTGAGGAGGCTCTGTATATTCAGAGGCTTCCTGATATGGCATAGGATAATACTGTGAATAGCATAAAAAAATGGGCGATATGTGCGCTTGTGATGGCGACATATACCATGTATCCGCTACAGCCTCTGGCAGCGGAAATAAATAATCAGCAAGAAATTAACAATTTGAAACAACAGTTGCAGCAGACTGAAACATTACTCAAGAAAATGCAGTCTCGGCTGGATCGACTGGAACAGCGACAGGCACAAGCATCGGAACAGACAATTCCAGCGGCATCCCCAGTCGTGTCTCCATCTATAACGTCGCCGCAATATAGTCAGTCGCAACCATTAGCATCTCCCGTCGCAATGCCCCAACCTGCAACAAGTTCTGGAAGCGCATCAGCGAATGCATTTAATCCTGAGATCAGCGCGGTGTTGAATGGCGGCTATTACATGTTTACCCAGCCAACATCGGGTTTTGCTATTCCGGGCTTTGCTGTAGGAGATGCTGCCGGATTAGGAAAGCGCGGTTTTAGTCTAAACGAATCTGAACTTGATCTGGCTTCGAATATTGATAATATGTTCTATGGCAGTCTGACTGTATCATTGGCTCCCGAAGGCGGTGCCAATGTTGAAGAAGCCTTTGTACAGACCTTAAATGCCCCATTGGGCATGACAGTAAAAGCGGGTCGTTTTTTCTCCGGCATCGGCTACCTGAATCAGTTCCACGCCCATCATGATGATTTCTTAGATCGCCCCTTGCCCAATCGAGCTTTTTTAAATACGCAATTCGGCGATGATGGTGTGCAACTGCGCTGGTTGGCACCTACCGACACCTTCTTAGAATTGGGTGGTGAGCTTTATAGTGGCAATGCATTTCCTGGTGGTGGCGGTGCATTTCGTGGACAGGGCACATGGGATGCATTCATGAATGTCGGCGGCGATATCGGTTACAGCCAAAGTTGGAAGGCAGGTCTCTCCTATTTGCAGACGCGTGCGATTGCCCGTGATGCCTTTGATGCGGCAGGCAATGTGGCTGGTAGATTCTCTGGCAATAGTCGTTTGTTATTGGCGAATATGGTTTGGAAATGGGCTCCCAATGGTAATCGTCTGTACCAGAATTTTCGTTTCCAAAGCGAATTCTTTTATCGTTATGAGAATGGTTTATTTGGTGTCACTACGCCGCTATTAGCTTATCAGGGACGGCAATTCGGCTGGTATGGCGAAGGTGTCTATCAATTCATGCGCCGTTGGCGCGTGGGTGTAAGACATTCGGAATTATTTGCCAATAACAGTGGTGCTGCCGTCATTACTGGTGGTCTGTTGGATACAGGCGGACACCGTCCACGTCGGGATAGTGTTGTGGTTGGATTTAGCAATAGTGAATTTTCACGTATTCGTCTGCAATTGTCGCGTGATGCGACTCAGCCGAAAGTAGATTATCAGTTAGGGCTGCAATATATCATGCTGCTTGGTGCGCATGGTGCGCATCAATTCTAACCCATATTAAGAAGAAAAAAGAATAGGAGATTATAATGAAACATCATTTACGTATGACAATATATGCTTTATTGACTGGCGCAATCATGGCTGGATTTTCTTCGCCAGCATGGGCAAGCATCCGTGTCTTTGCTTGTGAACCAGAATGGGCCGCTTTAGCGACTGAAATTGGTGGGGATAATGTGTCTATCTATACGGCAACCCATGCACTTCAGGATCCGCATCATATTCAGGCGCGTCCAAGCCTGATTGCACGTATGCGGCGAGCAAATTTGGTGATTGCTACAGGCGCCCAATTGGAAATTGGTTGGTTGCCTGTATTGTTACGGCAAAGCGCCAACCCGAAGATTCAACCCGGTAAGGTTGGCTATTTGGCTGCGGCAAATTATGTGCAGAAACTGAATATTCCTAATCGAGTCGATCGTGTGATGGGCGATATTCATCCCAGTGGGAACCCGCATATTCAGACTGATCCACGTAATATTGCGATTGTAGCTGCTGTATTACTGCAGCGATTGCAGCAGATTGACCCAGCTCACGCCGATGCTTATCAAGCACGTTATCAGGATTTTACCGGGCGTTGGAATGCGGCGCTGCAACGCTGGCAACAGCAGGCGATGCCGCTGCGTGGAGAGCGCGTGCTTGTCTATCACAAAGGCTGGGCATATTTGTTGCGCTGGCTGGGTATGGTCGAATCTGATGCACTGGAACCTGTGCCCGGCGTACCTCCAACAACGTCGCATCTTTCCAGCTTGTTGTCCAAATTAAAACAGCAACCAGTGGCGATGATTATCTATGCCGCCTATCAGAATTCGCGTGCTGCCGAATGGTTGGCTGGCAGAGCAGATATTAAGGCGGTGAAATTGCCATTTACTGTTGGTGGTACCGATGCAGCTTCTGATCTTTTCGGGCTATATGATGATACGATCCATCGTTTACTAATCGCGGCACAGGCAAAATAATCGTGTATACAGAAGGGCTAGACCTGAGCATTCTCGGACCTGCTTTGCTGGCAGGCATATTGGTCTTGACTACGCATGTTCCAATGGGAATCAAAGTGTTGGAGCGTGGCATTGTCTTTATTGATCTCGCCATCGCACAGGTGGCTGGTGTTGGCATTATAGCTGCCGATATGTTGGGACTACCTATGCATGGAACCAGTGTGCAGGTTGTCGCTACTGCGACGGCGATGTCAGGCGCATTATTGCTCTCATGGCTGGAGAAGAAGCATGCAGGGTCACTGGAGCCGTTGATTGGTATTCTGTTCGTGTTGGCTGCCAGTATCAGTATTATTCTATTGAGTAAGAATCCACATGGCGGGGAATATCTGAAGGATTTGCTGGTCGGTCAGATTCTCTGGGTCAATCTACATGATTTGATTCCTACGGCATTGATTTACGCTGCGGTGCTTGGTGTCTGGTTTATGTTTAGGGAACATATCAAAGGCACGGTGTTTTACCTATTGTTTGCCATTACAGTAACAGCATCCGTACAACTTATCGGTGTGTATTTGGTCTTTGCCAGTCTGATTATTCCTGCGCTGACTATATTACGCATGCGGCGTTTTAGATTATTGGCTGGATACGGGCTTGGCACGATTGGTTATGCCGTAGGGCTGTTTACATCGGCTATTTTTGACCTGCCTACTGGGGCAATTATCGTGTGTTGCATTGCTATCATATCGTTAATCTTTTCACGCTTGTATATGTGTCAGTGGAATTAAAAAATGACTGTTTTATGAAGTAGGTAGGAGAGAGATTTTATACATAAGTCTAACAATTATATTGTCTAATATCAACGCTTAACGATACAATTTTGGTGACATAATGATTACTTTTTATGTGTAATGCTAAGTAACCCATAGTATTCAGGGTGGGGTTTGTCGATGAATGAAAATGTAGGTGTGATATTAGTTGTTTTGGTATGCATCGGTGTTACACCTGTGCAGGCAGATGGCTCTTTTTTGGGAAGCCCCAGTAGTTCAGAGCGTGAAGCTACTGTTCATCATTATAAAGGTGGCTTGATGACTTGGTCAGGAATTACAGGTGATTGGGGGGGGGGCAACGTGAGGTAATGGATGATCAAGGTTTTACGATAGAAGCTGTTTATACGGGTGAGTTTGCAAAGAACTTTACTGCCAACCCTGTCACTGCCAATGGTTTGAAAAAGACTGTGTATCAATCGGACACAGATTTAACACTTACTGTTGATACTGAAAAAGCTGGTATGTGGTCTGGCGGTACATTTTTTGTGTATGGCTTAGGCAATAGTGGCGGTAACCCAACAGATTATACGGGTGATTTACAGGGCTATTCAAATATTGAAGCCCCTAATCAATGGATTGTACATGAAGCATGGTATCAGCAAGAATTTGCTGGTGGGATGTTCTCTATTTTGGCTGGCTTGCATGATATGAATTCGGAATTTTATGTAACTGATTATGGCTCTTTATTCTTGAATAGTTCGTTTGGTATTGGTCCTGATTTGACGGGTAATGTGCCAGCATATATTTTTCCAAAAGCGGCATTGGGTGTGCGTGTGAAAATCAATCCAAGTGAGAACTTTTATGTGCAAGCAGCTATGTATGATGGTGATTCAGCAACACGTACGTTTAAATCGGTAGAAGGAAAGTTATGGGTTGCAGAAACGGGTTTGAGCAGTGATTCAGGAACCTATAAATTAGGCTACTGGCAGCATACCGCCAATAAAACCTTCGGCGGACAAACCTTTTCGAATGATTATGGTTTATATGGTGTGATTGACCAGGAGTTGGTGAAGTTGGATGGTGATGGTGTGATTGGTGCTTTCTTGCAATATGGTTATACACCCAAATCACGCAATGAAATCTATACCTATATTGGTGGTGGTTTGCATATGCATGGTATTGTGCCGACACGTGCGGAAGATGATTTGGGTATTGCGGTAGCGCGTGCTGATTTCCATGCCGCCCCGAATGCAGGTAAGGTTTCAGAAACGGCAGTTGAATTGACCTACCGTTTGGTTGCGACACTTTGGTTTGCGGTACAACCATCCTTTCAGTGGGTTCAGAATCCTGGTGGTGATTCGGCAGCACCTGTTGTAAAAGCGGGTTTGTTGCGCTTTGAGATTACGCTGTAACTGAGTGTTTTATGGCTGCATGCTGGTGATTTGATATTTTTGTGCTTCTTGGGGAACATACCAAAATTCACTGTTATAACCAATGCCAGCTGGGGCAGACTTGATGCCTTGAATACGTTTGTGTACGGCAGGTAATGAGTAAGGTGCATATAAAAATACCACGGGAACATCGTTATAAATTTCTTGTTGCATGATGTCATACCATTGCTTGCGCTTACTTTTATCAAAGGTGCGCGTGGCTTCAATCAATGCTTTATCAACCTTGGCATTGCTGTAGCTCAAAAAGTTAAATTGCCTAGCTCCAGTTTGGGATGAATGCCAGATACTATATTGATCGGGTTCAGGCGTGAGTGACCAGCCTAGAATCACAGCATCAAATTGACGTTTGTTGATGAAATTCTCAATAAAAGCTGACCATTCGATGAGTCGCACATTCACTTTTATGCCGACTTGTTTGAGCCGTTGTTGAATAATGGTTGCCGTATCAGCACGTTGTTTGTTGCCATTATTGGTGATAATAGTGAATGAAAGCATTTTGCCATGTTTATCAAGGTAACCATCTTTATCAGAATCAATCCAACCAGCACTGGCAAGTATATTCCTTGCTTTATCTGGGTTAAAAGCACGTGGTTTTAGCGATTTATTCACCCATGATGTGCCGGGCTTGTATGGTGATGCAATGATTTCACCGTGACCTAATAAAACCCCATTAATCAATTCCTGACGATCAATAGCATAAGCGATAGCTTCACGTATGCGGTGGTCTTGAAAGAGTGGGCGTTTTAGATTGAAGCCTAAATATGTGTAAACGGATTGCAGGTATTTATAGCGATTATAATGCGCTTTTAATACAGGTTTACTTTCAAATAAACGGGAATATTGGGTGGGTGTTAGCCCCATTTCATCAATATTACCTGCTGTAAGCTCTAAAAACTGGGTGGCTGAATCAGGAATAATGCGGGTCATGCGCTCTGCAATCCATACTTTGCCATCGTAATAATTGGGGTTGGCTTGCAGCGTGATGGATTGTTGAGCTTGCCAATCCTTTAACATATATGCGCCTAGAGTGGCTTTGGGGTGACGTGCCAAATCTGTATGCATAATATCTTCGTGTTCAAAGATATGTTTGGGCATGATTGCCAAACCTGCCCATGTGGAAAGAGCAGGGGAATAAACTTCTTTGTAATGCACAACAAAGGTTTGTTTATCAGGGGTTTCAAAAGATGTTACTTTGGCATAATCGGATTTGTAGGCACTTTGGGTATGCTCATCTTGAATCAATGCCAATGTGAACGCACAATCCTCTGATGTGAAAGGCTTGCCATCACTCCAAGTAACATTTGGACGAAGATGAAAGCTGATGCTGAGTCCGTCATCAGACACATCCCAAGATTGGGCAAGTTGTCCTGTAATATTTAAATTTTTATCAAATTTTAGAAGGGGTTGATATAACCAGCCTGCGATTTCATGGCTAGCACTATCGCCTGCAATCATAGGAATCAGTGTTGAAGCATCGCCAATAGATGCAGTGATAAGGCGGTCACCAAAAGCAGGGGTGTTATCGCTGATGGTGTTAGATGAAGCACTTGGTTGTGTGCTGGACTCAGATGAGCAAGCAGTGAGTAAGCCAAGTAGCGTAAAAATAAAACATAGACGAACTAAATACGAGCTAGAATCCATAATCTGTCTCCAGGACGAATGATTGCATTTTTAGATAGTTGATTGGCACGGGAAATGGCGTGTGTGGATGTGCCAAAGCGTCTAGAGATGCTCCATAAAGAATCGCCTTTGTGGACTTTATAACGAATACGGCGACCTTGGGATAACAAGGGGTTACTGGTTGCTGTAGCGCGCGCAAAAGAATAAGCCGGTACAGTAATAGGCATACCTATTTTTAAGGTGCGTGGAAGTTTGGGGTTGAGTTTGTGTAGGTGGGTAACATTGGTATGATGCTGATGTGCCAGTTTCCACAATGAGTCGCCTGATCGAACTTTGACTTTAATATATTTGGGGCGATGGAAATCTTGTTGTTTTTGCAATGAAAGAAGGCTTTCTTTAGGGGCATGAATCGTGATATCATGTCGTAAATATTGGCTATAGTGTAAGCCTGGATTGATTCGAAATAAAAGTGACTTGGGCAGCTTGGATGAGTTTGCAAGTTGTTTAAGGTCAACAGGAGCATGCAAAGTCATTACTTGGGTTGGAATAGGGTCCGGAAAGCTAATGGTTTGCATGTTAAATAAGGCAGTCAGACCAATGATTTGTCGTACATAATTACGAGTTTCTATGGGCACGGGCATATTTTCTAGGCCATTGTCCAATGTCCATGCCGTTTTTTTCAAGCGTTTTGCAAGGCCATACGGCCCCATATTGTAGGCAGCAAATGCCAATGGCCAGTTACCAAAACGTTTGTATTGTGTTTGTAAATATGTAACAGCAGCACGGGTTGATTTTTCCACGTTGCGGCGACCATCTATATAACGGTTCTTTTTAATGCCAAGATGCTTGGCAGTACCAGGCATAAGTTGCCATAAACCCATCGCGCCTGTGCGAGACAATGCATATGGCTGGTAACCTGATTCTACAATGGGAATAAGTTGTAGTGAAAGCGGTGCATGCATGCTTACCAATGTGTCGATAAGGCGTTGGCGCACAAAGGTTGAACGCTTCATGATACGTGACCAGTGTGGAAGTATATGTTTTTTCGCTGAAGCTTGGGCGCGAGCAATGTCTTGGGGTAGTAGTCCTTGTAAGAATGGATCCTGTGATACGCGGTTTGTACTTTCTTGAATGTTTTTAAGTTTTTTTTCTAGGGAGGCAGTTGGCTTTTCCGTGCTTGTAGGCAGGGGTAATGATGTTGTTTTTAGCGCATGTGAGCAGGCGCTAAGCATCAGTAATGTGGAAATACAAAATAATGTAAGTATAGACATTTTTTGATTTAACATTGCGGCAGACTAACGCCTAATTTTGTAAAGCATATGATTTAGTGAAATGCTTTTGAGTAATGAGAGGGGAAAATCATCTAGTAGGCTATTGGAAGCAAGATGATTATCTGCATGTGAAAATATCACTTTTTCTTGCTAGGTAATTATGAGTTGACCATTCAAATCATTGGCTTGATTTTAGCTGGGTAGACCATTATGTTCACGTGTATTAATCCTTCCCTTAGGAGAGATATGGGTTTTATATGTTATTAGCGCAACAGCGTCATTTGGTGGAAAGTGGAATCGTCTCTCAAGAGCAGATTGATGATGCTTTACAAATGCAAGAAACTGAGAAAAAAGGCTTGTTATTTTCTTTGCTTACTGTTGATGGAGTTGATGCAGAGGTCGTGTTACAAACGCTTGCGCGTATTTACAAGGTTCCCTATTTGGATGTTTCTAGTTTTAAGCCCAGAGAAGAAATTTTAAAGAAGTGCCCTGAGAAGCTTTGTTTGGATTTTTCTTTTATCCCAGTGGGTGAGCAGGGTGGCGAACTGATTGTGGCAATGGGTAATCCAATGGATTTTTCTGCTTTGGATGCCTTACAGTTTAAATTAGGGCGACGTGTTAAAGCAATTTTAGCGCGTCCTGATGCTATTCAAAAGAAAATTCGAGAGCTTTATCAAGGTGACGCAGCTTTTGAAGATGCGATGTCCAGTTTGGAAGAGGACGGTAGCTTTTCGACAGCAAGAGATGAAGATAAAGATGACACTGATATTGCGGCGCTGAAAAAAGGTGCGGCTGATTCACCGATTATTAAATTGGTGAATGGTATTATGGTTCAGGCGATGAAAATGGGTTCATCGGATATTCATATTGAAGCGGGTGAGCGAGTAAGTGTGGTTCGTATGCGTGTAGATGGACGTTTACGCGCGGCACTGAAATTTCCTGTAAAGGCGCACCCTTTGGTGCTTTCACGTATTAAAATTATATCCAACTTGGATATTTCCAATACACGAACACCGCAAGATGGCCGTACGCGTGTGAAACTGTGGGGCAAAAGTTTTGATATGCGTGTATCAACGTTACCTTCGATGCATGGTGAGAAAGCGGTACTGCGTATTTTAGATAAAAGTGGTCTATCATTAGACTTGAATGTTTTAGGCTTTGAAAAATTGGCGGATCAACGTGTACGTGAATGCATTGCCAGACCGACAGGTGCAGTGTTGGTTACAGGGCCGACTGGTTCGGGTAAAACAACCACACTTTATTCATTCTTGCATCACATCAATGATGCAGAAAGTAATCTAATTACAGTGGAAGACCCTGTTGAATTTCAATTGAAGGGCATCAATCAGGTGCAAGTGAATCCAAAATCTGGGATGACATTTGCCGCTGCTTTACGATCTATTTTGCGACAGGATCCTGATGTTGTCATGGTGGGTGAGATCCGTGATGAAGAAACGGCTGAAATTGCGCTGCATGCGGCTCAAACAGGGCATTTGGTACTTTCAACACTGCATACCAATGATGCGCCATCCACGATTACGCGTTTGATAGAAATGGGCATAGAGTCAAGCATGTTGGCATCATCGTTGAATTTGGTGGTAGCGCAGCGTTTGGCACGTCGTTTATGTCCGAAGTGCAAAAAGAAGGTGCGACCTGATAAAGAGTTTTGTGAGCGCTTTGCTATCCCCGAAGGACTAATGTTTTATGAGCCAGTTGGCTGTAAGGCTTGTATGAATATTGGTTATAAAGGTCGTTTGGGTGTGCATGAGGTTTTGTACGTGAATGATCGCATGAAGGAGCTGATAGCGCGCGGTGCAGCAGATAGTGATTTGATGCTAGCAGCCCGTGAAGAAGGTATGTTTTGTTTATTTGAAGATGGTTTGAATAAGGCTTTGGCTGGCTTAACAAGCATTGCTGAGGTGTTGCGTAATTCTACGTCTCCAGAAGGATTTAAACTTGCTGAGCGACTAACCTCTGATGGAAGCTTGATGTCTTTGGGTGCAGCTGTAAAAATGAGGGATGTGAAACGTTCATCCTTGTCGATGAACTCAGGAAAAAAAACAATATTGGTTGTCGATGATTCAACGAGTATTCGGAACCTTGTGAAATTTGTTTTGCAATCGGATGGTTTTGAGGTCTTAGAGGCAGAGGATGGGCAACAGGGTTGGGATATTTTGCAACGCTTATCAACATCTATTGATTTGGTGGTTACAGATTATGAAATGCCCAATATGTCTGGCTTAGAGTTTGTAGAAAAAGTGCGTGAACATCCTGGTTTTGGCGGCATTCCTTTGATTCTTTTAACATCACGTAAAGATGAAGATGATGAGGTATTTTTACTTGATTCTGGAGCTGATGATTATATCTGTAAGCCTGTAGAGCCGATGAAGTTACAAGCTCGGGTACGCAAGATTCTTACAATGTATGCACGCATTAGTGCAGCTGCCCAAGGGAGGAGTTAACCATGCAGGAAAGTGAGGAAGTAGAGCAGAGCATAACAGAGAAAGTTTTGCAAGATGATGGTTCGATGCCTGAAATGAGTACTGCTTATGCTGAATTGATGCAGATTAATATCGCAAACGAGTCGGTATTGATTCCTGTATCGGATGTTTCGGAAGTCATTCGTTTACAGCCATTAAGTTTAGTGCCTATGGCACCAGATCATTTGCTCGGCGTGTGTAATGTTCATGGGCATATTCTGTGTGTGATTGATCCGTGTCGTGTGATGCATCTTGAGGGGAAAGCTGCTGAGGATAGTGCAGCAAGCCGTTTTGTGAGTTTAAGGCATTCTGTTATGAATTTGGCTTTGCGGGTGGATAGTGTGTCTGAGCTGTTTAGGGTTAAAGAAAGTGAATTGTCTGAGCTAAATGATGATTCAAGTGAATTTTTTCGTGGCAGCATAAATATCGATGGGCATGCATACCGTGTCATAGATGCGGCGGCGCTATTCGCATAGCAAGTTGATGTTTGTGTATTGATTAAAGCTATGAATCATGCACTATGCACTCACTATTAACTTGTGCGTGAAATTTAGTAATCTTAGAAAACAAGAAAGCTTGTGGAGAGACTTATGGTAGAAGAAAAGAAACGTGATGTAAAAAGTATAAGGGACTTGGCGCGGCGAAATATTGTGGTTTCTGTGATTCTATTTGCTGTACTGATTGGCACGGTGTTTGTGGCATTTAACCGTGCGGGTGATGGTGTGCGAGATCTTTCTAATCTTTATGGGCAGCAAACAACATTGGAACGTTTTAAAGGTTCTTTGCCCAACGTTCTTTTACCATTGAATGACTTTACATTGACGGGAAATAAGCTGGACATTGATAAGATTAAGAGAGCATCGGATGATTTCTTGCGTCTTTATGGGCAGGTGAACCAACTTCCTTCTTTGGATGCAGGAGATGTAAAGACCTTGACTGAAGTACATGATTTAATGGAGGAAGTTATTAAAATTTCCGAAGATATCACCAGTGGTAAAATTTCTTCTGAGATGGCAAGTAATGTGACCGTGGTGGCACAAAGCTTGGTGTTTGTGGCACAGGGAAAGCTAAATGATGTGGCATCACGCTTGGCAACGCAGTTGGATTCGGAGCGTCAAGGTAAAGAAGATCAACTTGCGACATATTCACTTATTAATGTGGCAATCATTGTATTTATTGTGTTCGTAATGGCATTCTTTAATCGAAGTTTTGTCACCAATATTTCAGGCACAATTTCTGAAATGGCAAAAGGTGTGACAGGTGGGTCAGATGAAATTTTGACTGCAGTTGACCAGCAAGCGACTGCTTCGAATACACAGGCTATGTCTGTGGCTGGGGTGACAGAAGAGCTTGAAGATATGTCCGAGGCCGCGAAAAAAATTGCGGTTACGGCGGCAAGCGTCGAGCGCATTGCAATGGCAACGGCATCATCTGCTCAAGATGGTTCCAAAGCGGTGAATGAAGCTATTGGTTACATGGATAGAATTCGTCAAGAAGTGACAACAATTGCTGAGAAAGTGACAGATGCGGGTCGTAAAGCAGAGCAAATTCTTGATTCCATTAGTTCAATTCAGGAACTTGCCGATGAAACCCATTTATTGGCATTGAATGCATCAATTGAGTCTGCTGCGGCAGGTGAGTTTGGTAAACGATTTGCGGTTGTGGCTGGTGAAGTGCGTCGACTGTCAGAGCGAGCAAGACAATTTACAGAAGAAATCCAAGTCGTAGTGGATGATGTGCATGTTTCGACACAGGAATCGATTGAAGTAACGCGTTCTGGTCTTGAAGAGGTGGAGCAAGGTGTGAAAATTGCCGAACGTGCCAGTGAAGCATTAGATAAAATGCAGAACATGTCAGAGAAAACAAGTCAAGCTGTGCGTACCATCGCACAAGCGACTGGGCGACAGGATGAAAGCTCGCAAGAGTTTGTATTGACCATGCGTCAAATCTCGGATTTATTACAAGATTCAGCATCGCAGATGCAGAAATCTCGCGATGCATCTTATCGTTTGAATGATGTGGCAGCTGATCTGCAGAAACTAATTTAGTTAGGGCTGAGAGCTTTCTTTGGCTGATTTCGACCTATCCAATTTTTTAGCTTCTTTTTTTGATGAGGCTCGTGAGCGCTTAAATTCGATGAATCAGGGGCTTGTGGCTTTTGAATCGGGCGGTTTAGATTCAGAGGGTTTAATTGCTCTGCGCCGAGATGCACATACCATTAAAGGCTCGGCGTTGATGCTAGGGGTTAGTGATATTGGAGGGGCTGCACATCTATTTGAAGATGTGATGGAACAACTGATTGAAAATCCATCATGGCGCATACCTGCGATGACGCAGTTCTTGTATGATTTACACGATGAACTTGATGTTCGTTTGCAAGATCCAGATGCTCAGAAAAATATTGATCTAGAACCATTACGTGAAAAATATAATGCTTTGTTAGAGACCGCAAAAGAAGAAGCTTTACCAGAAGGGTTAACAGAAGTTAGTGAAGAGCAGCAAGTCAGTGAGGGTATAGGGTTAGAGACGATTGAGCTTGGTTTGGATGAGGAGATGCCTGATTTAGCATCTTGGGTTCAAGATGATGGACTTACTGTTGATTTAGATTCTTTACCTGAAACGGATGCTAATAGTGCTTCTATAGCGA
Source organism: uncultured Pseudomonadota bacterium (assembly GCA_913055645.1). Lineage (GTDB taxonomy): Bacteria > Pseudomonadota > Zetaproteobacteria > Mariprofundales > Mariprofundaceae. The sequence continues at coordinate 34,489 of CAJXLC010000004.1, read as the reverse complement.
ATGAAAAGCAGAGTAATAAAAAACCTAAACAAGACTTTTCAGGTTTGATTGGTGCTGATGAGGCTGACTTATGGAAGGCTGAGCGTGCCAAAGAGAAGTTGAGCCAAGATGCCAAAGAAATACAGGTTGAGTTACCTGATGAATTAGACCTCGGTGCTTTGACGGATGAATTGGATATACCTTCCGACGGCGTAACAGAAGTTGCTGATGACCTTGAAGTTACAAGACTTGTATCAGAGCTTACTGAAGGTGTTGAAGATAAAGAAGACAATACTGTGCAAAGTGATGAACTTACACCATTGCCAGAAAATGCGTTTTCTGATGCTGATACGTATCGCCCCGATATTGCTAAGATTGAAATGAAAACAATAGCTCAACGCCGTAGTTCGGGTCGTTTTTTGCGGGTGGATGCAGAGCGCCTTGAGAACCTATCCAATCAAGTTGTTGAGTTGAGTACCGAGCAATCACGTGGTGGTAGTTTTGAGCAGACTGTTTTAGAGATGGGCTCAGAGTTAAGAGGCTTGCAGCGGGAATGGCGTTATTTTTCTAAATCACTCACTGATTTTGATGAAAATAAGCGTGAGCTATTGATACATTCATTGGAACGTAGCTTTGAAGGCCTAATGCGCAAACAGCGGCATTTTATTGAAGAATTAAATGTCTCAAAACAACGTGATGCATTGGTACACAGGGATTTACGAGATCAAGTATTGTCATTGATGTTGCGACCATTGGATAGTATTTTTTCAACCTTTCCTCGTGCCGTCCGCGATGCCGCTGTTCGTTTAAATAAGCGTGCGCGATTGCTCATTGGTGGTAAAACCCTAGAGGTGGATCAAGGGGTGGCAGAGTCGTTGGTTGAACCTTTGGTTCACTTGTTGAATAACGCGGTTGCTCACGGCATTGAATCACCTGAAGAACGTTTGGCTTTGGGAAAACCTGAAGAAGGTCAGGTTGCGGTTATTGCAAGGTTGAGTGGAAGTGAAGTGCGCATTGAAGTGGTGGATGATGGACAAGGTCTTGATGTTGATAGAATGAAAGAAGTGGCCGTTGAACGCGGTGTGACCACGCAGGTTGAAGCAGATAACATGGATTCTGCTGAAATTCTTGAAATGATTTTTCGCCCTGGCTTTTCAACCAAAGAAGAAGTGGATGCGACATCAGGTCGAGGCATTGGTATGAATGTGGTACAAGATACGATACGTCGCCTAACGGGTTCGATTCGTATTCATACTGAAAAAGGTCAGGGCACGCGCTTTGTTTTATCACTGCCTGTGAGTATTGCGGTGCAGAAGGCTCTCATGTTTCGTATGGGCAATGTTCGTTTTGGTATGTTAACGCATATGGTTGAGCAAGCGATTCCGTTAAATAAGCAAGCATTGAAGGCAGGAGCGGGTGATAAACAGTTTATTATGTATGGAAAACACCAAGTTCCTATTGTGGATATGCGACGCATGTTGAGTGGCGAAGGTGCTGATGCAGTGTTGTCTAAGACACCCAATGTGCTTATTGCTGAACATATTGAAGGTTACGTAGGTATTGTGGTGGATGAGTTGATGGACGATGTTGAGGTTGTGGTTCGAAACCTTGACCCATATATTAAACGCTATCAGCCACAAGGTTTGATGGGCAATACCATTGCTGACGATGGCTCTATAGTCATGCTGTTAGAGCCTTACGGCATTAAAGAAATGGGTCGTACAGCACCAGATCAGACGATTGAAATTGATGTAAGCGATGAAGAAAAAATTCATTGCAAGATATTACTTGTGGAAGATTCTCTTATCGCACGCGAAGTAGAGAAAGGTATTTTTGAAAGTATTGGTTTTACTGTGGATACGGCGATTGATGGTCTTGATGGGCTTGAGAAGCTAGAAACTAGCTCGTATGACATGGTCGTGACGGATTTGGAAATGCCGCGTTTGGATGGTTTTGGTTTTGTTCGACGCATTCGTAATCAGCCTGAATATGAAGACTTGCCAGTGATGATTATTTCAACGCGTGAGAGTGCAGAAGATCGTATGCGTGCGATGGAGTCGGGTGCTGATACGTATATGGTTAAACAACATCTCAATGGCGATGATATTCTAAAAAATGTGCAGGCATTATTGGGTTCTGTTAGCATATCTGATTAATCATCGAGTCCAGGAGTCTGTCGGACTTATGAGAAATCTACTGCGCGGCAGGGATAAAGGTCAAAAACATCCTGATTTATCGTTACATAGTTGCCACTATGCGCCTCAAAATCATGCTATTTTTTGACTCGTTACTCCACCTGCTCTCTACGATCACCCTAAATCCGATAGCCTCCTAGTGATGGTGGTGAGTTTTCCTGAACCCACTCAAGCCAATGAAGATGGATTATTGGCTGTAGGTGGCGACTTATCTGTCGCAACATTGTTAAAGGCTTATGCACAGGGCTGTTTTCCGTGGTATTCAGAGGGGCAACCCATTCTTTGGTGGTCTCCAGATCCCCGTATGGTATTTTTTCTAGATGATTTTTATTGTTCTAAACGCTTATCGCGTCGTTTGAAACAACAGCGTTATCGTTTTTCATGGGATGAAGATTTTTCACAGGTCATTGGGCAATGTAAAGAGGTTCACAAGGCTGATGGCATATGGTTGCTGCCTGAAATGCTGGTCGCCTATAAAGCATTGCATAATGAGGCTTATGCTCATTCTGTAGAGGTGTGGGAAGGTGAGTTGCTTATTGGCGGGTTGTATGGTGTATTATTGAATAAGATGTTTTTTGCAGAGTCTATGTTTTCTATTAAACGAGATGCTTCTAAAATGGCACTGGCGATGTTGGTGCAGCGAGGGAAAGATGAAGGTTGGAAGTGTATTGATTGTCAGTTTTATACTGAGCACTTGGCTAGTTTGGGCGCAAAAGAAATATCACGATATGAATTTCTTGAGCTTATAAATATGTAGCTGTAAGAATTCAGGTCAGCTTTCTTCTGTATGATCCTGATGCTTAAGTTCAAGCCATGCATTGCGTAAATATTCATAACCAGACCATAGCGTGAGTACGGCTGCTAACCATAAAAGCACAAGTCCTGCTTGGTGGAAATTAAAATCCATAATTTCGAGATGTAAAAACAATGCTTCAATAGCAGCTAGTTGCATGGCGGTTTTCCATTTCCCCATTTGTGAGACGTGTACAATTCTTGAGTCCTCAGCCAGCCATTCGCGTAAGGCTCCAATGGTGATTTCTCGACCAATAATAATGACAGCAAGAATAGCTGGCGCATAGCCACCCTCAACGAGTAGAACCAGAGATGTAGCAACAAGGAGTTTATCTGCAACAGGATCTAAGAAACGACCAAATGCGGTAACTTCATTGCGATGACGAGCAATATAACCATCAAGCCAATCTGTGAAACCTGCCAGCGCAAAAATAAATGCTGTGGTATAATGATTCCAAGGATTTGGAATAAAATAGAATGCGACGATAAGCAGCGGTATGAGCGCAACGCGTGCGGCGGTAAGTTGGTTTGATAAAGTCCATTGCATAATGGCATTTATCTCTGAAATAGAGGCTAAGGTAAAGTGTTTTTTTATTTTGGGTTGCTTTGTAAGTAATGTATGGCTTTAAACGGTTACTTTTTTCATATCATTGAATCACGACTATTTTTATGGATACTTGTTGTGGTGTGTAAAATAAGTTTGTAATGATACTGGAAATATTGCGACTTAAGCGTTTCAAGCAGTGAGGGAGAGTGCTGTATTATTTTTGGAGGCGTTTATATGAAAAAGATTTTAGGAATAGCAGTAGCTGTGTTCATGTTGGGATTGGCGGGCTGCTCAACAATGATGGCTGAGGAACATGGAAACCCATGTGCCATGAAACAAATGAGCCATGATAACCCTTGTAGTATGAAGAAAATGAATCCGTGTAATCCATGTTCTATGAAGCATATGCAAAAGCACAACCCTTGCAGCATGAAGATGATGAACCCATGCAACCCATGCTCTATGAAGCATATGAAAAATCATAACCCTTGCAGTATGAAGAAAATGAATCCATGTAACCCATGCTCTATGAAGCATGGTTCTATGTGACAAGCTAGGACTCGTCGGACTTAGAGTAGTAACATCGTAAGTTTAACCGAGCCCTAGTATTATAAACAACGATTCAATGGGCGGTCGGTATGTGTATATCGGCTGCCCTTTTTTATGAGGTGAATGTGAACAAAACATGTTGGATGCCGATTATTTTAGTTCTTATGGGATTAGGTCTTACTGCTGCATCTTCTAATGAACCTTTGCCATTGGATTATTGGGATGCACCTCAAGCAGCGGGCAAGGCTCATGCAGGGCTTGAAAATAATATGCGACCAGAAGCCTGTGCTCAGTGTCATCAAGAGCAATTTAATGCTTGGCGTGATAGTAGACATGCCCATGCCTACTCACCTGGTTTAGTAGGGCAGTTTCCAGCTATGGGGCATGGGGAAGGGAATGATTGCCTGGTATGCCATGCACCGTTAGAAGAGCAGTTATACCGCAATGCTGGTGATATGAATGCAACACTTTCCACACTATTAGAAAACCCGGAAGGATTCTCTAGGGACGCAGATTTGGATGCTAAGCAAACAAAACTTCCTCTGCGACATGTGGGCGTGACATGTGCAGTCTGTCATGTTCGGCACGGGCAGCGTTTTGGACCACCGCGACGCGACAGTCATGCTGTCGGACATTTGGATGGTGCTGCACATAACGGCTTTATTGCGACAAAGGATTTTGAAAAATCACAATTCTGTGCTTCGTGCCATCAATTTCCACAAGACTACGCGATTCATGGAAAGCCATTAGAGAACACTGTTTTTGAATGGCAACAAAGTCGTTTTTCGGGTCAAGGTATTCAGTGCCAAACATGTCATATGCCTGATAGAAAACATGCTTTTAAGGGTATTCATGATGTAAATATGGTGCGCAGCGGTTTGAAGTTTAATCTTGAAAAGAAAGGTAATTTAGCGACGTTTACCATGACATCAGTCAATATAGGGCACGCATTTCCAACCTATGTGACACCGAAGGTGTTGGTAAAAGCAGAGTCTTTGGATGCACAAGGCAATGTATTACAACATTGGCAGTGGGTTATCATACGTGAGGTTGCCTATGATGATGGCTGGGAAGAAAAACAGGATACCCGCTTAATGCCAGGTGAATCACGTATCTTTGTTGCGGATGAGTTGGATAAGAAGACAGGCTCTGTGCATTTTTATGTTGATGTGATTCCAGATGCCTTTTACAAAGGTGTGTATCAAAGTTTATTATCAGATGATTTACAGCCCAAAGCGAGGGCTTTAATTGCGAAAGCATTATCAGATGCCGATAAGAATGATTATCGATTGTATGACAATGTGTTGAAATTCTAATGTTGCAAAGGCTATCTATGCTATAGCATGTTTATGCTATATGAAAAATACCTTAAAGCGATTAAACTCTATAGCATCTTGGTGTGTAAATTTTAGAAAGGTTGCGTTATTTCATGGATATGAAAAAGAATAAAAAACAGGCGGATACTTTTGCTATATCCAGACAGGATATGGCACAGTTGATGTATGTTTTTTCGCATGATTTACGTAATCCATTGGTTAATATGAATGCATTATTAAGCGATATTCAGATGTCTTTGCGTGATGCTAACAATGATTCGGCGGCTATGTGTCACGTGGTTCAAGATGATTTGCCAGAGAGCTTGGAAATGATGGCTGATGTGATTACACATATGGATGCTTTGGTTTCTGGAGCCAATGACATCTATCATTGCATGTTTGACGATTTAGAGCCTGAACATATCCAGTTGTCGGAATGGATTGAGCGAGTGTTAGAGCGTCAGAAGGAGATATTGGAAGATAAAGGTATCAGCATTACAGCGCGTGAATTATCGACCATTTGGGCAGATCCTTTGGCATTGGAACGCATTGTAACAGCGGTGCTCGATAACGCTTTACATTTTACTCCAGTGGGCGGGCATATTTCATTACATACAGAAAAGCGTTCAGGCGTGGATGTATTGGTTGTTCGAGATAGTGGCGTGGGCATGAGTGAGAGCGATGTGCAACGTGTATTCCAACCATTTTTCTCAACGGATAAAAAGCATTCCGGCATGGGTTTAGCTGTGGTAAAATCACTGGTACAAGCCCATGGTGGGCAAATATGGTGTGAGTCTACACTGGGGATGGGCTCGATTTTTTATATAGCATTACCCAGTCAAGCATGAGATAAATCATATAACACGCATGATTCATAAATACTGTCGCGCCCTTGCTTGCCCCTTTATTCGTAATAAATTTTTCATCAATTGTTCGTAAGCACAGCTACGAACATGTTCTTCAAAATCCGTTGCAAAGAAAGCTTCTGTGCAATCATCACGACGATTTATGAATCATGCGGGAAGTTATTTGGGTTAAGAAGACTTAATTATATTGAATGTTCTTGCTGTACTCCAATGGATACGTAGCGTGCCGCTTTTCAAAGATTCAGTGCCTTTTATTACTTAGAGTGTTCACCTGAATTTAATTTGTAGGAGAGTACAATGACAATTTCCCATCACAAAGTTGTGACAATCGATTATACCCTGAAAAATGCACAGGGAGAGGTCTTGGATAGTTCAGAAGGTCAAGAGCCTTTGGCATATTTGCATGGTGCAGAAAATATCGTGGTTGGTTTGGAACGTGAATTGGAAGGCAAAACTGTGGGTGATTCATTGAATACAGTTGTTAGTCCTGAAGATGGCTATGGTGTTCGCAATGAAGAGTTGATTGCTGCTGTACCGCGCGAAATGTTTGAAAGCGATATGGATATTGAAGTGGGTATGAGCTTTCAAGCTGAAACAGACCAAGGTGTTCAGGTTGTCAATGTTATTGCTGTTAATGATGAAGAAGTCACCGTGGATGGGAACCATCCTTTGGCAGATGAAGCATTGCACTTTGATGTGACTGTTCGTGCTATTCGTGAGGCAACGGCTGAAGAATTAGAACATGGCCATGTACACTCTGCGGATTGCAACCACTAATTTAAATAATATAGGCTAAATGATACTGGAAAGGGTAGAGAATTGATTCTCTGCCCTTTTTTATGCCTCAAATACTCTTACAAATAAGTCTATTTCGCCCTTGTCTTTTGGCTTCAAAACGAGCGTGGTCTGCGGCACGAATTAAATCACGAGATTTATGTTTGAGCATGGGTGATGTCGTGGATAGTCCCAATGATAATGTAAGGCATGGCTGGGTTTCAGAGTGCTGATGAGGGATGTTTAAATCCATAACAGCCTTGCGCAGTTTTTCTGCGATATAAATACCACCCTTGGCTGTTGTGGCGGGTAATAATATAATAAATTCTTCACCACAATAGCGAGCACAGAAATCGGTGGGTCGTTGCAGGACTTCTTGGATCAGTTGTGCAACGCGTTTCAGGCAGGCATCACCTTGTTTATAACCGTAGTGATCATTGTATGCTTTGAAATGGTCAATATTGGCAATTAATACGGACAATGGCTCAGTTTCACGTAGAGCACGGCCCCATTCACGTTCATAATGTTGGGAAAAAGTCTGACGGTTCGCAATACCTGTCAAAGCGTCCAAAGATGAGACATGTTTTAGCATTGTTTGGCATGTTTCTAGTTTGGCAGTTGTTGTCTCTAAACTATTTTTAACATCAATACATTGGAGTTTTTGGAGGTATGCCGCACTTTGTAGGCGGATGCGTGTTAGTAATTCCTGCTTGTTTGCAGTTGTTTCAATATAATCATTGCAACCACGAAAAAAAGCGTAATCACGCATAGGTTTTGGAATATTTAACCCAAGCATGATGACAGGAATATGAGTCAATAAAATGTGTATTTTGTAGGTGCGCAATAAGTCTAAACTATGGGTGCCTTGCATACTTTGTAAAATCACGCTTGGCTTAATCTTTTCAGCTGTTTTTATAGCATGTTGTTCATCGTTGCAGACATGCACGTTCATCTCTGTAGCAGATTGAAGGCTGCGTAAGATGTGTTGCTGTGATTTGCTTGCCTTGGTAACCCAAAGTATGACGACGGACATACAGCGTTATAATGCTTTATTAGACATTAAAGCGAAAATGCAGCACATCGCCATCTTGCACAATATATTCCTTGCCTTCCAAGCGCATTTTACCTGCCTCTTTGGACTTGGCTTCACCACCTAGATTGACAAAATCTTCATAAGCAATGGTTTCAGCACGAATAAAACCTTTTTCAAAGTCATTATGAATGACCGCAGCCGCTTTGGGAGCAGTATCTCCAATATGAATCGTCCAAGCACGCACTTCTTTTACACCAGCGGTGAAATAAGTAATAAGATTAAGCAAGCTATAGGCGGTACGAATCACAGTATTTAGCCCAGGTTCTTGCAAGCCTAAATCAGATAAAAATTCAGTTTTGGATTCGTCATCCATTTCAACGAGTTCAGCCTCAATTTGGGCGGAAACAATGGCAACTTCTGCACCTTCTTCTGCGGCAAAAGCGCGAACTTTTTCCACATAGGCATTGCCATCAGGCAATGAACCATCATCAACATTGGCGATGTATAACACAGGTTTACCTGTGAGTAGGCAATAATCTTTAATTTTTTCAATATCATCATCAGTTAAATTTTGGCGACGTACGGTAACACCATCTTCCAAACCTTTAAGAACACGCTCTTGTACGGCAAGTAAAGCCAACGCATCCTTATTCCCAGATTTGGTTGTTTTCATAGTTCGCTCTACAGCTTTTTGCATGCTTTCCATATCTTTAAGCATCAATTCTGTATCAATAACCTCAATATCAGCCAGCGGGTCAATGGAATTGGCAACATGGGTTACATTTTCATCATCAAAACAGCGCACCACATGGGCAATAGCAGAGCATTCGCGTATATTGGCAAGAAATTTATTGCCCAAACCTTCGCCACTGGCAGCACCTGCAACCAGCCCTGCAATATCAACAAATTCAACCACAGCATGTTGCATAGCCTGTGGGTTCACAATTTTTGCTAATGCGTCCATACGTGGATCAGGAACTTTGACCAATCCAACATTGGGATCAATGGTGCAAAATGGGTAGTTAGCTGCTTCTGCGCCACCACCATTTAAGGCGTTAAATAAAGTTGATTTTCCAACATTGGGAAGTCCGACGATGCCAATGGAAAGTGCCATGGGTAAATCTCCTGATACGAATAAATATATTATTCTAAGGGTTTAATTTGTTGTGAATCTTGTTCGCGGCGGTGTCTGTTTTTCCAGCAAGGATATGACAGAATTCCTCTTCCAAGACATGAAAAATACGAGCTTCATCGGCACGGTCATCTTCGTTGGCGCGCCCCAATACCCAAGCTGTAATGTCACCATTGCTTGGTCTGCCAATACCTATTTTTATACGTGTATAATCGCTATTATCAAGATGTTGGTTGAGGGAACGAAGCCCATTGTGCCCACCATGACCACCACCTTTTTTGATACGTAGTTTTCCAGAAGACATATCCAAATCATCATAGATAACAATAATGTTTTTCGGTTCAATATTGTAATAACGCGATAAAGGGCTAATGGACTCACCACTGTCATTCATAAAGGTGTGAGGCTTTACCAATAACACCTTGCCTTCAGGGCTCTGCCAATTGGCAGTTTCAGCACGAAAACGAGGGGCTGCGGAAAACCGCACCCCCTCTGATTCAGCCAACTGATCAAGAAAACGAAAGCCAATATTATGGCGTGTTTCCTTGTATTTAGAGCCGGGATTGCCAAGTCCGACCAATAGTTTCATAAAATATTACGCTTCTTCTTCACTGCTACTTTCTTCAGTAGCAACATCATCAGCACTTACTTCTTCATCTGTTTCTTGTGCTGTTTCTACTTTCGGAGCAGATATATTTAGAACGGTGAAGTTTACATCATGTTGAACTTCAGCACCTTCTGGAAGGGTAATGTCTTCAATATGAACTGTATCACCAATGTCCATATTTGCGCAGTCAACTTCAATAGAATCAGGAATAGAGTCTGCACGACATGTTACTTCTAATACATGGCGGATCACATCCAGTAGACCACCTGCAACATCACCAGGACATTTTTCAAAGTTGATAGCAACAACTGGAACTTCAACGGTTACGCTATCTTTTGATGAAACGCGCACAAAATCTAAATGCATAGCTGTGTCTGTGATGGGATCCCATTGCACATCTTTTAGCAATACAGTATTTTTACCACGTTTGCTTTTTACTTTTACTTCTAACATAGAGGTATAAAAAGCTTCTTCGTTTAATAGTTTGCCAATTGCATTGGCGTTGATTGTGATGGCTAAATCTGGTTTGCCGCCACCGTAAATGATGCCTGGTAACAAGCCTGCACGGCGCATGCGGCGCGCATCGCCCTTACCTGTGGTTTCGCGTAATTCTGCTTCGACGATTAAGTCAGTCATGGTTTTATACCTCAATAATTAAAATGAATCTGGTGGGTTGTCCCGATACAGATACTTACAAGCGAGAAAACCCGCATGAAAGCGCGGCGCACTCTATGGCTTTTTGTGCTAGATGGAAGAGATATTTATAATAAAATATTGTAACTATTCAGTTCACCACTGATTTTCCCAAGCTCTGGGTTGAAAAAGGCTCGCGTACAGAAGTACGCTGCGCTTTTTTGCCTTGATTTTGAGCAAATCAGCGGCAATCTGAACAGTTACTTTATCATGTTGAAGTTACAAAATATTAAAAAACTGCTTAGAGCTTATTTTTATTCGTACAGACTACTAATAGAGCGAGCATTATAAATACGTTTAATGGCTTTACCCATAAGGTTCGCAACGGTTAAAATGCGCACTTTGCCAGTAGCAAGAATATGCTCAGGTTGTTTGATGGTATCACTGATAACCAACTCAGAAAGGTTGGATGCAGCCAAGCGTTCACCAGCAGGGCCAGATAGAACACCATGGGTTGCATAGGCGCTCACCTTACTTGCACCGCGATCCAACAGTGCTTCAGCAGCATTACAAAGCGTGCCTGCAGTATCCACCATATCATCAACAAGGATGCAATGGCGACCTTCGACATCGCCAATAATATTCATGATTTTTGCAACATTCGGAGCTGGGCGACGTTTATCTACAATCGCAATGTCTGCATGCAAACGTTTGGCAAGCGCACGTGCACGAACCACACCACCAACATCGGGTGAAACAACGATGATGTCTTCTAAATTGTTACGGGATTCAATATCTTTGGCAAATAAAGGGCCTGCAAAGATATTATCCACAGGAATATTGAAAAAGCCTTGGATTTGTGTGGCATGTAAATCCATAGTTAGTACACGGGTGACACCTGCAGCTTGTAATAAGTCGGCGACCAGTTTTGCAGAAATTGGTGTGCGACCAGCGCTCTTACGATCTTGGCGGGCATAACCGAAATACGGAATGACAGCACAAATTTCATGTGCGGATGCACGTTTGGCTGCATCAATGCCAATTAGTAATTCCATCAAATTATCGTTGGCAGGAGCTGATGTGCTTTGGATAATAAAAACATCTAGGCCACGAATAGTCTCTTCGAATTGTAGGAAAACTTCGCCGTCTGAAAAACGTTGGACATGAATATCGCCAACAGGCATTTTGATATGTTCACAAATGGAAGCTGTGAGTTCCGGGTTGGATGTTCCAGAAAATAAACGTAACTTCTTAGGTTTAGCCATGAGAACAATGCTCCGTTAGCGCGTGTTGATGACAAATATGGTTGCAAATAATCATATTATTGTGAATGGCTGGGGCGGCAGGATTCGAACCTGCGCATGACGGGATCAAAACCCGCTGCCTTACCGCTTGGCTACGCCCCAATATCATTTCACAAATGCAGGATGCTTGTTAAGCAATCTTCCTGCGTGTGTCCAGCTAGCAAGTCCTTTTTGCTGCAAATCATTTGCAAGCAATGAGGCTTGTTGTTGTGTTGAACACAAAGCAATACAGGTTGAACCACTTCCACTCATCCAAGCCAAATCGACTTTTTGCCGCATGGCTTGCAAGAGTAAACCGACTTCCGACAGTAATGCGATGGCACTTTTCTCCAAAGCATTTTCTCCGATGGAAACCTTACCCTGCGAAGCGGCGCGGATAGTATCGGCGCTTCCTTGATGGGTCAATGGGCTTTGTGAATCGGTGTGTTTTGATGCTTCTTTTTGAGAGTGGCTTGTCTTACTATTTTGTCTATCAAAATGTTGAAAAACTTCTTTTGTTGATAAGCCATTGGCTGGGCGGGCAAGGCAAATATATGAGCTTGGTATGGTTTTAGGGTAAGGCACTAACTTCTCACCAATACCTGTGGCAAGACTGGCTTCTCCAAACAGAAAGCAGGGGATGTCTGCGCCAAAATCGGCAGAGAAATCAATCAATGCATGTTGAGAAAGACGCAAGTCCCAAAGTTGATTGGCTGCCAAGAGGGCACTTGCAGCATCAGATGAGCCGCCACCCAAGCCTGCTTCTGCAGGCAACTTTTTATCAATGTAAATATCCAGCCCTTGCTGAATATGATATTGTTCCTTAAGTGCTTGCAGCACGCGAAAAACTAGATTTTTATCACCAGATAATGATGGGATAGAACAGTCAACTGATAATTGTTTGGACGCTGTGATATGTAGGGTGTCATAGACATCGACAAAGGCAAAACTGGTATCTAACTCATGACGACCATCAGGCAATAAACCTGTAACTTTTAAGTGCAAGTTTATTTTCGCAGGTGCAAGAATTGCTCCTGAATCGGACATGGTAAAATTCATGGAAAAATACGCAGAATAGCGGTGCGACCATGAGAGATGTCTGTCATAGTGAGTTTATGACGATTGTTCTGCCAGCGTAGTCGAATGGTATTGCTGTATAGTTGTCCCTGCCAAGTATCATTCTTTTTAAGTTTCAAAGCGGGCGGAATGTGATGGTGAAGTATTCTAGCAATCGTTTGTGGTGGCAATACAATGCCATATTGCATAAGTGTGCCCGCTTTAATGGGCTTCCATGTCGCTGTATGTGTTTGATTATCACGTAGTTGGATATGCTTACCCTGCCATTGAATCTCAATGATGCGCCCAGTTGCAGCGTGGGTTAATCGGGCATTTCCAGACTCCAAGCTTGCCTGCCAATGAATAAGAACCTGCCAACGGTGTGTGGCTGTTAAAATAGATAGTTGTCCATTAAAAGTATGCCAAGGTTTGTATTCACTGCTCTTTTGGGTAGGCATGCTTGGATGTAGCGTGTTACAAGAAGTCAGTAGAAATAGACCAATAACAATGTATAGCGTCTTTCTCATGGGGAGTCGTTTAGCCCATGTTTGATTTTAAGCTGTAGCGCGCTTGGGGTATCTGGTTGCAATGATAGGGCGCTTTGCCATTGTTGAATGGCTTTTTCTTTTTCACCCTGCTTCCAAAACATATCACCCAAATGTTCATGCATGGTTGCGTCATCGGTTATAATCTTTAAGGCTTTTTGTTGGGTACTTATGGCATGATGATACTCGCCATTTTTATAATAAATCCATGCCAATGTATCGAGATAATAACCATCATTGGCTTTTTGGGTTAAAGCACGTTGAATATAATTTTTTGCTTCATCAAGTTTAATGCCTTGTTCTGCATAGGTGTAAGCTAAAAAATTGAGCGCGTCAGCATGCTCGGGGTTATGATCAAGCAATGATTTTAGAGTGCGTTCAACATCTTCGTAATGTTTGAAATGCTCGAATGCAATGGCGCGGTTCATTTGTAGGCGTGCAGGAATCTGTTTCAAATACATGGCAGGCTGTGTCTTATCTAAAAGCTGCTGGAATTTATCTTGTGCTAAATAGGTGGTGGATAAAAGCACCCAAGCTTGGCTGTTGGTAGGGTCTTTTTTGAGAATATTTTGTATGTGTTGACGGCTGGATGTATATTTTTTTGCAATAAAGTCCATGCTCGCCAAACGTAGTTGCGCTTCTTTCCAAAGCGCATGCTGTGGGTTGATTTGTTGGTATAATGTACGGGCTTCTTTGTTCTTTTGTAATGCTTCTAGGCTGCTTGCATAGTAAAAACGATAACTTTGATTTTGGGGGGCTGTTTGTCGTGCTTTATGAAAATGCTCGGCAGCTTCTTTGAACTGTTGCTGCTGATAATACAATAATCCCAAAGCTGATTGAATTTCAGCACTTTCTGGTAGTGATAAAAGCATTCTTTTGTAGATAACAATAGCTTCTTGAGGGCGCTTGGATTGAATGAGAAAACGTGCTAAAGCATGTTGCACGCGTAAGCTAGACGGATTCTTTTTGCTAAAGTCACGCAGGATTTTCTCAGCTTTATCAGGGTGCTTTTGTTGTATTTCAAGCTGACTAAGCAAAAGAATAGCTGTGTCATCTTTGGTGTTTAAGGCATGCATTTTTTTTAGGCTATTGAAAGCTTTTTGAAACTTTCCTTGGCGAGCAAAAACATCGGCCTGAAACTGACGAAGCCTTGGCGTATCTTGTTGTTGAATGGCAATATTGATAGCGACATGGGCGAGAGCAAACTGTTTTGTGTGAATGTACAGCGTGATTTGTAAGTGGCGGGCAGGCATGAAAGCTGGGTGTTGGTTAAGTAGTTTGATAAGTGAATCTAAGGCCTTATTATATTCTTTAACGCCTGCAAGGCTACGTGCATACATGAGATATAGGTCTTTTTGTTCTGCACTGTTGTCTTTGCTTAGTTTTGTAAGCCGAACAGGTGCTTGTAAATATTTCAGCGCATCTTTGGGACGATTACTCTTTAATAACAAATCGGTAAGCTGAAGTATGGGTGTGAGGTCAACAAGATTGCTTTCTTTTTCATGGTTGCGTTGGGTCACTAATGCTTCTAAAAACTCAATGGCTAGTGTAATTTGTCCGTTACGCATGGCAGTTTGGGCACCCAAATAAAGGGAGCGTTCACTGCGAGGTTGCGTGGGCTCTTGTACTACGGGTTGTTTATGAACCATAGGCTGAGCAGTCTTTTTTTGTAGTGTTGTACAAGCGTTTAGGCTGACAATAATTATGCATAATGCGAATATGAGTAATTTCATGAGTTTGCCTTGGACATATGAACGGGGTGAAATTTTCCAGATAAATCGTTGGGTTCCCAGCAGTGAATATTGGCAACTTTGCCATCACAGACGCTAATGATAGGGTATAAAAAGCCTTCCCAAGCATTATTTAAATCAGTAGGGGAAGGCTTGGCAGGACAATCAGGGTGTGAATGAAAGACACCGATAATTTCTATGTCTGTACCGCGAATTTCACGGTCAACAGCTTGATAACCCTTGGGATCAAGCTGAAAGCGATCAGCAGCACGCTCAGTATTGATGTTGTCTATTTGTCGTACGTCGTGAATATTCCAGTCTTGGGCAGTTATATTCCCCAATAACAGCCCACATATTTCATTGGGGTAGCCTTTTACCGCTATTTCTTGCATATGATTTAATGCATTTTTATGAAATATAGCCGTTTGCGGAGCGCTTGTGTCGGCTAAGGCTGCTAGGTATTCAGGGCTTTGAAATCGTTCAGGGACATAGTTTTTTTGCGGCACTGATTTTGCTCCAAATGTTGATATGCAGAAACCCTAACGTTTCATGGGTAGATGCCAATAGCTTGAATCGCTAGTCTGCTGCCATATCTTAATAGGTAAAGGAGTGAAGCATGAAAAGAATATTTGGTATTGCAATGATGTTGGTGTTATTTGCGGGCACTGGCTGGGCGCACGAAGGTGAAAAGCATGGTGTGCATTTTGTATCACCTGTAAACAATGCTTCGTATGATGAGGAAGATGGTATTCATGTTGAGATGGCTGTGGACGGTATGCGTGTAGCAAAAGCAGGTAAAATTCAAAAAGGCTCAGGGCATTTCCATATTATTATTGATGGTGATTTTGTGCCAGCGGGTAAGGCTGTAGCGAAAGATGCAACACATATACATTTCGGAAAGGGTCAAACTGAAACTACTTTGAAATTGTCAGAAGGTAAACATACACTGACGTTGCAATTTGCAGATGGGCATCATATCTCTTATGGTAAGGGTTGGAGTCAAACTATTCATGTGGATGTGCATTGAGTGGCTTTCGGCATGCGTATGGCTTCATGGTTTAGAGGTTAAATGATATGCTTATTCTGACACGCAAGACAGGTGAAACCATTACTATTGGTGATCATGTTCAAATTCAGGTGCTAAGTGTTAAAGGTGGGCAGGTGAGGATTGGTATTGATGCACCGCGCGAAGTTTTAGTGAATCGTGAGGAAGTGTTTGAGTGTTTGTCGGTGGAAGGCGATGGTGCCGCGAAGACAAAATAACCGTGTGTTGGACTGTATATTGTTTATATATCCATAAAGCTATTGCGTGTAATAAAATAGATGTTTATAGTTGCGCTGAATTATTTGCCTGCTGGATGTATTAGAGTGGGCTTGAGTTATTCTAAGAAATCGTCAGTGTGGCGACTTAGTTTTTAGTTAAAGGTTATTTTTAATGCTGGGAGGCTGATTATGTTGGGCAAATTTATTGAAGCATCGATTAATTTTACAACTGCAGATGTTTGGAAGATGTATATTGGAATGGCAATTTTCTTTTTTGGGATTGCGATTTTTATGTATAAATCTGCATGCAATAAAGACGATTAATTCGATTATTATTGATTTATATAAGGGAGGAGTTGGAATGAAGCGTTTAATGATGTTAAGTGCTGCGGCACTATTAAGTGTGACGGCTGTGTCACAGTCTGCAATGGCTGAAGGTGTTGGCGATGCAGCTGCTGGTCGTGTTATTTTTGAAAATGGCATTGGCGATACTGTACCAGCTTGTGCGAGTTGCCATGGTATGGGCGGCATGGGTGCTGATGATATGGGAACCCCACGTCTAGCATATCAAGTTCAAAAATATATTAGGAAGCAACTTGAAGATTTTGCTACAAGCAAACGCATGGATAATACCATGTATCAGATGAATGATATTGCGAAAGCTTTGACTAAAGAGCAGCGTGATAATGTTGCTGCTTATGTGCATTCGTTAAAAACACCGTTTATGGGTTCTGACTTGGATCAGATGCGTAAAGATGGCGAAGAGATTGGCACAGTATACAAAGGTCAAGTGATTGCGGACTATGGTATTCCAAAGCGCGGTGTTCCTGCATGTAAGAGTTGTCATGCTTTTCACGGTCGCTCTGCGGGTAATATGTTCCCAGCGATTGGTGGCCAACGTTATGTTTATTTAAAACATGAACTGGAAGCTTGGCGTTTGGGAGCGACAACGAAATCATCGGATGATGACGCAGCTCGCGACAATGATCCTATGGGTCTAATGCGTAAGGTGGCAGTAAAACTGACGGATGAAGATATTGCAAATGTAGCTGCATTTTTGACAGTGGCTCGCCCTGCAACCGCAGGAAACCCATCAGCACCACGTCGCTAAACGCGGTTGTTGATTGAAATTAAAAAGGGACGATGCGAGAGCATCGCCCCTTTTTTTATTGTTATTGGATTGCATGTTACTCTAGAAAAATACTGATGAATGGTATTTGATACGATTGGTCATCTTGAGCGAAGTCGAAAAACCTTTGATTTCGATATGTTGTGAAGTAGTTCTCTCCACTTCGGTTGAGATGACACCTTTAATCAGCATTCTTCTAACTAAAGCAATATTTTACATCACTTTTTATGGGTAAAAGAACGGTTTCTCTTGTAAGGCGGAACAATATAAAATACACGTCCTTCTCGCGAAGGCGGAAATTCATTTACTGGAACGCATGCAAAGTCAACTGGATTCCCGCCTTCGCAGGAATGACGGCTTATTTACTATAAATTTACAACTCAATGTTTTGTCTCGTTTTAAAAAGTAAGCCTGACTTTGTTGTTCAAGAGCATCTCAACCCGCTTCGCGGCTCCCAATCTGAGAGCAATAAAACCAGGCGCTTACGATTTTGTTATTCAAGAGCGACACATGCCGCATTGTGAAAACCCGACGAATGAATAATAAATGATAGATTCATCATTTTGTTATTCAAGAGTTACAATATATAGTAGTTCAAGTATTGAAACCCCTGTATAGTCATCCTCGCGAAGGCGGGGATCCATAGACATCAACGTGTTATGCTTAGTGGATACCCGATAAAAGCACTCGGGCATGACGGTATTTTAATACTTGAATGACTATATTAAGGCTTAACTCTGAAAAGCGTAATGGGGTTCTCATCAGGGAATCTGATGGTTAAATGCTGCCCTTGTAACTTAGATGTGTTGATTAATGCGGGGCCGCTCCAAAATCCACCTAGATTAATGCCAATGCTTTCATCTTTCACTGTTTCATAGGTTGATATGAGTTTGATAGGTGGCTGGTGTTTGGGAAATAGCATTTTTGCAGTTTGATCAGAATAAAAAATAACCTTTCCATCGCGACTTTCGCTT
This sequence comes from uncultured Pseudomonadota bacterium, assembly GCA_913055645.1. Taxonomy (GTDB): domain Bacteria; phylum Pseudomonadota; class Zetaproteobacteria; order Mariprofundales; family Mariprofundaceae. The sequence goes on along the minus strand of CAJXLC010000004.1, from coordinate 16,086 downwards.
AGCCATGTACCAGTTAATTGATTGACAACTGTTTGCGGTGTTTCGGTATTTGACATTTGACTGCATGCAGGCAGAGCAATAACGATAGAAAGTAAGATTGCTCTCTTTATATTCATAGATTCTTCTGTGCCTTGATTAAATAGCCCGAAATAGCTAGTGGTTTATCATCAAGGCTTTTGATAATAGTTATGGTTTCATGGCTAAAGCCATGTTCATGGCGAATGGATGTAATGTATATATAAAAGTCCCCACTAAAACGTGGGTCTTTGGATTTTGAAACAATTTGAAAGCTAATAATTTTCCCAAGCTTGCTTTGCAACGTGTTTAATTTTTGTTGCCAATGTCTTTTTGACTCAGTTTTGAAGAACTTAGGGTTAAAAAGTTGTTCTGCTACATCCCATTTCTTTTGCTGTATGGACTGATGAAGTTTGTTAACCAATTGATCTGCTTCTTGTTGTTGATCCGCCTGCGTCAAGCAGCCTGATAAAAGAAAGAGTGCTGCGAATATGATATAGAAACGAGTAAGCATGAATAATCCTTGTTGCAATGTATAAGTTAAGGCTGATAATGCCGTCATTATGACAAAAAACAACCAACCAACTAAAAAACACCTTTTGAAAACAGGCGAAAAACTTTTATTTATTGTGGCTGGAGCCTTTATTATCCTAGCCGGTATTGCTTTTGGCATTATGCAATATGAGATGTCAACGCGTGATAAGCCTATTTTTGAACAGCATACACATTTTGATTTAACGGAAACTGGGAAACGTGGGTCTCAAATTTACCGTCGCCAGGCATGTTCTGAGTGTCATAGGGCGATGGCTGAAGGTACCAATATGGGCAATAGCTTGGATGGCATTGGTTCAAGGCGTAGTGTGACGTGGCTGGAGAATTTTTTACTAGAGCCAGAGAAAACTTATGGTGATGTAACCATGGACCATGGCAAGAGCCCTAAACAGGCTTATTATGTAGCTCTGTTGCCAAAACAAGACATTCATGATTTGGCAGTGTTTTTGTCCGAACTTCGCTCTGATCAAGGTTCATCATCATCACCAGTGCCTCCGAAAGGCGAATCACCATTCATTGACTCTATGGTGAAGACATGGGCGCCAAATACATGGAAAGAAAAATATACAGATATTCGTGATAAAAAAGCAAGTAGTGAAGGAGTGAAGTGATGGCGCAGCAACCGTGGGAAGATCAGGAGTACATTAAATATACCTTATGGTTTATTTTTGCTTGTGTGATTTATAGTATGATTGGTTTTTCATGGGGCGCTTTGATGGGGGGGATTTCAGATTTTCGCCACTTTGTTGATCATCGTATGCATGGTAATTTGATTGTGCGCGCCCACACGCATATTAACTTGCTGGGCTGGGTTGAAATGGCGATTTTTGCAGCCGTTTATTATATTGTTCCGCGCTTGGTTAAACGCCCAATTTATAGCCTTAAATTGGTTAAGTGGCATTTTTGGATTCATAACTTTGGTTTGATTGGTATGGTGGTGTTTTTTACTGTGGCAGGTGTTGCTGGTGGTATCGCCAGTGAGCATGTTTCTCCAGCTGAAGTGGAAGAAATTGTAAAACCTTGGCTGGCGACCATGGGTATTTTTGGCACCTTGGTTCTTTTGGCAAACTTTATTTGGGCGTATAATATTTTTAAAACATGTGCAGGCTGGAAAGAGGAACGATGATGCGATATTTAGGCTTGTGTGTTGCTGCGTTGTTGTTATTGAATGGGTGTGATGCATTTAATGGCGGTGGTGGTGTGTTTCATATTGGGCAGCAAGTACCTTCATTAAAAACCAAAACACTGGCAGATGCTGGTGGTGATATGTCTAAGCTTACAAGTTACCGCTATCCAGATCCGCGAATGTATCAATTATCATTTGATGAGGCTCTTAAAAAAGGTAAACCGATTGTTCTAGAATTTGCAACACCAGGGCATTGCACACAATGTGATCAACAGCTGCAACTTTTGAAAGTAATGCTTAACCGTTATGGCGATAAAGTTTTATTTTTGCATATGGATCAATATTATAATCCTGAAGCTTATAATACATTTCAAGTGCGTGGTGAGCCATGGACATTTGTAATTAATGCTCAGGGAAAAGTGGAATATATTGCCCCTGGGCGCGTATTGCGTTTTGAAATTGAACCAGAAATACAACATGTCCTTGGGATGACTAGCAATGGCTAAATCATGGCAAGAGGTGCAGTGTTCTTTACAAGCAGATAAAGTGGGGATTATTTGGGATTTATTATTATATGTTCCTACTGTGGCATTTCTGCTGTTAATTGGCCTACGTTATTGGTTTGTAGGTGATAATCAAATGTTAGGTGAAGTGTTGATATTCTTGGGATTTTTCTTTTTAATGGTGGGTGGAGGCCGTATCTTGCGCCGCCTTTTGCTGATGCCTTCTGCGCCAGTTGTTTTGGATATATCCAAAGAACGTATTGCTTTGAAGCTTAAAAACAATGAACAGCGCCTTTTGATGCGTGATATTCGTTTTTTTTCAGATAAAGCGGAGAAATCTTTTGGTTTAACGGGAACTGACGAGATGGGGAAAAAACAGCAATATGTTTTTCATAAAGGGCAGTTTTCCGTAGATGATTTTAATGCTGTGACCAAGGCATTAGCTTTTTATAAATAAATAGTTTTTCTCGGCGTTTATTGATTTAACGTTTTTTACGTGTTTTTAAGACATCTCGAACCATCCATGCCATGACAGAGGCACTCGTAGAAACCGCTGCTCCAATGGCAATGGCTTCAGTTAGAGGTTCAACAAGTCCGCCTATAAAAATGTGTACAACATAGCCTAAAATAAATAGTGAAGCGCAAGCGCTAATGCTATAAATAAGTAGTTCTTTCATATCTGCAAGTATGCGGGTGAAAGGAAGTTATGGCAATGCAAGCTTGTTTATAACCTTAATTAACTTATGGGCTTGACACTAGGTTAAATTGCCTTAATGTTTGGCGAGATTAAAATTGATTAATGTAGTTTTAATAGGGAGGAGAGTATGAAAAATTCAGTATGGCTACTTATTGTATCTGGTTTCATTACTGGTATGGGTAATGGCTCTGTGTTTACAATTGCTACGCAGTTGGCAGTGGGTCGCGGTCCGTTTCCTGAAGCTGGCTTGTGGGGATCCGATGCATATTCACCATTTACATTTGAAGGTTTCGGTAACTGGGTAATGATTATTTTTGGTGCTGTTTTTGTATGGATTCTTGGGTATGCCTTGAAATTGCATGGCATTCGCGAAGGAAAAATTAAAGAGTAATATCAAATAAGGGATAGGGAGTGTAAAGATGGCAACAGTAGCATCGATGTTAGGAATTCTTTTGGCATTTTCGAGTATGTGGTTTGCATGGTATCTATTGATGCCTGGCCAACATGACGAAGATCAGGAAGATTAAAAGATAGATTTTTTTGGTTGGTTTGGTTAATTTTTTTAATAAAAAGGAGTAAGTAAATGCTTAAATATTTGTTTGCGAAAGAGGAAGATATTCCTGGTGGTACAACATCGTTGTTCTTCGGCTTTTCGTGTATCATGTGGTTTATTGTTGGTACGGGTTTAGGCTCGTTTAATGCGGCGAAGTTGGCGTTTCCCGATTGGTTTACGCATTATTATGCATTGCAATTTGGTCATATGCGCCAAGTGCATGTGCATACAGTGATTTTTGGTTGGATTACGGGTGCTTTTGCGATGTCTGCGATGTACATCGTACCAGCTTTGGGTAATACCAAGTTGTGGTCTGAAAAGTTAGGTGTTTGGAACTGCATGTCATGGAATGTTGGCTTGATGTTAGCACTTTCTACGTTGTGGTTCGGTATGACTTCTGGTCGTGAGTATTCAGATTTCATCTGGCCAATTGATTTGTATATTGCGCTTTGCATGGTTGCGCCATTGTTCGTTAACACCTTTATGACGGTTATTAATCGTCGTACACAAGGCATCTATACAACGAACTGGTTCTTTGTAGGTTCTTTCTTTATGTTAATTGTTGTGTTCTTGGTCGGTAATATGCCTGAATTCTTGCATTTGACTGGTTTGAACGAAGCACTGATGACATGGTGGTTTGCGCATAATGTATTGGGCTTGTTGATTACGCCTGTTGCAGCAGCGATTACATATTACATCGTACCGAAAGTTACGGGTAATCCGTTGTATTCACATCGCGTGGGTCATTTGCATTTCTGGTCTATTGTGGTGTTCTATTCAACACCAGCAGCGCATCATATTATGAGTTCTCCATTGCCTGAATGGTTGAAATCATTTGCATCGGTTGAAGGTGTATTGATTCTTGTGCCAGCGGTTGCTTATGTATGTAATATCTTGTTAACCATGCAAGGCAAATGGGCAATGTTCGTGGAAAATATTGAGCTTAAATATACCATCACTGGTGTGCTTCTAGCGATTCCATTGAATATGCAGGGTGGTTTCCAGCAAACACGTGCGATTAACTGGTATGTTCATGGTACTGGTTGGATTGTGGCACATGCTCATTTGGCATTGCTTGGTTTCTCAACCTTTGCTGAAGCGGCTGCGGTTTATTACGGCATGCAAACCTTGTTACGTCGTAAATTGTACTCTCTAAGCTTGGCGAACTTCCACTTCTGGATGTTATTGGTTGGATTCTCATTGTATTGGGTATCAATGACCATCGCGGGCTTGATTCAAGGTGCTGGTAAGATCTATGAAGTACCATACTTGGATATCGTGATTGCAGAACATCCATACATGATTGTACGTTGGATTGGTGGTACCTTGGTATTCATGGGTAATATCGTATGGTTGTGGAATATGTATATGACTGCGAAACACGGTGAGAAGATTCCTCATGGTATTCTTCCACATGAAGTTGCATACGTACGTTAAGGGAATATAGGGCTGGAGCCTTCGGGCTCCTGCTACTTTAGAGATAAAATAAAAAGAGGGAGGACGGTTAGAATGGGATTCCGTGAATATCGAGTTGGATCAATTCTTTTTGGTGTGGCGCTATCTACATCAATGATGATTACAATATATTTTCCAGGGCTGGACATTTCCAGCGTGTCATCAACAAGTGTAGCTTTGGAAAAACAGCTGACTTATGGTAAAACAAGTGCTTTTGATTATGGGGATTTGTTTCTCCATGGTGATGACAAGCCAATCAAAGTAACATTGAAAAAAGACCCTGCGACAGGGGCTGCAATTGATGAAGTATCAGCCTATGTGTTTAAACCAGGCACATCACTTCCAAGTGGTTTGGTTCATAAGCATATCTTAGGGGCTGCTGTGCAGGCTCTCAGTGCATCTTTAGGTAAGACAGGTCAGGTCAGCGAAGAAAAGGGTGGTGTTTTTCTTGTTCGGAGCTCAATAAAAGATGGTGTTGAAACGCCATATATTGAATTCGCAACAGCCACACGCGGCTGGAGTGTCAATGCAACATTAGCAGCAGCTGATCAGAAAATTTTAGCTGGTTCTGGTAAAACTATGTTTATACGTGAAGGCTGCTGGTGGTGTCATACACTTCTTCCAGAAGGAACGCATGACTGGCAATCATTTGGTCGCCCTCCAGTATTGGGTGATTTCAATGGTGAATCACCAACAGCATTTGGTTCTGACCGTAAAGCACCAGATTTGTTGCATGTAGGTTCGCGTAATTCATCAAGAGAATGGATGACATTGCACTTCTTTAATCCACGTTTGGTTCAACCACATTCAATTATGCCTCGTTATGATTATCTTTGGGGTCCAAAAGATGCTAATGGCAAAAAAATTGATTTGAAGAAATGGGATGAGGAATTTGATGCATACCGTGAAGGTGACCGTATTTATCCACCAGAAGTACCTGAGCCTCCAGCAGATTCAGAGGCTCGTATGCTGATTGACTTCGCATTAAACTTGAAGTAAGGGAGATATTAGATGTCAAAATTTTTACCATTATTAGATGGACTGAAATTAAATCATCCATTACAGACACTCAGTGATTCTACAAAAAATGATCTAGCTACGCATATTTGGGAGAATGAAAGCTTGGGCGGAATTATGGAAAATAACAATCCACTACCACGTCCAGTTGTAGGTTTATTGATTCTTACGTTTCTTACGGCAGTTGCTTGGACTTTCCCACTGTTTGGACAACGTCCAAATGCTGCGATGTATATGGATTATATTACCTTGATGAATTCTCAGCCAGTTCAGCGTGTGTTGAACGATAAGAGTATTAGCACAGGTGAGGCTGATGAAAAAGCTATGGCAATGATCGAAGCTTCTTTGGAGAAATATGATTCACCTTTTGCTTTCCAGCGTACGCAGCATCCTATTTCAATGAATGACTTGCGTATTATGGCACCTAAAATTATTGAACTTAATAATCAGCATGTTCATTTAGATGATTATTCAGTTATTGGTAATGAAGTTGTCCTGGCAAACTTTGAAGGAAACTATAGAGAAGATGGCACTCGTGAACACAAGCAACCTTGGTGGGATAAAGGTTATACAACGTCTGTGATTTATTTCTTTTGTTTTTGTCTTGCTGTCATTATCACAGTAAAACGTTTGCCTCCAATTACTTGGAAGCCTGATCATACCATTGCACACTAATATAGGAGATTAATATGATTGATATTGACAATGCTCAACTTGGTGGGCTGCTGGTTATTTCTTTTGCTCTGATTGTACCCATTATTTATAGTTTCTTCGTTGATAACCATAAAAAAGGTACACCTGATCCTCGTGATGAGCATCAAAAATAAACTAGATCGACTGATAAAAATGCCGTCCTTTGGGGCGGCATTTTTTTTGTCTATAAGAAATTTTTTAATGAAATTTAGTTTCTCTTTTCATTTATTATATTATGGATACAATGCCGTGATATGATGCAATATACCTCCACGTTATTGATATTTACTTTATATTTATCGCTGAGTAGTCAGTGCATGGCTGCCGATGCCACTTCTTTTGGTATTGAGAGTATGCGTAGCCAAAGCTATAGCGTTGGTATTTTTGCTTTCATGATGATTGCTATGGTGGTTTTTGTGGGTGTGATTGGTCTGTTTTTTAGACACACAGACATGAGTAATATTAGAACAGGCGAAAAGGCTCTGATAGCAATGATTGTATTAGGTGTGATTGTGGCAGCAATTTTTGCTGCAGTGCAATTACTTGATGGTTATTTGATTTAAGATGAAAAAAAGGAGTTTATAATGGCTGAATTAACGGCAACAATGAATAGCTGGGGTGATGGCTGGACGATTTATATTTGGTTAATTAGTGGTGCATCTCTTTTAATAGCTGTGGTTATTGGTTTGCACTGGGCTACTAAACATGATCAGTTTGATGAAGATATCAAGTATCTTGTGTTTGATGATAATGATAAAGATAAAATGGACCCTGAAGAGTTTAAAAAAATGAAAGAGGTCATGAAGAAGCAAGAAGATCTTCGTAAAGAATATTTGAAAGAACAGGGTAGAAGCTAACATGAGAAAGGGCGATTGGTTAATCGCTGGTCTTTTGGGTCTTGTTGTTGTGGCAGCTATTGGGAAGGGTATTTATGATTCCAAAAACCCTATTGTTGACAAGGGTATTCCTTTTTATTCAACAGCCAGTAAAAGTGTGCAGTTAGCAGGGGCTGACTTGTATCGTGATATTGGTTGTAGAGATTGCCATACTATTTGGGGTGTTAAAAATATTATGGAGACGGTGCCTGCCCCAAGTTTGGATGGTATTGGTTCGCTACGCACTGAAGCATGGTTGTATGATTATTTTTCATCTAAAAATCCACAATCTATTATCCCTACACGTTTGAAAGCAAAATACGCTATGCCTTCTTACGCATCTTTGCCTGAAAGTGAGCGACGTGTATTGGCACAATATTTTGCAGGTATGAAAGTTAAAAACTGGTATTTACAAGATGTAAGGGCATCTGAATATAAAAAGTTAACTGGCAACCCTTATCCCAAAAAATAAAAACAGTTAGAGGTGATGCATGAGTTCTTCACAAGCACGTAAGGTTTTCCCAAAGCCTTGGGCATCCAAATGGGAACGTTTTTTTGTGGCTTTTTTTGCGAGTGCGTTCTTTTTTCATATGGGACATCTATTATTGGGAGTGCAAATAGAGCTTTTTTGGGGTATTGCGGGTTATAACTTTGCGTTTGTTCTATCTATGTTTTTATTACCTTTGCTTACAGGTGTTATTGTAGGTTTGATTTATGGCTGGGGTGGTAAATGGTTGGCTCACTTTCCACCATTAGTCGTATTGTCTGTAGATTATTATATGACTTCGAAAACAGGTGCGCCTGAGGGAGCAAGCCTGATTCCTTTAATGTGGTGGGGATTTTTTGTTATTTTAAATATGGAATTCTGCGCAATGGGTGGGGTCTTTGGTGAGATATTATTAAAACGCTGGTATGGCTCAATGGATTTGCCTGGAACAGCAGATTATGCTCCCGCAGATGGCGAATCATTACCGTGCGATGAGGAAGAATAAAGTAGATGGCACGTAAACCTGTTTCAGTAAAAGAGAAAAAACGTCGTAAACGGCTTGCGATGGCAGTTCTTTTAACCTGCGTTGCTGCAGCTATGATTGGTGGCTCATTGCATGTGATGAAATTGGGCTCCATGCGTATGGATGAAATGCGCGGTAAGATAAGTTATGATATTGCTGATGTGGATAAGCATGAACGGGCTGCTGGTGAAGATATTTATATAGAAGCAAAACATGAGGCGCGTATTGATGAGAAAAAAGCGTATTCAACTGAAGATTTAAGCAAGCTATTACCTGTAGATGTATGGAAAAAATTGAATCTAATGGTTCATATCCCTGCGGGTACTTTTAAAATGGGAACGAATTCAGTGCGTACTAATGATGCTGATCGGCCTGTAAGACATATACATACAGATGATTTCTGGATTGATAAATACCCTGTTACCAATGCTGAGTATGCGAGATTTGTCATTGAAAAGAATTATCGACCACCATTGAATTGGGTGGATGGGAAAATTCCTGTAAATACGGAAGATCGTCCAGTAGCACTTGTTTCTTGGTATAATGCTAGAGATTACTGTGCTTGGGAAGGCAAGCGCCTGCCTGAAGAGGTGGAGTGGGAAAAAGCTGCGCGTGGCACAGATGCGCGACGTTGGCCTTGGGGTAATCAAATGGATGTGAGCCGTTTGAATACTTATTATAATGTTGGTCATAGTACATCTGTTTTTAAGTATGAACATGGGGCAAGCCCGTATGGTGTGATGGATATGGCTGGAAATATATCGGAATGGGTTTTCGATGTGTATAATCCATATGTTACTAGCAAAGGTAAAACGATTGAATTTCATCCGCGCGAAGATCAGTTTAGCGGTACTGGAAAGGAAAATGTAGAGCGTGATGTCTACCGTGTTATGCGTGGCGGTTCATGGAAAAGTGATCCTTTTTCAACAGAGAGCTATCATCGTAATTACTCATTACCTAATATGGCATCGGATTTTTATGGTTTCCGTTGTGCATCCACTAAAAAACCAGAAGGGGTAGCAGAGTGAAACTACGGCGTTTTATTCAAAGCATATTTTTTTCAATTCTAACACTATGTGGCTCTATTTCAGCGCAGGCATCTGTTGATAGCTATCGTTACCTACATGTGAACATAGATACGACTTGGGCAATTTTTGTTTTCATTTTCTGTTTGGTTTTTGTTCCTATGGTTTTGTTAATTGTTTTGCACTGGTGGCATGCCACGAAAAAGGATGATGACGATGAATAGCCCTATGAAGTATATTTTTGTAGTTGCCTTGTTTATGCTTGGTATGGTTCCATCATCTTCAGCTTATGCAGCCACTGCGGAAGCTGTGAATACCCAGCACTCAGCAGAAGTTCTGCAACAATTTAATGATGATGTTGTAATAGCGCCAGAGCGTTTGATTGATGTCAAGCGCAAACATCAAATTCTTTTTTGGATGGGTGGTTCTTTACTTATTCTTATTTTACTTGCTGCAGGTTTTGGCATTGCAATGGGTATTTTTGATAAAGATGTGTTTATTTGGCATGTATTATCAGCGGGCCTGGCAACAACCTTGGCTATTGCTCATGGGGTGGTGGCATTTGTTTGGTTTTACCCCGGTTAGCAATTCTTAAGCTAGGGAAGCGCGGATGAAAGGTGTCATCTCGACCGATGTGGAGAGAGTTGTTTTGCAACATATTGAAAACAAATATCTTTCGACTTCGCTCAAGATGACAAATGCTGTTAAATAGTGTCAGATGGCGTTAATCAGCATAAGTCTGACAAAACCTTAGCGTAACTTGGCTTTTTGATGACCTTTACGCATATTGATAACAATCCAAACATCCAAGATAAATGCCGCAACGATACTCAACCATAGCAATGCTTCGGGAAGTCCTGTGAATTTACTGACAACTTCCATGCCCGTACCATCATTGAAATAAAACCAAATAGCGAAGATAAGTGCCAAGTGTCCTGCAATGATGATGCTAAGTAGGGCGATGGTGAAGATACTGCTTATCAGAAATGTAATGTTGGAGCGTTTACCAGGTTGGTTTAGCGCCATGCTTACTGTTCAAATCCAAAACGTTTAAGATACTTCACACGCAGGGCATCATCGTAATGAATAATGATACCACGGGTGTAGGCAGTTTCTGGGTCAGTCTTTTTTACTTGCTCAATATATTGAACCTGATTGGGGTGTAAGAGATCTTTAATGGCAGGTGTTCCAAGAATATTTTCAACATGGAATTTGGTATCGCCCTTATGGATTAAAGAAATATCTCCTTCTTTAAATACATTACCTTGAAGCGTGTCACGATGCATACAAGCGGTATTGCTCAGAGCGATAAATAAACATAATAAATAAATAGTTTTCATGAAGCTACCTGTGGGCCACGGTGACCATGTTCAAGTTGTTTAATATAATCAGCGATACCTTTTTCAAGGCTCCATTCTGGTTGCCAATTTAAAATAGTCTTGGTTTCAGTTAAATCTGCTTCGGTATGCATCTGATAAAATGAGAATGGATTATCAAAATATTCGACATCAAATGTAGTGCCCAATGCAACACCGAGGTTTTCAACAATATCATTGAATGTCCTAGCTTTTCCTGAACCGACATTGCATACGCCAGACTGGGTTGCAGTGAGCCCTGCAATATTGGCTCCAACAACATCGCGGATATACACAAAATCGCGCATTTGCTCACCGTATTTAAACAGACGCAACTGCTCACCTGCTTTTGCTTTATCATACATTTGTAACATCATGGATGCCGTTTTATTGCCATCACGCTCATTTTTATGGTGCTCGCCGCAGCCATATACGTTGAAGTAACGCAGCCCAATAATCGGTGCTTTATGTTTGTCATACCAACGTTTGGCAATACGATCCATAAGCAATTTAGAAAAGCCATAAATATTTTCTGGCTCTTCCCCCGAACCAATACTGTTTGGTGCAGCAGAGTTACCATACGTGCCAGCTGATGATGCATAAATGACACGGGTATCTGATTTACAACTGGCTTCGAGAATTTTAGCAAAAGCATTGGTGTTTACTTCGACCATCAGGCGTTGATCCATCACCGTTGTATCGGTAATAGCTGCCTCGTGGTAAATAGCTGTATAACGACCGTCAGCGATTTCCTGCAATACACTTGCATCATCGCAATCAGCAGCCCGAACTTCACAATCCACATGAATAAGATTGCGCCAATCTCCCGAAGAAAAATCATCGACCACCACCACTTCTGTGTTCGGGCGTTGACTTAATGTTGCTGCGATATTGGAGCCGATAAAACCAGCGCCACCAGTAATGAGAATGTGTTCAGTCATGGGTTTAATTCTTATCCTTTTTGGTAACCATTCAGCTTACCGCTTATTTTCCCGCTAACCGCGTTAAAAATACTCGCTTACAGTAGTAAGCTCCGCTTTTTCGCCTTGTGATCAGAAAAAAACGCGGCAATCTGAACGGTTACAAGTTCATTTATTAACTATCAGTATAGTTGCTTTCGCCTTTCCATTGTTTTTGTAAACTATTTAACGCATGCACAGTCGCCTCATTGCAAATAGCATAACCTGCTTTTTTGTTTACTTCTTGCATGATGTTAGCGGCACTATCTGTACGCACACGCGCTTCGTTGAGCCCTGCTTCTGCCAATAGACGAGCAATCCAGCTACCCAAGCCTGAAAGGGCATTGATTTGCACAATGCGAATCAATTCATCGCATCGCTCAGTTGAGACTTGATTGCCTGTAGCCAATGAAAGCTCTTCAGCAGTGCTGTCAGGAAACGATTCGACAGGGCGACATAGCAATTTGAAAATTACCCACTCGCTTTCAGATAAGAAGTCTTTATCCGCATGCAGTGGAAATGCGCCAGGCAAAGCTTGTACAGTATTCATATTTTTGAAATTTCCTTAATCGACGTATGCAGTTGCGCCAGCGATATATGTACCTTTGAGTGCCCACTTGCGTATTCTAGCACCAATCCTATTGGAGTTGGTTAAATTCGCACGACGAAGCTTTGCACCTGTCATGTCAGCATTAAAAAGGTCTGTGTGACTTAAATCAGCACCACGTAAATCAGCCTTAGAAAAATCACATTCACGTAATTTTGCACGGCTTAAATTGCTATTGCGAAGGTTTGCACTCTTGAAGTTGCAGTTGGAAAAATTAGCTTGGCTCAAATCCTGATTAGAAAGGTCTAAACCTGAAAAGTCTTCACCTTGCATGTGTTTGTTTTGTTTTACTGCCTGTAAAAGTTCCTCAAGTGTCATGCATGTCTCCCTTGCTCATGAACTGCCAAGCATGGCATGTTACGTTTTATCTTTGAGGGTGCAAGCTACAGACTTTTTATCTCGCATGATTTATTATGAAGTGATTCGAAGCTGTTGCTGAATGACAGCATTTAGTTTGTTCATCGTATATGGTTTTTTAAGAATCAACTCATGGGCATCAGGAAGTTGTGTGCCATTCAATGTGTCATCCCGATCATAACCTGTGACAAAAATAATGCGTGAATCAGGTTGTATGGCTCGAATTTGTTTGGCTGCAGCAACACCGCTCATGATTGGCATGGTGATATCCATAAGAATTAAGGAGATGGATTTTTGATGTTCTTCAAATAACTCCACAGCCTCTTTACCATGTTTGGCTTCTAGGGTTTTATAACCAAGCATTTGCAGTGCCTTATTTTGCGCTTCTCTCAACTGTTGGTCGTCATCTACCAATAGAATTGTTTGGTCTGCTCCAACAGTGATGTTTGCAGATGTAACAAATGATTGATTTAAGGCTTTATTGTCAGAGATAGGAAGATAAATTTGGAATCCTGTACCTACTCCCACTTGGCTTTGTACGATAATCGTTCCATGATGACTCTGAATAGCACCATAACACATCGCCAAACCAAGCCCGGTGCCTTTACCGACTTCTTTGGTGGTAAAGAAAGGCTCAAATATTTTTTCAGCATCTTCGGGAGTCATACCCTTACCATTATCAACAATGGTAATTTTAGCATATGTATCCGCAGTCATGTCGGGATTTGCTTTTTTGAATCTTTCGCTAGGGGTATATTCTACCAGTTTAACAGTAATACTTGCGTTATCTATTGATTTTAAAGCATCGCGGGCATTGTTAAGCATGTTCATGAGTACTTGTTGAATTTGTGTTTCATTGCCATAAATAGGTAATGCTCCAGCATTATTTTCAAGTGTTACATCAATTGTTTTCGCAATGGACACTTTGGCTAATTGAAAGGCTTTATCTAAGAATGGCACCAAGTCGAAAATCTGAAACTGCACGCGATCTTGTCTAGCAAAGGTTAATAGTTGGCGAATCATATCAGATGCACCCATCACAAGTTGCTCGACATCTTCTGAACGACTAGTGATTTCAGGATTTTCTTTTCCGCACCTTTTAATCATGAATAAATTTGCATTAATACCAGCAAGCATATTATTCATAGTCGGCTACATTAGTCAACCAAAAACAACAAGCCCTATAACAAAATTCTCTTTGTTTCAGGCTGAATTATTTTGTCGGCTCATATAGCGAATGTAGCGCAAGGAAAATTTTGATATTACAAGTAATTTTATCAATTTTTGATTGTAGATTAGGGTAATGCACCACTCAATCAACAAGAATAATATTCCCATCCATTAGTAAACCCTCATGGTTGATGTAAACAAGCCTTGTTCCGATATTCTTTCGCTTGGTATAGAGCTTTATCAGCCTGCATAAGAAGCTGATTATCACCGGACTCACTTGCTGCCACACCAAGTGATATTGTAACGACATCTGAAACCTTTGAATCTTTGTGTGGCATTGCTAAATCCATAATCTCTTTGCGTACTGATTCAGCCACATTCATAGCATCATCACCTGATGTTGCAGGAAGTAGAATTACAAACTCCTCTCCACCGTATCTGCAGACAGTATCCGTACTTCTGCTCAATTCTTTTCTAATTACAGAAGACACTGATTTCAAACATTCATCACCCTGCTGATGACCATAAGAATCATTATAGTTTTTAAAGAAATCAATATCTATCATGATAATAGTTAAGGGTAAGTGCGTCCGAGAAGCCCGCTTTAACTCTTGTGTATACTGTTCATCAAAGTAACGGCGGTTTGCTATGCCTGTTAGCCCATCTATGTGGCTAAGTTTATCTAATTCTTTGGTCAAATATAAAAGTTTTTTATTAAGGTGCTCGAAACGTAGTAGAAGTACAACGATCACGAAAATAATTACTACTGAAAATAAAATGTACCAAGAGTAGTCTATCCAAATCGAAGTCCAAATATATTTTGGTATTATGTTATAAGGAGGCATTTGCATTTGACGGAGGATATTTCGTACAGGCTCGTAATCAGCCGCAATATTAAAGCCGTGTATACGCATAGAACGTGCAAGGACACCTTCATGAGGCAACAATAACAGTGCGGCTGCAACAGAACGTACAATGTTATCATCATTGCTAACTAGAGGAGCAAATGGCCACTCAGGATATAATTGTGTAGAACAGTGCAGAGGGAACTCAGAGTTATTCTGCTCGTTTATAATCTTAATCTGACCAAGTTCCAGTGTGCCTGCTTTAACCATTCTCTCAAGCACACCAGTACGTATAAAGCCCACATCAGCCTCATGCTGAATTACTTTTTGCACCACTTTGTCATGAGGCATATCAGTCCACAGCATTTTCAAATCAGTAAAGTTAATACCAATACGATGAAGTTCATACGCCTCCATCTGGAACCCGCCCAACGAGTCTTTATCTACTGAAGCAATTGTTTTGCCTGCTATACTTTGTAAGTTAGATATATCATCTCTATTGGCGAGAGCAAAAATTAGTCCACCAAATTCTTCATAACCTTTGTTATCAATTTCACTAATCTGGCTAGCCATAGCTCGTGAGACAAACCCGTTATGTTCTAATTCAACATAATGACCAGGATTAGTATATACAAAGTCAATATTGCCTTCATGAATGGCTTTATTTAAACCATGATAACTCATGGGCAGCACATGAAAAGTGTGCTGTGGTATTTTCTGGTGGAGGTATGTCGCCAAGGGTTGCCAACGTGCTTTAGCAATGGGCTTGGGCTCAAACGCGAGGATTCCAATGTTATAATTATCTGCATACACTGACGATGAGGCTAAAAAGACTAGCATTATAAACGCAACTCTAACCAATTTAAGATACGGGCTATTTTTTAGCATAATCACCAACACTAGTTGATAGAATTTATTTGTCTTCTTTAAAATTACAGAGCTATAAATACCTAGCCTGCAACTGCAAAGCGCTTAAATACATTAGTAAAGAAATCCTGTCATCGCACCCTACAAACACTCAATGAGAATAAGACACTTTCAAAATACCTATTTTGAATAACTGATGCAACGCTAAAATCCTTATATTTCAACGTTATTTGAATTTTTTCAGTTTAAATGATGCAGGTTTTGCGAAAAGCAAACAGTAGGGTGTGGTAAAAATATTCCCTCGCTAACGCTTGGTCATTTTTGACCAGTTATCACATTGAGAAAAGCACCGTGAAAAAAGAAACCGCTAAGGCGTTTCTTTTGGTGCAAGCACCTCCGTGATTC
>CAJXLC010000003.1 GCA_913055645.1 uncultured Pseudomonadota bacterium | reverse complement strand
GCTGACCGACTTCGTATAGATTATGAATGCGGCAGATACACAAAACTATGTACAGACTCAGTCTGACCCTATTGATATGTGTCTCTGATAACTGCTAACGCCCGCATTTGTGGCTGGTTTGGAGCGCAGCTGAAAACCAGTCCGACAACATGCGTTTGTTAGCTTTTTACAGCGCTCCATAATATACAGAACTTTCCTTAGCTCTATTTACCGTAACGTTTTTAACTTTGTAATTCGTATCACTAGCCACGCTCTTATTTGGTCTGTAGGTAGGATTTTTCCGAACAGCTCTAGTATCAGTGGTAACAATAGCATGTCTATATTTTATATTGCTTATATCAATCTGACAGTGACTCTCCAGCATGGACATTAAATACTTTACATATAGCTCTGAATTTAATAGCTGTTTTTTTGTCGCCTTTTTGCGTGGTTTGTTAGACTTTAAATCAAATACCAAAACATCATAACTACCATCATCTAGCTCTGAAACAGCAACCAAATCACAACCCTTATTAACCCCACTATCGCAAGCAGCATTGATATAACAAGAGAGCTGCTTAAAAAATCTATTGTCTTTACCACCTGGCTGATGATCTAGTGAAAACGCAAATGTTTTACTAGGCACTCCCTTAATCAGTAATTTTTTTATCTTACTATCAGCACCATCCTCTTTGAGGAGCAATGTCTTATCAGCATCTGAAATATTAATAATAACATCTGGGTTAATTGTGTCCCTTAGTTTAACCAGCATAACTACTCCTCAATGCTGAAATAGATGTCATCTGCTAGCGAATTAGTCTCATCAATAATACCGTCAAATATTTCCATATTTATCCCGTACTTATCAACCTCTACCTCCTTGATAGAATGATCTCCATTTAAGCTAAATGCTTTAACTTGACTAGGGTTCAATAAATCTTGGTTAATAATTTTTGATGATTTCATTATCGACTTCTTATTATCAAAGTTGTTACTTAGCATTATTCGATTATTTATTTCTCTGATAAGATAATCACTATGAGTAGTAATTATTACCTTAATTCCCGAATTCACTAATCTGGCGAGCAAACTAGCCATCTTCCTTTGATTATCAGGATGCAAGTTAAGTTCGGGCTCATCAATTATTAATATTCCATTTTTTTCAGCTAAATAATTTACGTACAAATCTATCAAAAATAGCGACTTAATAGATGAGGATGCAATGTAGACAGGTACGCTAACCTTATCTCGATTTCTTTCCTTTTTAGGCAAATACACGACTTGCTTGTCTACCGCTTTGAAACTGCCCCCTAGTAAATCTTGTAGGGCATCTAGGACAGGCTTGTATGCGCCTTTATTTGTACGAAGAAAGCTCTTTTTTTTACTTAAGTTTTCGTAGTCTCTGATTGTAGAAATATTATCCTGAATAGGTCGAGCATAGCGTGACCTCATACTATTCAATAAAGTTATAGGGTCTAGTTTATCGCTTTCCGTTAAATGCTCGATAATTGCATTTTTACTTACATCGAGCTCTTTATAAAACAATGAGATACCAGTTCTCTCTGAAGTTACAACAAAAGGCTTTGGCAAGCTGGTAGAGAATATACAGTTTGCAATTGTGTCACTTACAACATCATTAAGTATTCTTGTTGGTAACTTATTCTTTCCTACAACCTTCAAAGCAACTGAAAGTATTTTTTCATTTGGTGCTTTATCAAAAATCAAAGTTTCTGATCGACCAAATTTTGCCGTTTGTTTGAACTCGTCATCTAAATCAAG
The DNA here is from genome assembly GCA_913055645.1 of uncultured Pseudomonadota bacterium. GTDB lineage: Bacteria > Pseudomonadota > Zetaproteobacteria > Mariprofundales > Mariprofundaceae. The sequence continues at coordinate 81,126 of CAJXLC010000003.1, read as the reverse complement.
TGAAAAATCATCTGTTGAAAACTCAACTTTTGATTCTTCAAACATATCATCCGGCGCATTAAAGTAATCGCCTAAGGTGTGGCTAAACTTTTCTGATGCATTTTTAATATGCTTATTTATATTCTCACTAAATACAGTTAAATCCACAGGTAATGAGCCTTCATCTCGCAGTATAGAAATCTGTTCTGAAGACAATGAAAAGTCGATAAGAGATTTAAAGTGTTTGATAACCCCGTAAATACTATAGCTAACGTAAGTTTTACCAGCATTGTTAGGCCCACAAATTAGCGTCAAGTCAGAAAGCTCGATATCACCTTCATCAACGTAACCTACATTTTCAAATTTAAATTTCATTGTTTCTATCTTTCCAATTTGTTAGGCCGAATGTGGCCGTACTGCATAAAGCTAACAATCCCAATCGCAGGAATTATTGTCCTCATATTTCTTATACATAGGTGGAACAATAGTCCTTAATATTGCATAATGGAATAAAAAAATGGATTGTTGCTTGCATGCCAATGTATTTTCAAGATAAAAAGCCCAATGCTACAAGGTTTCGCCCGACAGCGAGTAAACTTTTGGATCAGGTGCGAGAAGTGATGCGATACCATCATTATGAAGTCTGTCATCCTCGCGATTAGGTGAATTGCGAAGCAAGAGAGTATCCCCCTGGGGAAAGGCGGGAATGACGAGTTTTTTTATCAGGCAGTAGGGCGGATAATTGTTAAAACAGGTCGTTTTTCGAATAAATCATGAAAAACGACCTATTTCTTAAATTAGATTACTTTTGAAAACTTTGTTTCACCTGTTTTGGCGCGCAAATGTTCATCAAATGCCATGGCGATATTACGGATAAGCAAACGACCCGCAGTTAGCACTTGCATGCCATCATCATTGAGGGAAACCAGTTGATCATCTTGCATGGCTTTTAAATCTTCCAAAGCATCAGCAAAGTGTTCTTTGAAATCAATGCTATATTCAGATTCAAAGGCTTTGTAATCCAAAGAAAAATCACACATCAAACGCATAATCACATGGCGGCGTAAATGATCTTCTTGGGTCAGTTGGTAGCCACGGAATACTGAAAAATGATTGCCTTCAATATCAGCTTCATAATCATCCATTTCTTTGGCGTTTTGGAAGAAGTTTCCACCTACATAACCAATAGATGTCAGCCCCAAACCAATCAAATCACAATCAGCATGGGTGGAATAGCCTTGAAAATTACGATAAAGATTGCCTTCGCGTTGTGCGACTGCCATTTCATCATCGGGCTTGGCAAAATGATCCATGCCCACAAACACATAACCAGCAGCCAGTAGTTTGTTGATGCTATGCTCTAGAATATCCAATTTTGTTTGTGGCGCTGGAATAGCAGCCTCATCAATGCGGCGTTGCGGCATAAACATCTTGGGTAAATGTGCATAGTTAAACAGCGCAATGCGGTCAGGTGAAAAATCGATGATGGTATCGAGCGTTTGACTGAATGTTTCCACTGTTTGATGCGGTAAACCATACATCAAATCAATATTCATGGATGTAAAACCATGGGCGCGAGCATCATTGAGCACGCTTAATGTTTCTTCTTTGCTTTGAATACGATTCACAGCCTTTTGTACGATGGGATCAAAATCTTGAACGCCCATGCTCATGCGATTAAAGCCGCATTCACGCAATACTTTGACTGTACTTTCACTGCATTCGCGTGGATCCATCTCAATGCCATATTCACCTTGCTCATCAGGCACGAAATGAAAGCGTTTGTGTAAATGGTCGGTAAGTTGGCGCATTTGATTGTCATTTAAAAAGGTGGGTGTGCCACCGCCAAAATGCAGTTGGGTGACAGGGCGTTTGGTATCGCCCATGGCATCAGCAACCATATCAATTTCTTTGATAAGTAAATCAACATAGGGTTGAGCGCGCTCATATTTTTTGGTTACGATTTTGTTGCAACCACAGTAGTAACACACCGTATTACAAAATGGGATATGAATGTATAAGGATAAAGGGCTATCTGATTGCGCGACATCTTTCAGGGTATTTGCATAGACATCACTATTGATAGCCGTGTGAAACATCGGCGCGGTTGGGTAGGATGTATAACGAGGGCCTGCCTTGTCATATTTGGTAATCATATTGATGTTGAAAAGGTTAGATGTTGTCATAGTTGCGAAGCGTCTTCCAGATACGCTCTAAAATCAAATAAAAACAAGTAGTTGAGTTTTTTTATCAGGTATTATTTTGTGCTATGAAATAGTTTTTAAGTCATAATTTTTAGAGTGAGGCTACTTGTATTAGCCATTACATTGCATTTGAGAATTGAATCTGAGATATATTTGTCTATAGTCACAAGTATGTTAGGTAGATTTCATATTTCCATCTTGGCAGTTCGGTGAATTAAGATTCATAGCCATCGACTTGCAATCATAAAACGTAGTGCGGCGAGTGTTTTTCGCCAGTTATTGTTGTGTGTTATTTTTACAGTTGGAATCTCTATTCTCTACATCGGCGGTGCTTTTCAATCAGCGCATCATGCGGTATCCGATCTATTGCAAACCCATTTTACAGCGGTTCCTAGCGAAAGCCCCATTGTGTACCTTTTGATTACCGATGCTGGTTTGATTGAGGCTGAGGAGGTCGATGGAATCAGTTGGCCTTGGCCTCGTTCTGCATATGCTGAGGCTATTCGCTTTCTAAAGGATGCTGGTGCCAAAGAAATTGTTTTTGATATGATTTTTACAGAGCGCTCTGTGCTTGGTATGGACGATGATATTGCTTTTGGAAATGCTATTGAAGAAGCAGGTGTCATTTTAGCAACGCTCTCAAGTCAAAGTCAAAGTGGGATGTCTAACCAAGCATCGCGAAAGAATGCCCAGATGGCAAAGAAATTCGCATTGAAAGTCGATGGTGCTTACGAAAATATATTTCAGAATTATTCCTTTTTGAGAACACCTGTCGCAGAGCTGATAAACAAAGCCAAGACAATAGGTGATGTAAAATTTATTCAGGATAATGATGGTATAGGACGGCGTATTCCGATGCTTATTGATAGTGGGGATTACCTCCTTCCATCTCTTTCTTTGGCAACAGCCGCATCGTATCTTGGTATAACATCGTATCAAATGAAGGGAACAAACCTTGTGTTATCAGGGGCTTCGATAACACGACAAATTCCATTGGATGCTAAAGGCATGGCACGTCCTCGTTATTACGGGGACTCCAATGTTTATAAAAAATATTCACTATTGCGGGTGATTAAATCGCAAATACTTATCAATGAAGGCGGTGCTCCTTATTACGACCCAGCTTTATTCAAAGATAAAATTGTTATGATTGGTTCTGATGCGACCGAGTTAAAAGATTTTCGCCCAAACCCATTTAATAAATCGAATGATTCTGGTATCCATTATCATGGTACTGCCATTCATAATATCTTGGTTGGGGGGTTTTTAGAAAGTAGATATGAGCCAATTTATGTGTTACCCGTGCTCTTTCTAACCGCTCTAATGCTGGTTTTTATTTCGGCTAGATACAAGGCAAGTGTTAGTTTTTCTTTTACATTCCTGCTGCTTATCTTAACACAGGGCATTGCGGTATATTTGTTTAAATATCACAATATTCTGATTGATGTGGCAGCAACTTCTATAAACTTAATCGGTTGCTTTATTTTGGTAACGGGATTTAATTATGTTATAGAGGCTAAGCAACGTCTCTTTATTACCAGTGCATTTGGACAGTATATGTCACCCGATGTAGTAACCGCGCTGGTTGGTGATCCAGATCGTTTAAAATTGGGTGGGGAAGTTCGGATGATGACAGCGTTCTTTTCCGATATTCAGGGTTTTTCAAGTATTTCTGAGAAACTTTCACCAGAAGATTTGGTTGCATTGCTGAATGAATATCTAAGTGAGATGTGTGATATTATCGGTCGTCATCATGGTACGGTGGACAAGTTTGAGGGCGATGCAATCATGGCTTTTTGGGGCGCTCCAATTTATACTGAGGAGCATGCTAAATTTGCACTGCAAGCTTCATTGGAGATGCAACAAAGGTTGCAAGTGCTTCGTCGCAAATGGATTGCCGAAGGTAGGGAGCCGCTTTATGTGAGAATGGGCATTAACAGTGGTTTGATGCTGGTGGGTAATATGGGTTCCCGTAATAGAATGGATTACACGATTATGGGAGATGCGGTAAACCTTGCCTCTCGCCTTGAAGGGGCAAATAAGTTTTACGGCACTTATTTGATGGTGTCTGAAAGCACCAAAATACTTACGGATGAACTATTTGTGATGAGAGAACTTGATTTGATTCAGGTCATGGGTAAACAGGAATCTGTACATGTTTATGAATTACTTGGAAAACAAGGGGAAGTGGAAGATAGTAAATTAGCAATGATTCGATTGTTTGAAGAGGCTCTAGCAAAATATCGTGAAGGTTGTTTTTCTGAGGCAAGAGTTTTATTCACAAAGGCACGTGATGTGATTGAAAATGATTCACCTACACTTGAGTTTTTACGAAGAATAGAAGCATTGAATGGAAAGGTAGCACCAGGAGATTGGAATGGCGTATTTAAAGCAGATTCTAAAGGGTAGTTTAGCAGCGATGATGATGTTTTTATTATTATCACCAGCCTATGCAAGAGACTACATTAAAAAGGGAAGTATTTTACGTATCACTCTTTCCAAAGCATTGTTAAAAAGTTCGCCGAGCCCATTTGGAAGTACGCTGATAAGAACATTGCCCAAGGGAAGTTCAGTGACTTATTTGAAAACATCGGGTATCTATTATGAAGTATCAGATGGGCAACAAACAGGCTATATCACGTCAAAATCAGTTGTTAAGGCAAAGAAATTTAAAAGTTTTTCTCGTTCGGGAGATATAACACAATCAGATATGGCTGCTGCCACGAAAGGATTTTCTCCCGAAGTTGAAAAAGAAAATCGTAAAAATAAAAAACTGCGATACGATTTAATGGATAAGGCCGAAAAGATTTCAAGCATTGCTGACCCTGATATGGAGTTTAGAGACTTTCGTAAACAGGGCTCGCTTGGGGAGTATGCTCATGAGTAAAAAGTTACTTACATTATTGATGTTCATGTTTTTTCCTGTTGTATTTGCTCAAGGCTTCAGTTTAGATTTTGGTAAGATTGTGGAAGTTGGAAAAAATATATCCAAAGCAAGAAAATCTTTTTCCGAAGAAGAGCGTTATTACATCGGGAGGGGAAGCGGGGCTAGTTTGCTTGCAAATTATCACCTGCTCAATCAAAAACAACTCCAACATTATGTGTCCGCGATTGGGCAAACATTGGCAATGGCATCGGCAAGACCTGAGCTATATGCTGGTTATCATTTTATTGTGCTGGATGCGCCAGAGCGTGTGAATGCTTATGCTGTACCAGGCGGATTTATTTTTATTACCACGGGGTTAATTGCTAAAGCAGCCAATGAAGATGAATTGGCTGCAATTTTGGCTCATGAAATATCCCATATTGTTCTTGATCATCCTATTAGCTCTATTAAGAAGCAATATACTGATAAGCTAACAAAAGATATTCTGAGTGAGGCTGGTGAGCAGTTTGTATCAGCAGATGTGAAAAAGGTGGTGAATCTTGCGGGTGGCTTGGATATGATATCAGGTTTGGTGGTTGATCATGCAGCGAAAGGTTACAGTCGTTCAAAAGAAAAAGAGGCAGATATGGAAGCTATCCATATTTTGCGTACAGCAGGTTATGATACGTACGCTTTTCCTAAAATTTTATCCAAATTAAGTGCTATTGGAACAGGGCAATCTGGTACCCATGGAAATCCACAGGAAAGAGCGCGTGCGGTGGCTAAGAAATTAAGAAATGATAAGCCACTATCTATTGCTGGCAGAGACGATCGGTTTATTGATGTAATGTCCAAGCTGTAGATGCTTGATGTTGGAGAAATGAGTATGAAATAGTTTTTAAGCCACTGCTTTGCAGATGGCAGGTTATAGAATTCGCCACTAAGTTAGTCTTTATAGGGAAAGGCTGATTAAAAGCGTTATCTCGACCAAAGTAGAGAAATCTATTTAGAAACATCCTAGAAAGAAAGATCTTTCGACTTCGCTCAAGATGATAAATAATGTCAAATGGTGTTGATCAGCATCTCCATAGGCGACTTTGATTCATGTGAATTACAATTTATGCCCAACGATATCGGCAAGTACTTTTAGATGTTTTTCATACGGTTTCCAGCTTTGGATGGACTTGTTATACATTGGCTTACGTACTTGGGCACTACTGGTTGTGGCAGCGACATTCTTGCTCTTGTAAAAATTAAAACAGTCTTCATGTGTGCTCACGTGACAGAAATCAAGCAGTTTGGGAATCTCTTCCTGTGGATGCTGCACAAGTGTTTCATATTGTATTTCATACAGAAAGCTCTCAGGCAAAACACGTTTCCAATGCCGCATAAGACGCTCATAGGCACGATAGTAATAGCCGAGTTGCTCAAGGTTCTGTCCGTAATTGTATATCCCACCTTCAAGATTGTTTTTGTAAATGGACCAACCAATATCCATGGGCTGACGCTGGACGTGAATCACTTTTGCGTTGGGAAATGCTTTATAAATGCTTCCAATATGACGAATATTTTCAAGTTGTTTGTCAACAATATGAGGGCTTGTGGGGTGTTGCTTGCGAATGTGTTTTAAATAGACATCCGCAAATTTCCTCCACATATCTGGCGGAAAGTTTAAAAAAGTCTGAAGGCTAAATGTGTTTGGATCATCGGCAATTTCCAGCATACTTTTCATGATAAAATCGCTTTCGCCAACGCTTTGAATATCCGGGTGTGATGTGAGAATTTGTTCAGTCAGGGTGCTGCCGCAGCGTGGCATACCGACTACAAAGATAGGTGTATCATCAACGTATCCACTGTTGGTTTGCGCATCATCTTCTGAAAATGTCTCGATGATATATTGCAGATGTGCCAATTCTTCTTCTGGTCTGTAGGAAGAGTTTTGGAAAATATGTTCTTTGGAGGTGTGAACCACATGGAAGGCTTCATCATACTGCTGGGTTTGATGGAGTGCTTTTGCCAATGCGGTACTTAATATATGGAAGTGTGGTAAATCCTTATCAGTTTCTTTCAATAGCTCCTGCATATGAAGAATATCATGATCCTGCGGATCATTAAATTTCTTTACATCACATAAAAGAATATAGGCATCGACAAAATTTGAATCATTGGCAAGAGCCTGATGGGCATAATCTTTTGCCGCTGCGAACTCAACATGTTGCAAGCTAATTTGACCCATACCTAACAATGCGCGTGCAGATGTTGGGTTATTATTTAGAATATTTTTTAGACTTTTTTCTGCATCATCAAGTCTGCCCAGTCCAAAGTAGGCACGGTAGAGGGCGAAACATAACTCTTCATTATACGGAACCAATGTTTCAGCTTTTTTAAGAATGGCAAGTGCATCGACCTTAGCATCTTCAAAAATTAAGCATTGTCCATAACTTAAGAGTGTATCAAACCCACGTTCGCCCAAGTCATAGGCTTGTTTAAAGTAGCTTGCTGCTTGTTTTGAATAGTTTTGTACTAGATAAAAATTTGCCAATGTGAGTATGAGATCAGCGCGTTTGGGAGCAGCTTCAATGGCCTGATGAAAATACTTTTTCGCGGCATCGTGATGGCCAGCATGGTAGGCAGCGACACCACGTAAATTAGCAAGATCAGGATTGTTGGGCTGCAAGGCCTCAATTTCCGCACAAGCTTGCATCCAAGGTTGCAGGTTTCTTTGATTGGATAGCCTGTATGCCTGTTCAACCAGTTGTTTTAGTTTGCGCTTTTTATTGTTTGATAATCTTTTTTTGGCCGCCATTACCTTTAACCCTTCACCTATACCACATCGAATGCGCCCAAGCTTTCACAAAGCCACATAAACTTCAATTTTTGAAACAACGTTCTATGCATTCTATTCTTTTTGCTCGTATCAGTGTTGTGAAAGCTTTTTAAACCTCTTTTTTGCTAGCCACTGTTTTGCAGATGGTAGGTCGCAAAACTCGCCATCAAGCTGGGCTTCATAGGCGGCTTTGATGCACGCGCCCATTTCTTTTCCTGAAGTCATGCCCATATCCATGAGTATATGCCCATTCACAATTGCGGGTGTTTTTTCTGTATGGTTGGATAAGGCTTGTGCTTTTTCTAACCAAGCTAAGGCAGGGCGACAGGCAGGCGAGGGCCTACGACCCGAAGCATCAGCTTCGACCAACATTTCCCATAATTCAATGGATGCAGGCTCTAATCTGTGTGCCAGGCGACGAATGGCGCGACTTGTAGGCTCACCGCATAAATGCGTAATATGATCGTGAACCAAGGGGTGCACATAGCTTGCGATGCGTTTGGGGGCTGCTATGTTGGATAGAAATGATTGTATGGGTTTAAAACCTGCTTCGCTATGGTTGGGGGAGCGAATATGACCATCTTTATCGGTGAAGGTGGTGATAGGTTTGCCAAAATCATGGCATAAAGCTGCCAATATGAGGTGTTCGCAGGTTTGGTCATCTAACCCTGCACGCTTGCTAATAAGCGCAGCCTGATTGCAGACTTGTAGGGTATGAGCCCAAACATCACCCTCTGGATGCCAACGCGCATCTTGAGGGCATGTGGTTAGGGCGTCTAATTCAGGATAAAGAACAGGTAAACATCCGCTATCTTTGAGAGCTTGAAGTCCAAAAGATGGGTAAGGTGCATGTGACCATTTCTGCCATTCACACCAAATACGAGAAGAGGGAAGTGTTTTTAATTCGGGTATTAATCCAGAACATAAAACGACGGTTTTAGGTGCTAAAGTAAGCTTAAAACGGGCTGCGAATTGCATGGCACGTAATACGCGCAAAGGATCTTCTGAAAAAGCAGGGGAAACATGGCGTAGAACCCCTTGCTGCAAATCCTCTTGTCCATGATGAAAATCCAAAAGTTCATCATTGAGCGGGTCAAACATCATGGCGTTGATGGTAAAATCGCGGCGTGATGAAGCAATTTTAGGGCTTAGTTGTGGATTGTTTGTGACTGTAAAACCACGGTGACCTTGAGCTGTTTTTACTTCTGTTCGTGGCAGCGCTAAATCAATCTCATGACCATTTCGCCATAATTTAATCACACCAAAATGTTTGCCGACTTGTTCGGTATGCCCCAATGATTGCGTTATATGCAAGAGTTTATCTGCATCTAAGCCATACACTTCAAGGTCAATATCTTTGCTGCTTTGCTGTAAACATAAATCGCGTACACTACCACCCACCAGCCACGCTTTGCCCCCACACTCGGCAATGGCTTGGCATATTTCATACGTGATATTAGGTATGTTTTTGCGCCATTGTGGCTTTTTCATGCTTGTTTGTGTCATGTCGCTATTTCATATTCGACAACACATAAAAGCAAGCTTATGGTGGCATCTTAGCTTATAGGTGATGAACTAGGAGGGCTTATGCGTTGGGCAAGTGGTATTCATCGGGCAAAGTATTTCAAAAGGAAAAAACTTACTGTTGTTGGTTCGGGAAATGTTGGGGCAACAGCCGCATTCTTGGCAGCACAACGGGAATTGGGTGATGTGGTGTTGCTCGATGTGGTGCATGGTGTGCCGCAAGGAAAAGCACTGGATATGTATGAGGCATCGCCGATTTTGGGTTATGATGCACAGGTTACTGGCACACAGCTTTATGAAGATACTGCCGAATCAGATTTGGTGATTATCACGGCTGGCATTGCCAGAAAACCAGGTATGTCACGCGATGATTTATTGGCAACGAATGTAAAAATTGTAGCAGAAGTTACGAAAAAGATTGTGGCGTATTCGCCTGAATGTGTCATTTTGGTGGTCACCAACCCATTGGATGCCATGGTTTATACCGCTAAGCAGGTATCAGGTTTTCCACGCGAACGGGTGCTGGGTATGGCAGGGGTGCTTGATTCAGCACGCATGCGCTCATTTATTGCAGAGAAATTAAAAGTCTCTATTTCTGATGTGTCAGCATTTGTGCTGGGCGGGCATGGCGATACCATGGTGCCATTGCCACGATATGCGACGGTTGCAGGTATTTCCATTACTGAAATGATGGTGCAAGCTGATATTGATAGCATTTGTGAGCGTACCGCACAAGGCGGTGCAGAAATCGTGCAATTGCTTAAGACAGGCTCTGCTTTTTATGCACCCGGTGCGGCAGTTGTTGAAATGGCAGAAGCAATTTTGAAAGATAAAGGGCGTGTGTTGCCATGCGCAGCTTACTTGGATGGTGAGTATGGTGTGGATGGCTATTATATGGGTGTGCCGTGTCGTTTGGGTGGTGGAGGCCTGCAAGCAGTGGTGGAGTTGGATTTAACCAAAAATGAGCAAGCGGCGATGCATGCTTCTTTGCAGTCTGTAAAAGAATTAATGAAACAAGTTGATGCTTTGGGAGTTCTCTAAATAATGAATATTCATGAATATCAGGCTAAAGAGATTTTAAAATCTTTTGCTGTCAGTGTGCCAAAAGGTTGTTTGGCATTGACGGCTGATGTTGCTGTGAAAGCTGCACAAAGCTTGGGTGGCTCGCTTTGGGTGGTGAAAGCGCAAATTCATGCTGGCGGACGCGGAAAAGTGGGTGGTGTACGGGTTTGTAAATCGTTGGATGAGGTCAAAGCCGCTGCGAATGCCTTGCTTGGCTCTGTATTGGTCACCAAACAAACAGGTGCAGCAGGTAAAGAAGTGGGCAAGGTGTATATCGAAGAAGGTTTGGATATAGCCAGTGAATTTTACCTTTCTTTGTTGGTGGATAGAGAATCGGAATGTGTGTCGTTTGTGATGAGTCCTGCTGGTGGTATGGATATTGAAGAGGTTGCAGCCAAGCAGCCTGAAAAGATTGCCACATTTCCGATTCGGGATATCAATACATGTGATACGGCGAAGATGGCAGCATTTTTAGGTCTGGATGGTGATGTGGTAACACAGTTTGATGGCTTGGTGCGTCAGTTGTATCAGATGTTTATGAATAGTGATGCTGCCATGTTGGAGTTGAATCCATTGGTGCTCACGGGGGCAGGGAATTTGGTGGCATTGGATGCCAAGTTTGTCGCCGATGATAATGCGCTGTATCGGCAAGAAGCAATTGTCGCGATGCGAGATTTATCTGAGGAAGACCCTCGAGAGATTGAGGCGGCACAGTTTGGTCTGAATTATATTCAACTCGATGGAAATATTGGCTGTATGGTGAATGGTGCAGGGCTTGCAATGGCAACCATGGATATGATTCATATGAAGGGTGAGGAGCCTGCGAATTTTTTGGATGTGGGTGGTGGTGTGACTGTTCCGGCCGTCACAGAAGCGTTTAAATTACTGTTTTCAGACAAGCATGTGAAAGCGGTATTGGTGAATATTTTTGGTGGCATTGTACGTTGTGATATTATTGCACAGGGTTTGCTTGAGGCAATCAAAACACATCCTATGAATGTGCCTGTGGTGATGCGTTTGGTGGGTACCAATGAAGAAGCTGGGCAAAAATTGGTGAAAGATGCTGGTTTGGACGTGCATTGGGCAGATGATTTGGATGAAGCCGCTAGTATTGCGGTGAAGGTGATAAAGTGAGCGTATTATTAAATAAAAACACCCGTGTGATTTGCCAAGGTTTTACAGGTAAACAAGGTACATTTCATTCCGAGCAAATGCTGGCGTATGGCACCACGTTTGTGGGCGGCGTAACGCCCACAAAGGGCGGGCAAACTCACCTTGACAAACCTGTGTTTAACACTGTTCGTGATGCTGTAAACGAGGAGGGGGCAGAAGCGACAGTGATTTTTGTGCCACCACGTTTTGCTGCGGCTGCTATAATTGAAGCTGCCGATGCTGGTTTGGGGCTGATTGTGTGTATTACTGAAGGTATTCCAGTGCTGGACATGTTAAAGGTGAAAGAGAAGTTGAAAGATAGTGATGCTGTGCTGATTGGTCCGAACTGTCCTGGTATTATCACACCTGATGAGGCGAAGATTGGCATTATGCCTGCGCATATTCACAAACCTGGACGTGTTGGGGTGATTTCTCGTTCTGGTACACTCACCTATGAAGCGGTGGATCAACTGACCCGTACAGGTCTTGGTCAATCTACCTGTATTGGTATGGGTGGTGATCCGATTCATGGTATGGATTTTATTGATGCATTGAAACTTTTTGAAGCTGATGAACAAACCGAAGGTGTGGTGATGATTGGTGAAATTGGGGGCTCAGATGAGGAGTATGCAGCTGAATTTATCAAAAAACATATATCCAAACCTGTGACAGCATTTATTGCAGGTGCAACAGCCCCATCGGGCAAGCGTATGGGACACGCTGGTGCGATTATTTCAGGTGGTAAAGGTACGGCTGAAGCCAAATATGAGGCTTTGGAAGAGGCTGGAGTAGCGATTGAACATAACCCAACATTATTAGGGCAACGCATGTTAGCGATGCTTGGCTAGTTTGTGCCAATGAATGAACGCAGAGCATTTATCAGACACCCCGTGGATGCACCTATTCAAATTAAACCTCAAGAAGATGCTGCTATTCAAGAGATTTCTATGTCAGATATTGGTGAAGGTGGTGTAGCTTTTAATACCAACGTTATTTTTGAAAAAGGTAGTGCATTAAGTATTAAAATACCACATGTTCAGCCGCCTTTTGAGGCATTATGCGTGGTTTGTTGGCAAATAGAAAATGGCAATGAGTTTGAGGTTGGCGTTCGTTTTGTCGATGAAGATAGTCGCTTTCGCGCACGTATGGTGGAGCAGGTTTGCTATATTGAAGATTATCGCAAAAAGAAAAAGAAAGAAGGCTATAATTTAACATCTGAAGAAGCTGCTAATGAATGGATTGACAAGTATGCAGCTGGGTTTCCCAAGCTTTAAATGTATAAAGTGCTGGGGCTATTCCCCCAGCACCTGTTTGATTATTTATGCATCATTTTTTTATCGTGCATCATGGTGTCTTTTTTCATCATACCATCGTCTTTCATCATTTTTTTATTGTGCATCATGGTATCTTTTTTCTTCATATCATCGTCTTTCATCATTTTCTTATCGTGCATCATGGTATCCTTTTTCATCATGCCATCATCATCCATCTGGCGTTCCGTATTGGCACATCCTGCGAATAAAAACAATGATGTTGTAGCTAAAATAATATATTTTTTCATGGCTATCTCCGTTTATAAAGTTTCAAGGGTGTTGATGAGTCCCCGCGCAATATTGATATAAAATAAGCACAGAGCATTCACATATGTATAACATTTTTATAACGTGATAAATGTGTGATATATACATGATATAACGATGCCATGAAGAGCAGGACAATATGATAAAGATAAGGCAGTATTAGTTGATATGAGCAAAAAGAAAATATTGATTGTTGAAGATAATACGGATTTAGCAGATTTGCTTGTATTGCATGTGAGTGATATTCATTGTGATGCTGATGTGGCATATGATGGTGCTCAAGCCTTAAGCCTCTATGAGAAAAACACATATGAACTCGTCATTTTGGACATTATGTTACCTGTGATGGATGGTATTGAAGTTTGTAAACGCATGCGTGAAAAAGGCGATTATATCCCGATTATTATGCTGACATCCAAATCCTCTGAAATTGATAGGGTTGTTGGTTTGGAAGTTGGTGCAGATGATTACATCACCAAACCCTTTAGTATTCCTGAGTTGTTGGCACGCATGAAAGCACAATTTCGTAGTATCGAGGCATTGGGTCAAGCTAGGGTGATGGATGAAGTGGATGATATTCATCTGGGTGATATGTCTATTTGTTTGGGCAAACGCCAAGTCAGTATTGCAGGTAAACATATTGAGCTGACAGCCAAAGAATTTGATTTGTTGGTTTATTTTGCCAAGCATCCGGGGCAGGTATTCAATCGCACACAATTATTGGATCATGTCTGGGGTTATCAATTTGAAGGTTATGACCATACGGTGAACACCCATATCAATCGCTTACGCATAAAGATTGAACAAAATCCTGCCAAACCTTTTTATATTCTCACCGTATGGGGTGTGGGTTACAAATTTGGTGGTCAATCATGATGCATAGCCTGTATGCAAGGTTGGCTCTGGCACTAACGCTTGCATTGGGTTTAGTCGGTTTGATTTATGCTATTTTCATGGTGACAACTGTACATAAAAACACGCAATATACTGAACAAACGTTGAATCGTGATTTGGCGAAAGTATTGGTGGCAGAACGCAATCTTGTACAAGAAAATGAGCTTAATAAACAGGCACTAAAAGCCATGTTTATGGCATATATGAATGTAAATCCGAGTATTGAAATTTATTTATTGGATTTAAACGGGAAAATTTTATCTTATTCAGCAGACTCCGGGAAAGTACATCGAACCCATGTTTCACTCAAACCCATTCGCACCTTTTTAAAAGGTGATGCGATGTTTCCTTTGCTCGGTGATGACCCAAGGGCAGAAAACAGGGAAAAGGTATTTTCTGTCACACCCATCCCGATGGTAAAGAACCCCAGCGGTTATTTGTACGTGATTTTAAGGGGTGAGCAATATGATCAAGTGGAGCAATTGGCACGCGATAAAGCATTGCTACACCTTGGCGCTTGGGTGGTGGGTGTTGCTTTATTGATTGGCTTATTGGTTGGGCTACTGGTCTTTTATCCGATTACCAGACGTTTGCGCAAACTATCCAAACAAGTGGATATGTTTCGTCAGAGTGAATTTAAATCATTGCCTGATTTTGAGTTCATCAAAGGTTCGGATGAGTTAAGCCAACTGGAGAGAAATGTGGCATTGATGGCGAAGCAAACGGTACAACAATTTCAGAAGATTTCTGAGCAGGATGGCAAACGTAGAGATTTATTTGCCAGCCTTTCGCATGACTTGCGTACGCCACTGGCAGCATTGCATGGTTATTTGGAAACTTTGCAAATCAAAACTGATGATTTAGATAAAACAAAGCGTGATGAGTACACGCTTAGAGCCATACAATTTAGTAATCGATTAAAAGATTTGGTGGATGAGTTGTTTGAAATGGCAAAACTGGATACCTTGGATGCGGCACCTTGTATTGAAGCATTTTCTTTGCCCGAATTGGTGCAAGATATTTTGCAACAGTTTGAAGCCAATGCTGAGCAGTTGGGCATCACTCTAAGCATGCAAGGGGACACTGATTTTGCTTTTGTACAAGGTGATATTGCTTTGATTCAGCGCGTATTTGAAAATCTTATTGGTAATGCGCTGCGCCATGTACAACAAGGTGATAATATTAGTATTGTACTGCAAGCTGATGGAAAGCATGTTTCTATATCTGTTGTGGATACAGGATGTGGCATTGCAAATGATGCATTGGGTAAGATTTTTGAACCTTTGTATCAAGTGAATAATGCACATCGTGGTGGTGAACATGCAGGGTTAGGTTTGGCAATTGTGAAGCGTATTATTGAGTTGCACCATAGCAGTATTGAAGTGAGTAGCGTTGAAGGTGAAGGCACACGCTTTACTTTTAAGCTTATTATTTTATAAGTATTTTCTTACTTGTGATACAATTGTAATAAGTTTGAGATGATTGTGTGAATATTATGCAATATTCTGACTTCTATCTTAGAAGGTAAGAGGTTAAGTAAATATGTTGAAATCAGTGCAACAAATCATGGCAGCAGGCTCACTCATTCTCATGGCATTATTGTTTATGCCATTGCAGGTTCAAGCAGAAAAGAATACAGATATGATAATGCAGGAGGATAGCAATATGTCACAGACTATTTCAAAGGCGATATTTGCAGGTGGATGTTTTTGGTGCATGGAAAAGCCTTTTGAACATATTCCAGGTGTGTTATCTGTGGTATCTGGTTATACAACGGGAACATCCAAAAATCCAACTTATCAAAACTATAGGGCGGGCGGGCATCTTGAAGCTGTTGAAGTTACATTTAACCCCGGTTTGGTGAGCTATGAAAAATTGCTGGATGTATTTTGGCATCAAATTAACCCGAGCGATGATGGTGGCCAGTTTGTGGATCGTGGTTATGCCTATACAACAGGTATTTTTTACTTTAATGATGAGCAAAAACGTTTAGCAGAAGCATCCAAAGAGGCGTTAATTGAAAGCAAGAAATTTGATAAGCCGATTGTGACACCGATTAAACCAGCGCAAACTTTTTATGCGGCGGAAGATTATCATCAGGATTTTTACAAAAAGAGCCCTGTACGTTATTGGTATTATCGCCGTGGTTCAGGACGTGATGATTATTTGGATAGTGTCTGGGGCAAGAACCGTCATGAAGCGATGTCCAAGGAAGATTTAAAAGAAAAACTAACACCTTTGCAGTATAAAGTAACACAAGAAGAAGGCACCGAACCACCATTTAAAAATGCCTATTGGGATAATAAAGAGGCAGGTATTTATGTGGATATTGTATCAGGTGAGCCATTGTTTAGTTCAAAAGATAAATTCAAGTCAGGTACAGGATGGCCAAGTTTTACACGTCCATTGGTAGCTTCAAATATTGTAGAAAAAGAGGATAAGGGTTTGTTTTATACGCGCACAGAATTGCGTAGTAAAAAAGGCAACTCTCACTTGGGGCATGTATTTAATGATGGTCCTGAGCCGACAGGCTTACGCTATTGCATCAACTCCGCATCACTGCGTTTTATTCCTGCAAACAAACTTCAGGAAGAAGGTTTTTCAGCCTTTACAAGGTTATTTGAACAGTAATTCTAACAAACATGGGGCAGATTGCCCCATGCGATTACTTTTCGTCTATCCAACCTTCCAGTGCTGCGATAATCATTTTGGCTTGTTTGGCATTGGTGATATTGAATTTTGAGCGCGGTGTGTATTTGCCATCACGTTTTTGGTAACGACGAATAATATACTTGTCTGCACTATATTCTTGATCGGCTTTTACCCATGTTTGGTAACGAAAAATGATGGTTGTCCAAGCACCTTTACTTAGAATAACTTTATCCAGCTGTTTGGTGGTAAGAATGCCGCCTTCTTCATAATCTACGGTTAAGTCATCAGGTGTTGTCATGGAAAATCCTTAAAATACAAGTCATTTAGCGCGGCAGCTTAACGGCAAAGATTAGCGTGTAAACACCAACTGTTTGGAATCGGAGAGTTCAGCGTTCCAGTGATAACCATCGACATCAAAGCTACGTAACTCATCAGGGCTAGTTAAACGGTTCTGAATAATATAACGGCTCATTAGTCCACGCGCACGTTTGGCATAAATACCAATAACTTTGTATTGTCCATTTTTTTGCTCTTTAAAGGTCGGTGTGATGATTTGCCCGTTTAAGTTTTTTGGGTTAATAGATTTGAAATATTCTTGGGATGCTAGATTGATTAGAATATCATCACCTTGAGCCTTTAAAGCAGCGTTGATATGTTCGGTAATGAGATTGCCCCAAAATTCATACAGGTTTTTACCACGAATATTGTGAAACTTTGTTCCCATCTCCAAACGATAAGCTTGCATCAAATCAAGGGGGCGCAAAATCCCGTATAATCCTGATAAAATTCGCAGATGAGCCTGTGCAAAGTTTACATCATCATCACTAAAACTATCAGCATCCATACCTTGATAGACATCACCACGAAATGCCCATAAAGCTTGCTTGGCATTATCGATTGTGAAAGGCGTTTGCCATGCTTGATAGCGCGCAACATTCAAATCGGCAAGTTTCATGGAGAGTTTCATCAATTCGGCAATATCAAAGCTGTCTTTTTCACGTAAAGCATCAATAAGTATTTGAGATTGTTGCAATGATTCAGGTTGGCTATGGATAGAGAAGGGTACTTTTGCATCCATATCAAGTTTTTTGGCAGGCGAAATAACAATTAACATGCAGCTATCATGCGCATCTTGATTTACAGGTGCAAGCCTGACATGCTCACATCATGACGAATGTAAATATAAACGGCTGTTATATGACGCGTGCCATCAAGCTTGCGAAAAAAGGTGTCGGTCGCACACATCCCAATCCTCGTGTGGGCGCAGTGGTTGTAAATCATGGAAAGATTGTTGGGGAAGGCTGGCATCATAAAGCAGGTGAAGCACATGCTGAAGTGAATGCATTGCAAGCTGCTGGTGAGCAAGCTGTGGGCGGTTCGATATATGTTACGCTGGAGCCATGTGCTGGGCATGGTCGAACACCGCCTTGTACAGAAGCTATATTAAAGGCTGGGATTACACGTGTGGTATTTGCCTCAGCTGATCCCAACCCTGATATGGCGGGAGGCTCGCAGTTTTTGCAAGCCCAAGGCATTGATGTGCTTGGTGGCGTGATGGCAGATGAATCTGATGCTTTGAATGTGGCCTTCTTTCATTATATGAAAACGGGCATGCCGTATGTGATTGCCAAGGCTGCAATTTCATTGGATGGTAAGTTGGCTACACGCAACCATGATTCACAATGGATTACAGGTGAAAAAGCACGCAAACATGCACATCAAGTGCGGGCGATGAGTGATGCAATCGTGGTGGGTGCAGGTACGCTAAAAGATGATAACCCATCGCTTACGGTGCGTGATGCACGGTTAAAAGGAGAGCATCCATTGAGGGTGGTGATTGCAAAACAAACACCTGATTTTTTTCCTGAATGTAAGTTGTTAAGTCATGAAGCCCCATCACGTATGTATGTTTATGCCAATAATCAGCATACCAAGCTGTGGCAAGAGGCTGGTATGGATGTGCTGGAAGTGCCTGATTTGCAAGCTGCCCTTAAGCATTTGGCGGATGATGGATGTCTGCAAGTGATGTTGGAAGGTGGCGGGCAATTGCATGCTGCTTGTTTGGAGAATCAATGTTCCAATGAGTTATTGCTCTATCAAGCACCTTTATTGATTGGTGGTAAAGAATCGGTGAATTTTTGGCATGGTTTGGGTATATCTCACATGAAAGATGCGGTGCATTTGCAGGATATTCAGCGGCGAAAACTGGGTGATGATATGATGATTCGTGGAAAACTTCACTACCCTAAACATATGTAATGTTGGACTTGCGCGCTATACCGCTTTTTGTGCCAACTCTGGCATGGGTATTGGGTTTGGCTGCGGCGCGTATGGATGTTGTACCATGGCAACTTGATGTTGTTTTATTTACTGTACTTTGTGTGGCTGGGGCTCTGCGTTGGCAGCGCCTTTTTTGTTTGTGGGGCTTGTTGGGTTTACTTTGGGGCGGTATTTGGCTGCTTAATGATGCTAGGCAGATGATGTATGATGCCAGTTGGGTTGGGCAAGATGTGTTGTTACAAGCAGATGTCGAAGCAGTCCGTACAAGTGCAACATCAACACGTTTACGCTTAAAGCATATTCAACGTCATGATGGTGAAGTGTTGGCTGGTAAGGTTGATGTGTATGTTTGGCATGCAACTGTGTTACCACAGGCTGGGCAATCTGTTCGTTTAACGGCAAAGCTTAAAGCACCTATGAATAGGTACAACCCAGGTGGTTTTGATTATCAGGGTTACTGTTTTGATAGGCATATTGCTTTGATAGGTGGTGTGCGCGGTAAGATTGATATTTTAAACTCGGACACAGGCTTGTTGAACCATTTGCGTGCTAAGGTTCAAGCTGTGTTACCTAATAATGCTGCACAACGCGGGGTGTTGCAGGCGCTGCTTTTGGCGAAACGAGATCATATTCCTATTCAAATCCAAGAAACTTTTGCTGCAACAGGTGCGGCGCATTTATTGGCAATTTCTGGGTTGCATGTAGGTATGGTGGCGGCTTGGGGAGCGATGTTATGTTGGTGGCTTTTAACACGTCGCGAAGCATGGATTGTTCGTTTTCCAGTACGCCATTGTAGTTTGGCTGCGGGTGTATTGTGCGCTATTTTTTATGCAACACTGGCAGGTTGGCCTTTACCCACCCAGCGGGCGGCATTGATGTTGGGTGCTGCAGCTTTAGCTTGGTGGTTACGGGCACGATATCAGCCTGTGAATACGTTGTTATTGGCTTTAATGCTGATTCTTTTATGGGATGCAGCAGCAGTGTTATCCATATCTTTGTGGTTATCGTTTGTGGCAAGCTTGGCTTTGGTATTCTTTGTGCATCGCGATGAACAGGAATCTCAATCCAAATCAAATCATATATCGCGTTACATAAAGAGCCTTATCATTGTGAGTTTGATTGCAAGTTTGGCGACATTACCACTGATTGCCGATGTGTTTCGACGATTGCCTGTTTGGAGTTTACCTGCAAATTTATTGCTCGTACCATTGTATGGTGGCTGGGTTTTACCATGGGCATTATTGGGTGAAATATCGGCATTGTTGAACCTTCATAGCTTGGCGGAAATATGGATGGTGATCTCTGGTTATGGCATTGATATGGGCAATGTCGTATTGATGCGCATGCATACTTGGCTAGGTGGCAATCTTTGGCTGCCAGATATATCACTTGTTTGGGGTGCTTTTTACGTATTGGGTATGCTATGGGGTGCATGGTTATGGCTTCGTAAACAAAAAAAGGTTGCAATGCTGCTTATAAGCGGGGTTCTAATTTTATATGGTTATGTTGCTGCTAGTGAATATGCACCCGCAACATCGCGCTTTATTGCATGGGATGTGGGGCAGGGGGCGGCGGCAAGTTTGATTCAAGTTCTTCCCAATAAACCTGCTCACGTATTGGTCGTGGATGTACCCGGGCGTAAAGGTAGTCGTTTTAATGGTGGCACAACGGTTGCATCGGGATTACGAGCCTTGGGCTTGACACATATTGATGTATTGATGTTAAGCCATGCTCAATCAGATCATGCAGGCGGCGTATTGCGGCTATTGGATTCTGTGCGTGATATATCTGAGTTGTGGTTGGCAGATGTGCCTGCGAACCATGATTATCACGCGATGCGGAAGGCTGTTGCAAGCATTCAGCAACAAGGTGGGATTGTACGTTGGCTAAAGCAAGGTGATGTATTGCAGATGGGCGAGGTTAAGGTGACTGTTTTATGGCCACCAGCAGGTTATGCACCTGATAATGATAACAATACATCCTTGGTTTGTACGCTAGAAATGGCGAGCGGCAAACGTATATTGTTATCAGGGGATATGGAAACGCCTGTGGAGCAAGCTTTACTAAAAATGGGAATATTAGAACCGCAGACACTGATGTTGATGCCGCATCACGGTAGTCGAACCTCCAGTACAACGAAATTGATTCAGCGTGTTCAACCGAGCATTGTTATCGCACAAACAGGTAGAGATAATCATTTTGGTTTTCCAAAAGATGATGTGGTACAACGCTATAGGGATGTCGGTAGTGATGTTTGGAACACTGCCAATGGTGCCGTTATATGGTCATTATCAGACGGTAAAGTAAGTCAATTTAAACCCGTATTAAAAAGAAAACGTGATGTTGCATTGCAGTGGGTGGACTTGCTTCTATAATCCGCAACTTGTAACTATTCAGCTCACCACTGATTTATCCAATTTCTGCGTTGAATAATGCTCACGTACAAGAGTACGCTGCGCTTTTTTGCCTTGACCTTGGGTAAATTAGCGGCAATCTGAACAGTTACTGCAAGCGTTTGGAAGTTGTAAATCAACTTGCATCGCTATTTAGCTATAGCGTTCAATATCATTGATTGAATCAGGAGGCAATACGTGTACGAATTTATCAGCCAAGGGGGCATTGTTATTTATGTGCTTCTTGCTCTTTCCATTATCACAGTGACGCTGATTTTTGAGCGCTCTTGGAGTCTACGTCGTTCAGTTGTTGTGCCCACGAAAGATGTGGCAGATATAGAATCGTATGTGCGATCTGGGCAAGTGGATGAGGCGATTGCGGCCTGTGAGAAAAACAATACAGCCATGGATAGGATTTTATGGTTGGCATTGAAAAACCGTGGTGTAAAACGTTCTGTGATGAAAGAGATATTAGAGGAAACTGGTCGCCAAGAAGTGGCGCATTTGGATAGGTATATTGGTGTTTTAGGTGTGATTGCTGCGATTTCTCCTTTATTGGGTCTTTTGGGAACAGTGATTGGTATGATTGAGGTGTTTCAGGTTATTTCGATTGAAGGTGTTGGCAAAGCGGATGTGTTGGCAGGTGGTATTTCTAAAGCGTTGAATACAACTGCTGCGGGTTTGACTGTGGCGATTCCTGCTTTGGTGGCTTACCGTATGTTTGAAGCCAAGGTCAATCGTTTTGTGATTGAAATTGAAGAGCATGCCTTGCGCTTTGTGGATTTATTAAAGGGTGATCGTGAATGAAATTAAGGGAGCGTAAACGCGCCGACTTTATGGTGGAAATGACACCATTGGTGGATGTGGTGTTTTTGATGTTAATCTTTTTCATGGTTTCAACGAGTTTTACTGTCTCGGATAGTTTGAAATTGGAATTACCATCGAGTAAAACTGCGACGCAAGATAAACAAGTCGATCAAGTATTGGTGAGCATTGATGCGTCTGGGCAGTTATATGTGCAGCAAGAAGCAGTAGAAGATGGAGCTCTTCGTCGCCGTATTTTGAATATCAGTAAAGGTGACCCGAATATGCGAGTGGTATTGCGTGCTGATGCAGAAACACGCCATAAGCGAGTGGTTTATGTGATGGATACAGTGCGTGGATTGGGCATGGGTAAACTTGCTATAGCAACGATTCCAGTGGGTAATAAGTAATGCGGATTGTACATAAATATGGCGGCACATCGGTTGGCTCACTGGATAGAATTCGTGCGACTGCTAAGTTAATTCAGGCTGATTTGGCACGTGGCAATGAAGTTGCGGTTGTCGTGTCTGCCATGAGTGGTGAAACCAACCGCTTAATTGGAATGGCAGATGAACTTGGTGGAGATGTTCCTGCACGTGAAATGGATGCCTTGATCTCAACAGGCGAGCAGGTGAGTGCAGCTTTGCTGGCGATGGAACTCAATCGGTTGGGCGTACCAGCCTATTCCTATAATGGTTCACAAGCAGGCTTTCGTACAGACAGTAGTCATGCTCGCGCACGTATTAAAGGTGTACAAAGTGAGCATTTAATTCGTCATATGCAAGCAGGTGAAGTGCCTGTTGTTACGGGTTTTCAAGGCTGTGATGAACATGGAAATGTTACTACATTGGGTCGTGGTGGTTCAGATACATCGGCTGTGGCTTTGGCGGTTGCGGTAAAAGCGGATGTTTGTGATATTTATACCGATGTGAATGGTATTTATACCACTGACCCGCGTATTGTTCCGCAGGCATCAAAGCTTAAAGAAATTAGTTATGAAGAAATGTTAGAGTTTGCATCCTTGGGTGCAAAAGTCTTGCAAACACGGAGTGTTGAACTGGCAATGCGCTTTAATATGCCTATTCATTTACGTTCTAGTTTTGAAGATGTGACTGGCACGATGGTCAATGGCGAGGATACAGGTATGGAAAGAGCAGAAATTACGGGTGTGGCTTATCATCGTGATGAAGCCAAGGTTACGATTAAGGGTATTCCTGATCAGCCAGGTATTGCAGCACGTATTTTTGGGCCTGTGGCAGATGCCGGTATCAATGTTGATGTGATTGTACAAAATGTGAGTGAGCAAGGCTTTACCGATATGACATTTACGGTGCCGCGCGATGATTATGCAGCCACGATGGCCATATTACAAAATTTGTGTAATGAAATGAAAGCCGAAAAAGTAAAGGGTGACGATAGTGTTGCCAAAGTATCCATTATTGGTGTGGGTATGCGTTCGCATGCAGGTGTAGCACGTAAAATGTTTGATATTTTGTCTAATGACAACATCAATATTCAGATGATTACCACCAGTGAAATCAAAGTAACGGTTGTGTTGGAAGAAAAATATGTCGAGTTGGCTGTGCGTGCATTGCATAGTGCTTTTGGGTTGGATGCAGCAGAATAATGGCGATTCGTGAGATATTGATTTACCCCGATAAAGTGTTGGAAACGGTTGCAAAGCCAGTGGTAGACCCAACATCGGATGAGATTAAAGCATTAGTTCAGGATATGGCGGACACCATGTATGATGCACCAGGCGTGGGTTTGGCTGCACCGCAAATTGGTGTGTCTTTACGTGTAGCGGTTACCGATACCGATTGGCGTAGTGGTCGTTATGAAGATGAAGATACGGGTAAAGAGATGGAGCCAGAGCGGAATTTGAAAGTCTGGATTAACCCCGAATTTCTATGGCACAGCGATGAGAAACAAACTTTTGAAGAGGGCTGCCTATCTGTGCCAGAGATTTATGAAAATGTAGAGCGTCCAGCAGCCGTGCGTTTGCGGTGGTTTGATTTAGATGGCGAGCAGCACGAGCAAGATTTTGAAGATTTTGAAGCTGTGGCATTGCAGCATGAGTTTGATCATTTGGATGGCAAGTTGTTTGTCGATTATTTATCACCCTTAAAACGCAAAATGATTCGCAAGAAGTTAATAAAATTTTATAAGAAGTGAGTTTATAATGCGTATTGTTTTTGCAGCAACACCTGGATTTTCTGTGCCATGTTTGCAGGCACTGTTGGATGCACCTGATATGGATGTGGTGGGTGTGGTATCCCAGCCTGACCGTAAATCAGGGCGTGGTATGAAACTAACTCCTAGCCCTGTTAAAAAAGCGGCTTTGGATGCGGGGATTGATGTTATTACCCCTGAATCACTACGCAATAATGATGAGGCTTTGGCATGGTTAAATGCAAAAAAAGCTGATTTTTTGGTGGTTGTGGCATTTGGCATGATTTTACCCAAACAATGGCTTGATGCGGTAGCTATTGCACCGATTAATGTCCATGCATCACTCTTGCCTCGTTGGCGTGGTGCAGCACCGATTGAACGTGCCTTATTGGCAGGCGATGATGAAACAGGTGTATGCATCATGCATATGGAAGAAGGGCTAGATACAGGCGGCATTTATGCCTGCCAAAGTATGCCAATTACAGATGCAACGACAGGTTCAGATTTGTGGTTTGCATTGGCTCCTATGGGTGCGAAGCTATTGGTTGAAACATTACCGAAGATTTTTGATGGATTGGCATGTGTGCCGCAAGATGAGCAGGGTATGACCTATGCGAAGAAACTTCAAAATGAAGAGCGAATGATTGATTGGAGCATGGCTGCCACAGCAGTTGACCGTGTAGTTCGATGTTTCTCTCCCAAGCCTGGTGCGAGAACATTGGCAGGTGGAAAATGGCTAAAGGTGGTTGCGGGTGAAGTTCTAGCGAACACGGTGCATAAGAGTAAAGGTGAAATTATTGGTGTAAAAGAAGGCTTGGATGTGGTTTGTGGGAATGGCAGCGTATATCGCATCACTGTATTGCAGCCAGAAGGTAAGAAAGTGATGCTAGCGGCTGATTATTTACGTGGTTCTAAGCTAAGCATTGGCACTATTCTAGAGTGATACTCCAAGCTTTTTTATTTTTAACTCTGACAGCTAAATGGGCAGTAAGATAAAGGATTCATGCTACACATTTGAGGGTATTCTGCCTCTTTATTTGAGGCATATAAATGATTACAAGCGGTTATACCTTGTATTATGGAAATGAGCTTCTCTGGGCTGTATGGTTTATTGAGCGTATAACATACCTGTTTAGCGGCCTCTGTATAATGTTCGGGGTCGGCATTACCTGTAATGAGAATTATTTTTTGGAATGGAAGTATCTTTCGAATTTCAAGTGCTAAATCATAACCATTGATACCAGGCATGGTGACATCACTTAATACGGCAATTGGTTTTTTAAATTTAGGTGAGTTTAAGTATTCAAGATATTGATTGCCAGATTCAAAACATAAAACATCGAAGCCACAATCAACCAGTATGGACTCAGTGAACTCGCGAAGTATCTCTTCATCATCAATAATGTGAAACATGTATTTTTTATAGACTAATATAGCTAAATAGTCAAGGGGATATATAGATGGAAAACATTTCATATTTTTATCTATAAAGTGCTTTGTATGGCTTTTTCTTGCAATTAGAATTTAACTTTATATGATAAAACGTAATAAAATTACTATTTGGATGATATTTTCCAATTTAGAGGTATTTAGATGATTCAGATTAACGTGAAAGCAGGCAATGCAGACAAACAACGTGAAGATGCTGTGGTTCTTCCTTTATTAGAGGGCAGGAAGCTGACTGAATCGGGTAAAGAGCTGCAAGAAGCAACAGGTGATACGGTTGCAGATTTTTTACGTAAGTTTGATTTATTGGGAGATTTTGGCGCATCGAGAACATTGTATGATGTGGTAGGCATGCATGGTCATAGGGCTATTTTTTTAGGGGCTGGTCATGAAAAGGATTTAAGTCTGCATAAATTACGTGTGTTGGCGGCGAAGATTGCAGCAAAACTTGAAAAAAGTGGCGTGCGTGGTGCGGCATTGTATTTAACAGAGCTGGATGTAAAAGGTGCAAGCTTAGCAGATAAAGTACAGGCAGTGGCAGAAGGTATTTGGTTGGGTTTATACAAATTTGATAAATATCAGACCAAGAGAAAAGAAAATAAACGGGCTTTGCGTTCAGTGAATATTATGCTGACATCGCGCCGTGATTTGGATGCTGCGGAGGCGGCACTGTCAAATGCCAAAGCTGTGGCTTTAGGAACTATTTTTGCGCGTGATTTAGCAAACGAACCAGGCAATGTTTGTACACCCGAATGGCTGGGTAATGAGGCGGCAGGATTATCGCATAAAAACTTAAAAGTAACGGTGATGGACAAGGCGGCGATTGAAAAGGCTGGTTTTACAGCACTATTGGCAGTGAATCAGGGTTCAATCAAAGAGCCGCGCTTTATTGTTTTGGAATATAATGGTGGTAAAAAAGGCGATGCGCCTGTGGCATTGGTAGGTAAAGGCTTAACCTTTGATGCGGGTGGTATTTCAATTAAACCTTCGGCAGCGATGGATGAAATGAAGTTTGATATGTGCGGTTCCGCTGCTGTATTGGGTATCTTTAAATCCATTACGGAAATGGACTTGCCCATGAATGTATTGGGTGTGATTCCATCGACTGAAAACCTTTTGGGTTCGGCAGCATATAAACCAGGTGATATTGTGACATCATATAAAGGCACTACCATTGAAGTGCTTAATACTGATGCGGAAGGTCGTCTTATTTTATGTGATGCACTGGCTTACGCTGTTGAACAAAAGCCTAGTGAAATCATTGATTTCGCAACGTTGACTGGTGCATGTGTGATTGCTTTGGGTGGTCAAGCTACGGGTTTGATGGGTACGGGTGAAAAGGTAAAGAAAGGTTTGAAAGAATCGGGCATGCATAGCCATGATCGCGTATGGGAATTGCCATTATTTGATGAATATCAAAAACAAATTGATTCCAAAATTGCCGATATTAAAAATACAGGTGGCAGAGAAGCTGGAACGATTACTGCGGCATGTTTTTTATCGCGTTTTGTTGAAGATGTGCCGTGGGCGCATTTGGATATTGCAGGTACAGCTTGGAATATGAATGGCACAGATATTTCACCTGTGGGCGGAGCAACAGGTGCTGGTGTGCGCTTGGTCGTGGATTATTTAAGTCGAAAGTAATTGTAAAATAGCGTGTTCGCCACGCATGATGGCGGACTCAATGGTTGCAGGGAGCTCACCTGATATCGGTTGTTCACAAGCATCAATGATATGCTTGGGTAGCACAGAAGGTGTTTGAGGAGGGCGTACAAGGTGGGTTGCTGCTTGCACTGTAATGATGCGTTGATGTATTGCTTTTAAATGAGTGCAGCCTGTTATTTTTTGTAATTCTTGAAGAATTGTAGATACCTTTTCTGCATGCGTTTTGTTGCTTGTATCTGCACTGATGACAGCGCATAAATGTGATAAATGATGTGATTTTTCATTGTTTTCATGAAATTGATGAGAAATATCAAAGAACCATTGTCCATAAGTATCAATGCCACCGATAAATGGTGAAGATAATGTTATTTTTTCATCAAACCATAGATGCACATTGGTGATAGCATGTGTTGTAATATTTTGTTCGATATTCAAAAGCTTATTACGAATCGAAGGCGGTGTTGCCAAGATAACCTTATCATATGTTTTACTGCCAGCACGCGTAGTTAATATGCAATTTTGCTCATTGCTTAACAGCTTTTGCACGCGGGAAGATGTATGAATATGAACGCCCAACTGTTGGCAGTGTTTTTCCAAGGGTTCAATCAATGCTTTTGAAAGTGGTGCGGTAAACCAGCCCAAGCGGGCGGTTTTATGATTGGCGAAGGCTTGTTGCAATACATTGGCAAAGCTTGCTGCATCGGCAGTGTCCATAGGCTCATTCATGGCTCCCAGACATAGCACTTCAATCATATCACGTTGCAGTGCTTCTTTGATATTGGCTGATTGCATCCATGTTAACACACTACCTTTCTGTTCTTTTTTTATGCTTAAAGCGAGGCGAAGAATGCTGGGGATTATCTGCAAGCCATGTTCAGGCATTTGTTGTACAGCACGCATGAGTGCCAGTGGAAAAGGCAGGTTGGGTGATGTTTTTAATGCAAAATGTCCGCGTCTTTCATCCCAAAGGGGTAATGACAAAGTGTCTTGCCACATTGTATTTTGTAGTGCATTGGCTTCTTTAAGTAATTGTATGATCCGTTCATACGCCCCAATCAATAAATGGGGACCGTTATCAATCCATGTCTGTGTTGGTTGATGGAAAAATGATTGGGTGCGTCCACCAAGCCGTGGTGCGGCTTCGTATAAATCAACATTATAGCCTTGCTTAGCGGCACGAATGGCGGCTGTCAGACCGGTGAGTCCTCCACCGATAATGGCAATATGAGTTTTCTTCATAGGGTGTATGCTGAGGTTATATTGCGGGTTCTTCTTCTTTGCTCGCCCAAAGAAGAATCAAGAAAGTGCGCCCGCAGAAGTATACTGTTTTCTTCCAGTGATAGGTTAAAATAGGTGCAATATAAAACAAGTATATTGCACTTTTTCCATTTTAATCTATCACTTTCAGCGCATTCGAAAGCGAGTGGGGGTGGTTGATTTGTTGGGTTGGTGATAGGCATAGTGTTATATTAAATTCAGAAATCTAGTTGAAGTGGATACTTTTCTAAATTTAAGGACTTTTCATACTTTTTCTCATAACGCCATGCTTTCCATGCGATGCGTATTTTTTGCCATGATGCGATGCGTCCAGAGTGTTTCCAAATGTCATAATGAAAGGACTTCATGCGTTTGAGTTGGGCATAATAAATAGCTGCCATGATGATGGCTGGGCGTAGGCTGACGCGATCTTTAATGGGTAGTTGTTCAAGGGCTTGTTGATAGGCTGATTCGGCTTTTTCACCGTAAAATGTAAGCAATCCGCGCATGTTTTCAGTTAGTTTGCCATCGTAAATATCTTGGTCGGTGATTTTAAAGCGAATGCGCTCGGTTTGTGGTAAATAAATGCGTCCACGCTGCATATCTTCTTGAATATCGCGCAAAATATTGGTCAGTTGTAGAGCATTGCCAAGCGTGGTGGCAAAATGGCGTGATTGACGCTGTTGATAACCAAATATTTCAATGCTGAGCAGCCCAACAACACCAGCAACACGGTAACAATATAGATTTAAATCACTTTCTTTGATGAAAGCTTTGCCTGAAATATCGGTGAGCATGCCATCAAGCATTTCATAAAATAATTCTTCATCCCAAGAAAAATACGTTCTAGCCCAATACAACTCATGCCCAACAGGATGTTTGGGTTTATCATGAAAAACGTTGTGTATTTCATCATGCCATTCGGCAATTTGTCGTTTTGCTTCGTCTTTATCTTCAATCTCGTCAGCGATGTCATCCACTTCACGGCAAAAGGCATAAAGTGCCATCATGGCTCGACATTGTTTTTTGGATAAAAAACCAAAGGCATAAGCAAAGGATGAACCTGAAGCACGGGTTTTTTCTTTGCAATAAACCTCAGGAGATACTTGCTTGGCGGTCATGCAGTTTTGATGTTCATGGTTTTGGCATGACACTTGGGCATCAACGTGCTTTTGGTAATAGGCATGACCAACTTAGCCCAATCACTGCGTGCTAGGTGAGGGCGCTCTGTCAGTGGATTATCACAAGACTCTGTTGCAGATAATATGCTAGAGCCACCATGCCAAGTTGCTGCGATTTGTAAGCGAAAACGAAGTGGAAGCATGGGTAATAATTCTCTGCCTTTATGAAATAAATCGCGTGTGAACGTAATTGCATGTTCAATGGCAGGTGCGGCCTGTTGCTGTGTAATTTCACCAGCCAACAACTGATTTGAAGTGATATTTTCAGCAGCCAACCAAGATTCCGGCAAGTAGCAGCGACCTTTGGGGTGATCAATCGAAAAATCTTGCCAAAAATTGGTAAGTTGCAAAGCTGTACAAATACAATCAGAGGCATGGGCAGCCTTGTCATCATGAATGCCATGCAATGCCAGCATCAAACGCCCGACAGGGTTGGCAGAATGTTTACAATAAAATAACAGTTCTTGTTCGGTTGCATAACGGTTAATGCTGCAATCCATGCGAAAAGCGGTAAGTAAATCGTGCAATGCTTGAACGGGTAAATGAAATGTTTTAATCGCATCACCAAGTGCAAGAAAAATGGGATGGTCGACTTCTTCTTTAGTACAACGCTCAAGCAAAGATTCCCATGCATCAAGTTGTTTGATGCGAACCTCAGCACTAGCATCGCCTTCATCTGCAATATCATCCGCAGCACGGGCAAAGGCATAAATAGCAGCCACAGCAGGGCGTAAATCGGCGCGAATCAGTTTGGAGGCTGTGGGAAAATTCTCATAATGTTGCGCTGCGATTTCCTGACAGTGCTGATAGGCTTGCCGTATTGCGGATTTAGATGCTGTAGATGCTGACATAATGGGGCATAGTAAGGCTTCTGGTGTGGCAATCAACCAAAGGTGCATGTGAAGGGAGTGCTAAAGATGAAAGTGGTGGTCATTGGTGGTGGCATTATTGGTTGTTTAACGGCGTGTTTTTTAAAGCAACGTGGTGCAGATGTTGTGGTATTGGAGCGTGGTAAAGCAGGGCAGGAAGCATCATGGGCAGGGGCTGGTATTTTATGCCCGATTCACCCGTGGTTATACCCTGATTCATTCACCCATTTGATTGATGCTAGTCTTGCCATGTACCCAGCATTTCAAGAACAATTAAAATCAGATACGGGCATGTCGATTGAATGGCAAAAGTCGGGCTTATTGGTGCCATTTTTTACAGATGACAAAAACAATCATAAACAAGCTGCGCTGGATTGGTCGGAGCGTTTTAACTGGGATGTCGAAGAGCTTGATGGTCAGCAAACCTTAGCGCTTGAACCAACACTCTCGCATCAAAACACAGGTTCATTGCGCTGGCCTGAAGTTGCTCAGGTGCGAAATCCACGTTTATTGAAGGCTGTGCGTATTTGGATGGATAAGCTTGGTGTGGAATTGCATGAACATGCCGAAGTCACATCACTTATCATGCAACAAGATATGTTAAGCGGCGTGCAGTGTGCTGATGAAAAACGCTTTACTGCAAATCAGGTGTTACTGGCAAGTGGTAGCTGGAGTGGAGAGCTTGCAGAGCAGTTGGGCTTTGCATTGCCTGTTAAACCAGTCAAAGGTCAAATTGTATTGCTCAAAGGCAAACCCAGACTGATGAAGTCGATTGTGAAACATGATGATGCTTATTTTGTGCCTAGAGCGGATGGACGGGTATTGGTTGGGGCAAGCATGGAGTTTGTTGGTTTTGAGCGTGGAAACACCGAACAAATAACCGAGCAGTTGATGGCATCGATGCAAAAAATCGCACCGGGCTTACAAGGTTTAGAGGTCGAACATCAATGGATGGGGTTTAGACCAGGTAGCCCTGATGGTTTACCCTATTTGGGTGATGTTTCAAACGTGAAAGGGCTTTGGGTAGCATCGGGTCACTATCGTAATGGTGTGGCACTTGCGCCAATTACAGCGGAAGTGATGAGTCGTAAAATGATGGGGGAAGCTGTGCAAGTGGATTGTTCGGATTTTTCAGTGGATAGAGCAATACCTGAAACATCAGCATTGGGTTTTCCACAGACTGTTGATGGATAAATATTCTTGTTTTATTCTGTTTTGGCAGGGTTACTTTCAACGGTTTCGCGTAAAACTTTAAACAACATACGCGATGATTTGGGTGGTTTGTTGCCCTGAATTTCTTTTAGCGCATTGCGAATAAGTTGGCGAATGCGGCTAATATCGCTTTGTGGATATTGCTCCAACCATGCATCCAAAGCGTGTACATCTTCTGTATCAAGTAAACGATCACGCCAACGTTCAACCGCATGAAATTCTGCATTGGCTTTGGCAGTACCAAACTCAAGGTCATTGATGGTTTTTTCGAGTAGTTCGGTGTCCATTTCGCGCAATAATTTGCCAATGAATTTGAAATGACGTTTGCGCGCGCCATTTTGATGAATGGATTTGCCTTCGATGAGCGATTCACGAAGTTCATCGGGCATGTCTAGGCGACCCAGTTGCGCCATATCCAGCGACTCTAGTTTTTTACCGAGTTTGACCAAGGCAACGGCATCACGTTTTAATTGTGATTTATTAGGGCGAATAACCCGTTCTTCTTCCTCAGCAAAGATATTAACAGGTACGTCTTCTTCCATAGGTGGACGCACGTTATTTGCTTTCGTCAGCACGCAATGATTTAGCGAGCTTATCCAACACACCGTTGATAAAACTTCGCGCAGGTTCATCGGTATAATCACGGGCTAATTCCAATGCTTCATTGATAATCACGCGATAGGGGATTTCCAAGCGATTGATCATTTCCCATGTTGCCACGCGCAGGATGTTTAGTTCTAACGTCGCAACACTGCGTAGACTGCGATTAATCACAGTGGTGATTTTTGCATCCAAATCATCACAGCTTTCAAGCACACCGTTGACCAAAGCACGCAAGTAATCCTGATCTTGCTGTTCACGGTCTTCTTCTTGTAGGCGACCGCTAATCAATGCGGGAATAGCAGCAGTATCACACTCACCACTTTGCCATGCATAGAGCACCTCAACAGCAGATTCGCGAGCTTGATGACGATTAGGACCTGCGCCCTTCAGGGGTTTATTCACTGTTATTCTCCAGTCTCTTCGATTTCTCTAAGCAAGGTTGCAATTTCAACAGCGGTTAATGCAGCTTCCGCACCTTTATGTCCGTGGGCACCACCAATGCGCTCCAAAGCTTGGGCGTGGTTATCAACAGTAAGCACACCATTGGCGATGGCAATATCGCCACATTCGGCAATATGCCCAATTGAATCCATCGCAACACGGCAAACATGGTCAAAATGCGCTGTACCACCTTGAATCACGCAACCTAAACAAACCAATGCATCATATTGATCTGTTTGTGCCATAGCTGATGCCAAAGTTGGAATTTCTAATGCGCCAGGCACATGTACGATATGCAGATCCGCATCTGTTGAGCCGTGCTCTTTTAATGCTTTGACGGCACCATCCAATAAACCTTCGGTAATGTCAGCATTAAAACGACTCACAATAATACCGATTTTCATACCTGTTGCATCGACATTGCCTGCTAAGTGAGGGGCATCCAAACTCATATTATTCTCCAGCCTTAATCATATGACCCATTTTATCACGTTTGGTCTGCAAATAGGCGATATTATCTTCATGGGCTTGCACTTCGAGTTGTACACGCTCAACCACTTCAAGCCCATAGCCATCCAATGCGATGATTTTTTTTGGGTTGTTGGTGAGTAAATTAAGTTTGCAAAGCCCTAAATCACGCAAGATTTGCGCACCAATACCATAATCCCTTAAATCAGATTTAAAGCCTAATTTTTCATTGGCTTCAACGGTATCATGCCCTGCATCTTGCAGTTGATAAGCTTTGAGCTTGTTCAACAAACCAATACCACGACCTTCCTGACGAAGATACAAAATCACGCCTTCACCTGCTTCGGCAACTTGGCGCATGGCAGCGTGAAGTTGTGAGCCACAATCACAGCGACGTGAGGTAAAAACATCACCAGTTAAACACTCTGAATGCACACGAACCAAACAAGGTTTATCGGCAGTTGGATTGCCCATGACTAAAGCGACATGTTCGGCATCATCCACCATATTGGTGTAACCAAACATGTTAAAATCACCAAATTCGGTGGGTAAACGAACTTCTACTTCACGTTTGACCAAAGAATCATATTTTAAACGGTGTGAAATCAAATCTGCAATGCAGCCAATCTTAATATCATGTTTTTTAGCAAACTTTTTCAACTCTGGCATGCGCGCCATAGAGCCATCTTCATTCATAATCTCGCAAATTACACCAGAAGCTTTTAAACCTGCCATGCGTGCCAAATCAATCGAGGCTTCGGTATGTCCTGCCCGTACCAATACACCACCTTCGCGCCCTTTAAGCGGAAATACATGCCCAGGTGAATGAATATCTTTGGCCTCTGCGTCCGTTTTAATGGCAGAGCGAATGGTATGCGCTCTATCAAATGCAGAGATGCCGGTTGTAACGCCTTCAGCAGCTTCAATGGACACAGTAAAATTGGTTTTGAATTTGGAGTTAATATTGGATGTCATCAAAGGTAAGCCAAGTTTGTTCACTTGTTCTTTTTCAAGGGTTAAACAAATCAATCCGCGCCCGTGTGTTGCCATAAAATTTACGGCTTCAGGGGTAATCCATTCTGCAGCCATAACCAAATCGCCTTCATTTTCACGATCTTCATCATCGGCAAGGATAATCATGCGTCCAGCACGCAATTCTTCAATCAGTTCTTCACAACTGGCAAGGCTCATTTCGTCTCCTCAGACTTTTTTTGGAAATACATGATGCGCTCTACATAGCGCCCAAGCATATCAGTTTCGATGTTTACATGGTCATTTTCTTGTAATTCACCCAAATTTGTGTGCGACAAGGTATGTGGAATGAGGTTGACGGTAAAGCAACATTCATCCACATCATTCACAGTTAGGCTTGTACCATTGAGTGTGACCGAGCCTTTTTTGACAATATAACGCGCTAATTCCTTAGGTGCAGTAAAGGTAAATGCCTTGTGCTCACCAATATCTGTGATGCTTTTTACCTGCGCTAAGCCATCTACATGTCCCGTGACAATATGACCACCCAAAGCATCGCCCACACATAAAGCAGGCTCCATATTCACCTTTTTGCCGACCTTAGCATCAGAAAAAGTAGTAAGTGCAAGGGTTTCCATTGACAATGTGGCTGACCATGTATGTTTATTTGGAAAGTCAGTAATGGTTAAGCAACAACCATCCACAGCTACCGAGTCACCCAATTGCCAATGTGACATATCCAAACGGGTTTCAAAGACTAGATGGCTTTGTTGCTCTTCGTGGTTGATATCGCGAATTTCTCCGACATCTTGAATAATTCCTGTAAACATATAATTCCTTAAAAGGGGAGTGGCACAGTTAGATTGTTGATGGTTAACGCGCCGTCAGCCATGTGCAATGTGCTATGAAGCATATCACCTTCTTGAAGCAACCAGCCTTTTTGTAATAAACGTTCAATATTTGCTCTTTTAGTATCAGAGGCCAAAGCTTTAGGGAATTGTATCTGCATATCTGCATGAATATGTTTCTTAATCTTTGTGAAATTCATCATATCCTGCTTATTTAAGCCTGTAATCGTAAAATAAACCTCGCCTTGAATATCACCATAGGGAGTGGTGAGAGAGGCATGATGGATTTTAATCTCGGGTTCTGCAGCCAAAATATCAGGTAATAAGCTGAACATACTAAATCCCATATTTTTCATGGCTTGCTCTCGTTGTTCTGCTGGCAGTGTTGAAATATGTTGTTGTATTTTGTTCATCTTTTCAAACACGCTTAGTGGAATATGATTGAATACAACGGTGTATTTTCCAGGTCCATATGCAATGTCATTCTCTTGGATTTTTTCAATAGAAAGGCTTTGTGAGCTGGATATACGTTGTTGTGTATCGACAGATGTCTTAGCATTTATATTGATATGTTCTAGATGCAGAGTCTTTTGTTTATTGTTGAACGCGATGTTATCGGTACTCCAATCCATATCACCAACCCAGATAACACCTTTTTTCTGTGTATGGGTGTGAGATACACTTTTGCCAATATTCACTTTGCTATCAGCACGATTGATTTCCAGACCTTGCCAATTCAAGGTTGCTTGAAGGTGTTGTACAGGTAGATCGCTATAACCCTGTAGCTGAAGTGGGTGCATATTGATATGTGTGCCTTGATTTTCATGACTGATTTCAGGGATGGAAAGTTTAGAATCCTGTGAACCATCATAATGCAGTCTTGTGAGCAGTGTGATGGATGGAATTTCTCCCAAAGTCTGAGTGAGCTTGTTTTGTATGTTAGCTGGCAATTCAATGTCAGTTTTCATATCGGCAAAGCCAAAGGCTAGTGGGCGATGATCTCCCCATAAAATAGGCCCTTGACGCACGGATTGATGCATTACGATGTCAATGTTTTTATTGCTAATATCAGGTAAATAAACAGAGAGCTTGGATAATGAATCACTATGAAACCAGCCACGTTGAAATGCATTATCTATAGCATGAATGGCAGGATTTAAACGGTAATGTGAGGCTAATTCTTCACTGCGCTGCTGGGTGATAAAGCCGATGCCAAAAGGCACAGCCAGTATGGCAATGACACATAGCGATAATACAACTATTTTTTTCATGTTTTATCCTTGTTTGACTCGTCTTGAGGGAACGCATTCCATGCTCGCCATGCATCCAGCATAGGGAAGTATAACGCAAGACGCAGATTGTGATACCCCATGGCTTGTAAGGCAAGAGCATAGCGTTGTAGTTGATTTTGATGGCGTTGGCATTGTTCATCGAGAAAATGTTCTATACTTCCACCTTCGTGGCTAGCAGTTTTGTAATCAATAATCCAGCGTGTGCCATTGTTATCTTCAAAGCTTCTATCGATGATATAGTGTGATACATGTCCATGCTGTTGATGGGAAATTGCCCATTCACAATGGGCATCATCATGTTGGTTTGATAGTATCCATCTGCCACGCTCGCTTTTAAGGGTATTTTCCAAACCTGTTTGGCAACGTGCAAGCGCAGCGTCTAAAGTAGTTCCTGATAAACCTTCTTGGATAAATAAACGATGCATGATTTTGCGGTTGTTCTCAGGGTTCCATTGCTCTATGCCGACCTTAGCAATGCGCTCGAACAAAGCATGTAACACATTACCTACTGGTGCGGCTTCTAGACCTGCCCAACCAAATTCAGCGTCGTTTTTTTGTTCGGAGTTAGAGGCTGAGTATGATGCTATGGCTTGGGGTATGTTTTGCATACGTTGCAAAGATTTTTGTATGATTTCTGTATCATGCTCTAATGTTTCAAGTTGAGTGATATTTGCGCCAAAACAAGCCTCATCTTGCTCAAGCAGGGTGTGTAGGAAAGAATTTTTTGTTGCATTGCCACTTTTTTCTGAGACATGGCCAAACATGTGTAATTGGCTTTCTGCACGCGTACACGCAACATAAAATTGACGTTTCTGCTCATGTAAATCTTTGTTTTTCTCAATATTTTGAATAAATGAGAATAAATGATCTTTGCTACGTGTTTGGGCTTTGGGAGATAGTAGGAAAAGCCCTTCATCATGTATCGGCGCTTCTGTAAAAGCCATAAAAGGCGCATCACTTTTACCCGAATCTTTCCCCAAACCAGGCAGTATAATCACATCCCACTGCAGACCTTTTGCACCATGAATGGTCATTAATTCAACCATGTCAGCATCGGGTTCATTATTCGGTGCGGCATATAAAAATTCAAGACGTTCATCGAAATGTTTGAAGTGAATATACCCAGCGACATATTCAGATTCCAAACTTTCTAAAAGCTGCAAAACGGTTTCTACATTGGTATGTGCACTGCCTTGTAGAAGTTGTGGCATACCCAAGCGCAACCAGGCAGTTTCTATACATCTCCTCACAGGAATACGTCCTGCGATTGCCATGCAAGGTGCGAGAGCCTGTGTAAGATGCTTAATACGTGTGCGTGCATTGGGTGAGAGTGTGGATAATAAATTTTCATCGCGCAGTTCATCCCATATACATTGGGAATCAGTATTTACACCCAACACCTCGAACAATTCAACATTGTTTAGCCCGCAACACGGGGCACGCAATAATGTTACCCAAGAAGCCTTATCAGCAGGGTGTAATAAGGCGCGGGTTAGGGCGCGTAAGGTGCGAACTTCAGGGCGTTTTTCTAATGGTAATATGTTCATAGCACGAAAGGCAATATCTGCTTGTTCGAGTGTAGGCATGATGGTATGCAGATGTTTGCGGGTACGCGCCAAGATACCGACACGTTGTTTGTTTTGACGGGCTTGTTGAATCACTTCAACCATAGCATCGGCTTCGCCTTGATTATCTTCACCATGTTGCAGATGTAGATGTACATCACCTGCATGATTGCGGGCAGCCTCTGCTTGGGCATGTGACACCGCACCACTGATTGGATCCGCATGTTCGGGGAAAATAGCTGCAAATGCTTGATTGACCCAATGCACAATACTTGGACTGGAACGAAAGTTTCGGACCAAGGAACAAGGCGTAATGCTGGGCAAATTTTCAATATTGTTATTGGCAGCTTCAAGAAATAAACTCACTTCAGCTTTACGGAAGCGATAAATAGATTGCATGGGGTCGCCTACCATAAACAGGCTTCGCCCATCATTTTCTTGCCAGCCAGAAGTGAGGCAACGCAGCAACTCTATTTGTAGCTCGGAAGTATCTTGAAATTCATCAATTAAAATGTGTTGGATGCGATAATCCAGCTTTAACAGTATATCTGAAGGGCGACCTTGCTCATCTGATAAAGCATCCAATGCTCGCAGTGATATTTCAGTAAAATCAGCGCTTCCTTGTTGTGTGAATATATTTTTCAATTCACTTGATGCAAGCGGCAATAGTGTGAAAAGTGCTTGCAATACTTGCCATTGCTCATCGGCAAATGATGCCGTGTTGGGCATTTTGCGAATATCATCCCACTGTTGTGCAAGTTCAGGAATATCAGATAAATTGGAAAATATTTCTAAAATAGCATTTTTTTCAACTTTAGCATCAGCAGGGAAGCCTTGTGTTTTGCTGATAGTTTTGCGAAATGTTCCACCACTGGTAAGAAGAAAATTGGCGATAGATTGCCATATTTCGAGATGATTTATATCAGGCATTGGCCATGTTGAGACGTGCTCTAAGCTTGCCAAACCACCATGTTGCGCAGCAAATGACATTAAATCTGGTAAAGCGTCTTTGTAGGTAATTGGCATGGCATCATCGCAGCATTGCAATTGATGTTCGAGGTAATAGGCTAGATTATGCTCCAGTAAATCGCGTAGCTTTTGTGTGTTGCGTCCATATTCTGCTATGTATTTTAGCCATTGTTCGCGGTTTTTTAACATATCGGCAATCAAGGAAATGACAGCCACTGTGTTGTGATCTTGGTGTAATAACAAGGTTTCTACTGCCTTGTGATATGAAGGAGAAGTATGACCGAGTGTATGTTCAGCGGCTTGTTCATACATCGCCTGCGCATGTTCGCTTGGTCTAGGCATATCACCCAAACCAGAAAGCAATGGTA
The DNA here is from genome assembly GCA_913055645.1 of uncultured Pseudomonadota bacterium. Lineage (GTDB taxonomy): Bacteria > Pseudomonadota > Zetaproteobacteria > Mariprofundales > Mariprofundaceae. The sequence goes on along the minus strand of CAJXLC010000003.1, from coordinate 41,581 downwards.
GTTGGCGTGCTAACATGCTGGTTAGACTGTCCAAAGTCATCATGCGAAGACGATTGGGGTTGTGCAATAATTGCCAGCCCCGCTCATGAGAGCGTTTTAGAACCTTTTCAGCCAAAATCCAAGTCGCCATGCGGTGACTCTTTTCATCATCGGGCTTGGGCATATGGAGTGATTCAAGCACGCGTGCACGCATTTCTGCTGCTGCTTTGCGAGTAAAGGTGAGCGCCATGATTTCTTCGGGTTCTTGCACAACTGCCAAGAGGGATAAAATACGTTGGGTGAGGAGTTCCGTTTTTCCTGAACCGGCCGGTGCTTGTACAAGAAAAGATTCGCTGGGTGAAATAGCCTGTTGGCGGACGGCGTGGCTCATGCTTGCACCTCACTTTTCAACTCATCAATACGACAGATTGCTTCGAGCTTGCAGTAATCACATGCTGATTTATCGCGCGGACTAACATCACTTCGACCTTGCATAAATTCGTGTGCTAGTGCATCTATTTGCTCTCGCCATGTACCTAAAACGGCTTGCCAATCATCGGGGCGACTGCGTTTACCATCGCAAAGGGTTAGCCCTTTGATACCCATATCATGTCCGCTTAAACCTTCAAATCCCATATCATCACCACTGCGAACACTGGCAAAGCTAACTGCATCCTCTTCTGTTAGCTCGGCGGCAAGGGCATACATGGGTAGTTGTGGTTCAGCGATACGTTCGCCAAGCCATTTCCCAGAAGTTTGCTTTTGCCCTGTTTTATAATCAATGAGTATGCGATGACCATGCACATCTTTATCCATACGATCTGCCTTGATGGTGATGGGTAGTGCTGGTTTACTATCTGATGGTAACAATAGCTGATAGGTCTTTTCCAATGCTTCTATTTGGAAGGCTGGGCGCGTGCATTCCAATGCTAACCATTGTTGTAATAAAGAAAACATACGTTTTTTCTCGATGTCTTGGTCATGAAAATCAATGGGTTTTTTATTATTTTCCCAAGCATATTCAATACTATCATGAATAAGTTTTTGTTGTTGTTCGGTGTTCATATCAAGCAATTTCTGTTGGGTAAGTAACTGTTGCCAAATATATTCCAGTGCCAAATGAATCAATGAACCTTTACTAGAGGCTTCAATGCCTAGGCTGGTTTCTCCCAGTGCTTCAATGTGTAAACGATGCACGGCAAAAGCACGGAATGGGCAGGCTGATTGATGTTTGATGATGGCAGTGCCGCCGCGAATGTGTGTGGTATCGGTAACGGCTATGGTTTGTGTATCATCAAAAGCTTCACTTGCCCAAGTTTCGATATTTTGATGTTCGGATAAAGCTTCTGCTATGGGGAGTTCGGCAACAAAACTGCATGGCTGCATGGCTTGTTCATCGCGCACAAGCGCATAGCTTACCATGATATTAGGCGCGATATATTGCATTTGTTGCCACAACCAGTGTGATGATTCAAACACCAATGCACCATGTGACATGGGCATATGATAGTCTTGTTGAATACGTATGGGGATAAAACCTTGCGGGCGAGCAGTGGGTGGGTAACTGGCGTTATCCATGCCTAAAATAAATACATAATCAAACTGCATACCAATGGCTTGCTGCATGTTTAACACACTTATATTATTAAAGGAAACCTCTTGTGGCACCTGTGTTTGTGCACAACTTGAACGCAGCCAAGTAAGAAACTCGCTCCATGAATATTCTTTTTGCATGACATCAAGGGCTATTAAACTGGTGAGGCTCTCATGTAGTGCATTCATCAGTTGTATTTCGTAGCGATTACGAACTGCTTCATGCTCTTGACCAGCTTGCATGAATCCAGACTGCTGTAAGAGGTGTTGGCAGGCTTTAATCCAGTGTTCTGCAGGTTGCTTTTTAGGCGTGCTTTGTTGCCATATGCTTATAATCTCAATGAGATGTTTAAATACTGGCGTTTTTTGAGTTTCTGATGATTTTAGTAGGCTTTTAAGTTGAATGTGATGACGATTCTGTTGGCGAAAGCAGGCATCCAGCGTGGCTCGTGCCATACGTTCTTGTTCAAATCCGCGTAACCAAGGGTAAAATAGTAAGGGTGAGAAATCTTCAAAAGGCATGTCATGGCGCATACACTGGCTAAGTAGGTGTAATGCTTGTTGAACCATGGCGGTATCTGCCAATGTATCGCCTTGCATGCTGATAGTGTTGGTTTGTATATCAGGGTGCATACATGATTCAGATGTAAGAACTTTTTGCATATGCCTTTGTAGCGTAGAGAGCTCTGTTTGTTGATGTTGTTGTGTGGTTATAAGGGCAATGCGAGCTTGTGGATGTTGCTTAAGGATGGCTTGGGTTTGTAATGCAATATGCTGGTATTCAGCATGCGTATCTTGGCACGGTGTAAGGGTCATGGCATGTGCCGTGCGGGTGCGTTGCACTTGATAGATTGAAATACCAGCCTTTGCATACATTTGAAGGTGTTGTGCTTGTATGGGGGTAAAGTGTTCAAAACCATCAAGTATGATGGATGTTGGCAATGCTAAGTGTACATCATCGTTTAGAAGTCGTGCAGCTATATCTGCTTTGAGCATATATGATTGATAGGAAGGTTGGGTCAGTTGATGATGGATATACTCAATCCAACGCACGAGTGCTTCCGCTTCATCACCGCCTGCTTGGCTTAGGGTTTGCAAGGGTACTTGGTAAGATTGCAACAATGCATAAGCTTGCATCGCTTGTTTGGCGAGACCACGAATGCTGCTTTCTGCGATATGGGGAACATCATTTTTGATAATGTGCTGCCAAAGCAACTGTTCTTGTATGTCTTTGAGACAAACTTTGTCCGATGTTTGCTGAAATAATTCGGATAACCATGCAGACCAAGTATAAACCCTAGGTGTTTCACAGGCTGGCATGCTTTGGTTGCTGCTATAGCGTCGTTTCCAATCGTTTGCCAGTTGCGGACTGTGGGTGATAAGCATGCCGCTTTGCGCGAGTAGTTGCAGCGTATCACTATCCGAAATTATTTTTGGCTTGATTTTATCGCTCATATCACCTTCAATTGCAGTTCTTAGATTTGTTATTTTTCGCTAAATTCAACATGATGTTTTATGAAGTGCTGAATAGCGACACATGTTGCGTTGCGAAAAAAAACAACGAATGAATAACAAATGATAGAATATATAATTTGTTATTCAAAAGCGACCCATGTCGCGTGTGAAAACCCAACGAATGAATAACAAATGATAGATTCATCATTTTGTTATTCAAGAGTTAGAGCATCATATTCGGGAGGAATAATGAAACAGGTTAAGATGACATGCCCGCGTTGCAAAGAAAAATTTCAGGCAGAAAAGGCAGATATTTATGAATGCCCATTCTGTGGCACCAATGTTCGTGTGAAAGCTGTTAAAGAACCGGATATGGAAAAAACGCAGGCATTCAAAATTTAGCCATTATGGGGCAGGGCGTGTGATACGCCGCTGTGGAACCAACTCGCCCTGAGCATTGATATGTGCTGGGATATATTGCGTTTGTGGGACTTCATGATTCATTGTGATTTGCGAATAAGCAAAATATGCAGAGATGAGCCCGATGATAATAATACTGGCAATAAAAAAATGTGATGGTGGGTTCGGTTTTTGCGGTGTAATATCAATAATATCAGGTTGGCGTTTTTTCATGGCTTGGCGCAACTTCCAGAAGAAAAACATATTTCGCAATACAAACATCAACAAAGCAGGACCAAAGAAAAATAGTAATGTGACAATAATATTACGAATCATGATTGCATAAGCTCCTTGAGACGTGTGGCATAGGCTAAAACATCGGGCTCTTGCCCTACACGTTGCGATTGATGCACTGTTTCAGCAAGAATTTCGAGAATTTTATGTAAAGCATCATGGCGATCAATTTTCTTAACAGCGACCATATACTCGAGTGCACGAGCCATTTCTGGTGGCTGTTTGGTGGCAGCTTGCTCTTCAAGAGCCAAATGCAGTGATAAATGCAAATAAGGGTTCATGCCATCATCCATTTCGAAATCACGATCAAGAAAATCTTCCATATCGTCAAAGAAAGAGTGGTATTCGGGGTGCATTTTAATCACCCGTGCAATACGCACTTGCAACGCATCCAATGGCAAATCTGCTTGTGCCTTTTGCCAGGCATCCCAAAATATTTGACGGTGAGCTCGCAGTGTTTCACGAGATGGTTTGTATGCATCGGGTTTATTCATAAGCTTGCCCTCTAAAGAATGCGGTCATAGTTCAATGTGGCAATGATACCGTGTTATTTATAAGAAATCAGGACAATCGTTGTGGATTCTTTTTTTACGGCTATTTTTCATGCCGTTTAATGACGGCTGGGAGAATAGTTGGCGCAGTAATACGGATTTGTTTATTGACATTCATGCGCCCAAAAACGACTTCAATATCAGATACTCGAACACCAAATTCTTTGCTTAGCCATTTGACCATATGATCGGTGGCTTTTCCACCACGCGGCACAGCGGCAACATTGATTTTTAATTGATTACCTTTGGGCTTGCCAAGTTTATCGACTTTAGCATTAGGCGTTCCTAATAGATTTAATATCAGAACATCGTCATCCCAAGCATAAAACGTATTCATTTTAACGCGTTTGCTAGGTGCTTTTGTCATGATTTATTTTACCCCTTGGCTTTTTAAGTATTCGTCATATGTACCATGATAATCCACAATACCTTCAGGTGTAAGCTCAATAATACGTGTTGCCAATGATGATACAAATTCGCGATCATGACTAACAAAAATCAATGTACCTTCATATTGTTCCAAGGCTGCATTCAAGGATTCAATGAATTCCATGTCCATATGGTTGGTAGGCTCATCAAGTAGTAATACATTGGGATTTAGGAACATAAACTTACCAAATAACATGCGCCCTTGCTCACCACCAGAAAGCTGCTGAACCGTTTTCTTAATATCATGTTTATCAAATAACATGCGCCCTAAGTTGCCGCGAATTTCTTGCTCGCCGTGCTCTTCTTTTTTCCACTGTGCCATCCAGTCAAAAACTTTTTCATTATCTTTAAAGTCGGCTGAATGGTCTTGCGCATAATAACCAATCTTGGCATTTTCAGACCATTTAATGATACCATCATCAGCATCTAAATCACCTGCCAAGCAGCGCATCAAGGTAGTTTTGCCAATGCCATTAGGGCCAATAATTGCAACACGTTCACCCACAGGAACCATCAAATCAAAGTTCTTAAAAAGAGGTTGTTCATCAAAACCCTTACTCACAGATTGGAGTTCTAAAGCGATTTTAAATAACTTTTTATCTTGCGTGAAGCGCATAAAAGGGGTCACTCGACTGGATACTTTGACTTCATCAAGTTTAATCTTATCCAATTTTTTAGCGCGTGATTGTGCTTGTGTTGCTTTGGATGCATTGGCAGAGAAACGACGCACAAAAGCTTGAAGTTCTTGAATTTCTTCAGATTTTTTGGCGTTTTCGGTTAATAATTGTTGTTGAACCAAAGCAGAAGCTTCCATATAATCATCATAATTGCCGGGATATAAACGAATTTCGCCATAATCCACATCTGCCATATGCGTGCATACACTGTTTAAAAAGTGCCTATCATGGGAAATAATAATCATGGTCGCATTGCGCGACATAATCACTGTTTCTAGCCAGCGAATCGCATTGATGTCTAAGTTATTGGTTGGTTCATCAAGTAAAATAATTTCAGGGTCACCAAATAAAGCTTGGGCAAGCAATACACGTAGCTTCCAGCCTGGCGCAATCGACTGCATTAAATCGTAGTGGACTTCCACAGGAATACCCATACTAATCAATAAATCGCCAGCATTGGCATCGGCACTATAACCGTCCAAGTCGGCAAATTGGCTTTCTAATTCACCAGCACGCATACCGTCTTCTTCAGACATTTCTTCCATACTGTAAATACGATCGCGCTCTTCTTTGATTTTCCAAAGTTGTTCATGTCCCATCATGACTGTATCAAGTACAGTAAATGCTTCAAAAGCAAAGTGATCTTGGCGTAATTTACCAATGCGTTGATGCTCGCCAATTTGCACATTGCCAGAAGTTGGCACCAAATCCCCACCCAATATTTTCATAAACGTTGATTTACCACAGCCATTAGCGCCAATCAGTCCATAACGATTGTTATCGCCAAACTTGACTGTGACGTTTTCGAATAGGGGTTTATCCCCGAATTGCATGGTGATGGCAGATGTAGAAATCAATGTGTTTTTCCGTGTAAAAAAGAAGATTAACCCGCCGCTGTATACTAAATTGGCAAGGTTTGAATTTTCCGCAGCATAATGTTGCTTATCAGATATACAAGCTATGGCTTGAACAACAAATATTCTTGAACTTTCGGAAAGTTTGCTGTCATAATTGCGATGATTGTTTGATAGGAGATGCATTTGCGCAAAAGGATAAACAATACATACCCTGTGGCTGTGGCTGTGGCTGTGGCTGTGGCTGTGGCTGTGGCTGTGGCTGTGGCGCTTTTCAACTTAAGAATGCATCTGACTGATCAAGCGATGAGTAATCTTACAAGCGTAAACAGGAATGTTCAAACGGCTCTACATAGGCAAATAAACACCATGTCTACTACCGCAGCACTAACAATCAGTGATGATAAGGTTCATTTGGCTTTATTGCATGGCTTGCAACAAGGCTCCTCTTCAGCAAGTGAACGCTTCTCTTTGCGCATGATGCTGGCAGAGAATATTTTTTTGCAGCATTTTAGCGGATTTTACCTCATTAATAAGCAGCAACAGATCATGGTATCCATGAAAGAGCGTGATACAGGAAAAAATGTACCCGATATTATTGTCAAAGCCTTGTATCGGCTTGATCATGGTGAAGCATTTGTGGTTACGCATGCATTTCAATATGGCGGACAAACAAACATGTGGCTGCTTAGAAGTATTATGGGCACGCAAGGTAAAGCGATTGGATACTTTGCACTGGCGTTGGGCTCTAAGTATCGCTTTTCTGCAACAACACTGGCATCTGGTCGCAGCTATAAATCGGGAGAGACCTACCTTGTTAATAAGCAAGGGATGATGTTATCGGAGTCACGCTTTAAAGATAATCTTGTTAAAATAGGACTGTTGAAGCATGGGCAAATGAGCACATTGAACATTAAGGTTTCCGATCCTGGCGTGAATCTGATGCTTGATGCTGAGCATGCTGTGCCAGTTACTGATCGACCTTTGACATTGGCTGTTCAGCAAGCAATGGCATCACATGGGCAGGGTTGGAATGCCGATGGCTATCGAGATTATCGCGGTGTACCTGTATTGGGTGTTTGGCAATGGGATAATGTGTTGCAAGCCGCGATTGTTACAGAAATTGATCAGACCGAAGCTATGGCTCAATATACTTATGTGCGCAACGTGATGATATTGCTACTGCTGGTCATATTGGTTGGTGGGCTTATAGGGGTGGTGGCATATACTCGTTTGCGTGTTCGCACAGAACGTGAGACCAATCGGCATCGAAATTTACTATTGGAATCTACAGCGGGAGGGATTTACGGGATTAATATGGATGGCAACTGCACCTTTGTAAATCGCTCTTTTCTCAATATATTGGGTTATGAAAAAGATGAGGTGATTGGAAAAAATGTACATAATCTCATTCATCACACTCACCCAGATGGCAGCGCTTATCCCGTCGATGAATGTAATATCTACCATGCTCACCGACAGAAGACATATGTACACAGTGATGATGAATCCTTCTGGCACAAGGATGGGCGTGAAGTGAAAGTAGAGTATTGGTCTCACCCTTTGTTTGAGGGTGATGATATTGTCGGTAGTGTGGTTACCTTTCTCGATATTACTGATAAACGAAAAGCTGAAAGTGAACGAGAACAGTTGGAACAACAGGTGCAGCACTCACAGCGACTGGAAAGTCTAGGGGTTTTGGCAGGTGGCATTGCCCATGATTTTAATAATCTGCTTACAGCCATTCTAGGCAATGCTTCTCTGGCTGAATCAGCTGTGCTGACAGATCCTTTGAAGGCAAAAGAGCGTGTCTCTAAAATCATTCAGGTGTCGGAAAGAGCTGGTGTATTATGTAAGCAAATGCTTGCCTATTCAGGTAAGGGCCAATTTGTTCTGAAATTGATTGATTTATCATCCGTGGTGGATGAGATGACCCACCTGCTGGAAGTATCCATCGACAAAGCAGTTGTGATTAAATATCACCTGTCCGAACAATTACCAGAAGCTATGGTTGATGAAGCGCAGATTCAGCAGGTGGTGATGAATCTGGTCACCAATGCCAATGAAGCCATTGAGGGTAAGAGTGGTGTGATATCAATAACTACGGGCATCATGCATGCAAAGGAGGACTACCTTGCAGACTGTTATGCGGCTGATCATGTGACACCGGGTCGGTTTATCTATGTGGAAGTCAGCGATACAGGTTGCGGAATGGATAAGGAAACCATACGTAAGGTATTTGATCCTTTCTTTACAACCAAAGTAACAGGGCGTGGGCTGGGTATGAGTGCTGTGTTGGGTATTGTACGTGGTCATGATGGTGCATTAAAAGTTTATTCAGAGCCTGGTCGTGGTACTACGTTTAAATTCCTACTGCCTGTCGATGAATCGACGAGCGAAGTCACTGAAAAAATACAGAGCTCAACACCGATGCCTCACTTTTCTGGTGGCGTTGCGCTGGTTGTCGATGATGAAGAAACGGTACGTGAAATGGCTTGTATGATGTTAGAAGACTTGGGCTTTGAGATTATGGCTGCAGCCAATGGCGAAGAAGCCTTTACGATGTATAAGAAACATCAGGATAGCATTCGCTTTGTGCTGACGGATTTGACCATGCCACGTATGGATGGCAAAGAACTGTTTACGGAACTCAAACAGGTGAACCCTGAATGTCGTGTTATTCTAAGCAGTGGCTACAATTCACAAGATGCCATTCAACAGTTCTCTGGTAAGGGCTTGGCAGGGTTTATCCAAAAACCTTATACAGCAAAAGCTTTGAGCCAAGAAGTGAAAAAGATTCTTGGAGACGAACAATGAAAGTTGCCAAACATTTTTTGATGCTGTTATCGCTATTTGTGTCCATGGTACCCCATGCATTTGCCGAAACGATATCCATCGGTGGATCAACGACTGTTCAGAAATACATAAAGCTGGCAGCAGCATCTTACTCCGCGATACACCCTGACATTCATTTCAATATTCAAGGTGGTGGTTCTTCGACTGGTTTTGGTCTTATTAAAGATAAGATCGTTCATATCGGCATGATGAGTCGTGAACTAACGATGCAAGAGCGGAACCTTATCAATCCTAATGTAACGCGCCATATTGGCATCGCATTGGATGCCGTTGTTCCCGTGGTTTCGCGGGAAGTATATGAATCTGGCATACAGCGCATTACACATGATGCACTTGCTCAGATATACCGTGGTCAGATTACCAATTGGAAACAGCTTGGTGGTTTTGATCGTCGAATCATTGTTGTAGATAAAAATATCTACCATGGTACGCGAGTAGTATTCTCAGACTATGTGTTGGGTTCCGATAATTTTGCATTCGAGTCACCCGAATCATCTGTCGCGCTGGATTCGGATGATGATGTGATTCAACTCGTCAAGCATAGTGATCAGGCAATCGGATATGTTGGCATAGCTTATCTAAATAAAGATATTCGAGTCTTGAGTTTTGAGGTGGACGGAGAAACGATTAAAGTAATCCCTGCAAACATACGCAGCAACACATGCCCGATGTCACGTAAACTATATCTTCTGGTAGATAAACATGCACCTGACTATGTGCAGAATTTTATCAAATATATTCTATCAGAGAAGGGTCAGGCTATTGTAAAACAGGCTGGTTACCTGCCTATTCAATAGCCCGTGTAATTATTCAAATCAGCGGCAACCTGAACAGTCACTTTAGCATGCTGAATAGCGAGACCTGTCGCGTTGCGAAAACCTAATGAATAAGATCTTTTTTTAAGATATTCAGCAATAATATCTCGCCACTGCGGCCGAGATGACACTTTACATTAGCATCTCCCGAGTACCGCGTATTATTTTTTCCAAACACTGTTTTGTATGCTAATAAAAAGTGCTTCAACTTTGGCTCTTGCCCAAGGAGTTTTTCGTAGAAATTTCAGACTGGATTTTACAGATGGATTATCATTAAAGCAGCGAATGCTAATGCGCTCCCCCAACTCTTCCCAACCATAATACTCTACCAGTGAGGTCACGACTTTTTCTAAGGTAATGCCATGTAGTGGGTTGTTGGGTTGTGGGTTTGTCATGGGTGATTTATATCCTTAAACCTAGATTCTGCAAGTGATCGTGCGTGCAGAGTGTAATACTTTAGGGAAGCGCTGATTAAAGGTGTCATCTCGACCGAAGCGGAGAGATCTGTTTCGCAACATATTGAAAACAAGGATCTTTCGACTTCGCTCAAGATGACAAATGGTGCTAAGTGGCGTTAATCAGCGCTTTCCTAGATGAATCAAGGGGTTGCGCTATATGTGTGTGCTCACTTATAGAATCTAGGTTAAAGACTATGATCGGCGGGAGTTTGGTCGATAAGAAGTTTGTATTCAATCGCATCATTAAGTGCGTGGTAAGTTGCTTCGAGCACATCTTCTGATACACCAACGGTACTCCACTTATGAATGCCATCGGATGATTCGATAAGCACGCGTACAGCCGCTTCGGTGGCTTCTTTTGTGGATAATACACGCACCTTGAAATCGGTAAGACGCATAGACTCTAGATTCGGATAAACACCACTTAATGCGGCTCTTAATGCTTTATCCATAGCATTGACCGGGCCGTTACCAAGAGCTGCGGTGTGTAATAGTTCACCATTCACGCGAACTTGCACGGTAGCTTCAGATTCAGGCACTTCGAAATGCCCGCGTTTTTCATCAAGTACGCGAAAACTCACCAGTTTAAAGTGCCGCTTGAACTTTCCCAAAGCTTTATGCAAAAGAAGTCGGAAGGATGCATCTGCACCTTCAAAAGCATAACCTTTGGACTCCATGTCTTTGATGCGTTGAACAAACTCAGTCATGATAGGGGCATCAACAGTGATATCGGAGTCAGGGTCGAGTTGTTTTAGTTTTGCTAGAATATTACTTCGCCCAGCTTGATTGGATACCAAAACACGTTGCTCATTACCCACACAGGCTGGATGAATATGCTCATACAAACGGCTTTCTTTACGAATCGCTGAAACATGAATGCCGCCTTTATGCGCAAATGCATTTTGCCCTACGAAGGGTTGATGTTGCCAAGGTAAACGGTTTGCCATTTCATTGACAAATGAAGACAATGATTTTAGTTGTTTGAGCTGTTTTTCTTCAACACCACAATCCATAGTGAGCTTTAAATATAGCGTCGGAATGACCGAAATAAGGTTGGCATTACCACAGCGTTCACCAATACCATTGATGGTGCCTTGAATATGTGATGCGCCACTACAAACAGCCGTAATTGAGTTGGCTACTGCCATTTCAGAGTCATTATGGGCATGAATACCAATGGTTATATGAGGATATTGTTGCACAACTTTTTCTACGAGAGCAGATATTTGATTTGGAAGAGAACCGCCATTGGTATCGCATAATATGAGTGTGTCTGCGCCACCAGCGACAGCAGCAGCCAATACTTTCATCGCATATTCAGGATTTGCAGCATAACCATCGAAAAAATGTTCGGCATCAAACATTACAGTAGGCATGGACTGTTTTAGTAGGGCAATGGATGCTTGTACTAGATGTAGGTTTTCTTCCAATGTGATACCTAAGCCAGTGGTGACATGAAGATCCCAGCTTTTACCAAAGATGCAAACAGCATCTACCCCGCTATTGATAAGTGCATGTAAGCCTTTATCTTCGTGTATGGGTTTATTTGGTCGGGCAGTGCTACCAAAGGCTACCAAGTGGCTATGTGACCATGTGCGATTGCGCATAAGATCGAAAAATTGATTGTCGGTAGGGCTGGCTCCTGGCCAACCACCTTCAATCCAGTCTATGCCAAATTCAGCCAATTGATGGGCAATGCGTTTTTTATCTTCTGCGGAAAAGTGAATGCCAGCGGTCTGTGCGCCGTCACGTAAGGTTGTGTCATAAAGCTGGATTCTACGATTAGCCATAGTCATGGGGTCATTATTCCTATCAAGCTAAAATAAATATACGAATCATAGCACGCAAAATAATAAGATGCTTGTGATACATTTTTTAATAGGCATGACATAAAAAAAACATAGTCTGCGTCGATGCGCTTTACGTTGAAATGTGAATTCGAACCTCAGGGTGACCAGCCACAGGCAATTTCCGAATTAGTGGCAGGTATTGAGGCAGGTGAGAAGCATCAAACCCTGCTTGGTGTCACAGGTTCAGGTAAGACTTTTACTATGGCATGTGTGATTGAACAAACACAGAAGCCGACCTTGATTTTAGCACCGAATAAAACACTTGCGGCGCAATTGTATGGCGAATTCAAACAATTTTTTCCTGATAATGCCGTGGAATATTTTGTGTCTTATTATGATTATTATCAGCCAGAAGCTTATGTACCTTCATCGGATACTTATATTGAAAAAGATTCCGCCATTAATGAGCAGATTGATCGTATGCGTCATGCTGCAACACGGGCTTTATTGGAGCGCGAAGATGTCATTATTGTGGCATCGGTATCGTGTATTTATGGTTTGGGTAGTCCTGAAGCCTATAGTAAAATGTTGCAGTATTTTGAAGTAGGTCGAGAAGTTAATCAGCGGGCGGTGGTGAATAAATTGGTGGAATTGCAATATGAACGCAATGATATGGACTTTCATCGCGGTACTTTTCGGGTGCGTGGTGATGTGATTGAGGTGTTCCCTGCCCATGCCGAAGATTTTGCCATTCGTGTGGAACTTTTTGGTGATGAAATTGATGCTATTTCACAGTTTGATCCACTCACAGGCAAACGTTTACAATCGTTGCATAAATATACGGTCTTTCCAAAGTCTCACTTTGTAACGCCGCGTAACCTTTTGGTGCGAGCTATGGATACCATTAAAGAAGAGTTAGCAGAGCGTTTGGCAGAGCTTTATGACCAAAACAAGTTGGTGGAAGCGCAACGTTTGGAGCAGCGCACTATATTTGATCTCGAAATGATTCAAGAAATTGGTTATTGCAGTGGTGTGGAGAATTACTCACGGCATTTAACTGGGCAAGAAGCAGGCAAGCCACCACCAACATTGCTAGATTATTTGCCCAATAATGCGCTTGTGATGATTGATGAGTCGCATGTCACGGTACCGCAAATCGGCGCCATGTTTAAGGGTGATAGGTCGCGCAAACAGACTTTAGTAGATTTTGGGTTTCGTTTGCCTTCTGCTTTGGATAATCGACCCCTACAATTTCATGAGTTTGAAGCGGTGGTGCCGCAAAATCTTTATGTGTCTGCTACTCCGAGTGTGTATGAAATGGAGAAAACAGGCGGAGTGTTTGCAGAGCAGATCATTCGACCCACGGGCTTACTTGACCCTGAAATAGAGATTCGACCTGCCTCAACACAGGTGGATGACTTTGTATCGGTGGCAAATGAGGTTATTACACGTGGGTTTAGGGTCTTGGCGACCTGTTTGACCAAACGTATGGCGGAAGATTTAACGGAATACTTGAATAATTTGGATTTAAAAGTCCGCTATTTGCATTCGGATATTGATACTGTGGAGCGTATGGAGATACTGCGCGATTTGCGTTTGGGCGCATTTGATGTGTTGGTGGGCATTAACTTACTTCGAGAAGGCTTGGATTTGCCAGAAGTGGCATTGGTAACGATTTTTGATGCAGATAAAGAAGGTTTTTTACGTTCCGAACGCTCCTTGGTTCAGACTATTGGGCGTGCAGCACGTAATGCGGAAGGGCGGGTGATTTTGTACGCAGATAAAATCACCAAGTCGATGCAAAAGGCGATGGATGAAACGGCACGGAGGCGTGAAAAGCAGGTCGCATACAATGAACAACATGGTATTACACCAACAACGGTAAAATCGGCGGTTAAAGATATTTTAGGTTCGGTGTACGATATGGATTATGGGCATATTCCAGAGGTGGAAGAAGTAGAGCCATTAAATGCTTATGATGCAGGGGTTCGTATGAAAGAATTGGAACGGTTGATGACCGAAGCTGCTGCTGATTTACGCTTTGAAGATGCGGGCAAGTACCGTGATGAATTATTGATGTTAAAACAAAATTATGAGCAACAGGAAGACAATAACGATGCATGAAATCCCTGAACTTAGCGAAGCTAAGATTGTAAACTGGGTGGGTGAAATATTTGCCCAACGTGGTAAGGATTATTTTGAGCGTGATAAGGTGCTCGAATTCATTGAATTGGATGATGTGTGTGGTGTGGATGCACGCGTTGAAGGTAAAACCTCACAGCGTTATCAAGTATCACTTGAGTTTGGCTCTAGGGGTGGACTAAAAAGCCGTTGTGACTGCCTAGCAAAAGCCAAACATTGTAAACATGTGGCTGCGACTTTGTATGAGATTTTATGTGATCAGCAAGGTGAGCTTGAAAATGAGGAGGAAGAAGAGCCTGTTGTATCCAGTTCATTTTCGATGTGGTTGGGAGGGGCGGAAAAGTCTGATTCAGGGCATACGCCAGCTTTGATTTATCCCGATAATGTCAAGCAACGTCTGCTTTATATTCTTGAACCTGAAGCACATAGCCGCCATGTCGGACTGCGTTTCTTAACCGCTCGTATTTTAAAAGATGGCAGCTATGGTAAAGCCAATACTTATCAGGCAAGTAATATATTGGGACATAATATTCCGCAGTATATTTTATCATCCGATGAACATATTTTGAAAACAGTGGCAAATGATTGTTCACTATCAATGTCATTACGGAATTATACATTAAAGGGTGAGGCAGGCTTGGTATTATTGCGCAATCTATTGGCAACAGAGCGCTGTTATTGGTTGGATTATTATACCCCTGCATTGAAGCTTGCTGAAAAGTGCACTGGAGAGTTCTTCTGGGAAAGTGATGCGAACGGTGCACAATATTTACAGCTGGCTTTGCAGCAACCTGTTGAAGAAGGACACGTGCTTACTACATCGCCACCATGGTATATTGATAGCAAGAATCATCTTGCTGGACCCATTGAGAGTGGACAGTTACCTGATGTAGCAGAGCTTCTTTTAAATATGCCAAAATTGGATTTGGAATGTTTGGATGAGGATTTAAAGGATATTGCAGAGCAATTGCCTGAAGGTGTACCCATGCCTACACGCCTACAATACCAACGTCGTAGTGTTGCTCCGGTTGCTGTTGTTCAGTTATTAAGCAAGGAATTACAACTTGACCGCCCTAAACCTGAAAAACGTCATATTGTAGCATTATCATTTGATTATGATGGGCACAAATTGTCTTTTGGCGCATCTGATAACCCAATCTTTCGCACTGTTTCGCATGGCGTAGTGATTGATTTTGAGCGTGATAGGACTGCTGAAGCGGAAGCTGTTTCAAGTTTGTATGATGCAGGTTTGCATGCTTTGGCTGATGATTATATGCCGCGTAATCGTAAGCATATTAGCAAGCATTACTTTACTCTGCATGATCATAATTATTGGCCTGAATGGGTGCTACATGAAGTGCCTGTGTTGAAGGAAAAGGGCTTTTGTGTAGAAATTTCTCAAGATTTTGCTTATCGCATGGAAACAGCAGAATCGTGGCAGTTGGATATGGGAAATCATGGTGATAAGGGTAATAGTTTGATGGGGCAGACTTCATTCACTGTAACACTGGATGATGGTGAAGCGATTGATTTAATAGAAGTTTTGGGGCGCTGGGTTGGTATGCACCCCTCTTTATTACAAGAAGCCGCATTATTGGAGTTAAAGAGCAAAGAAACGCTTGCGCTGCCGTTGCTTGATGGACGTATGCTCGCAGCACCGGGTGAGATGATTGCCAATATTTTGCATTATATGTTGGATGTGTTTGCCAGTCATAAACCGCAAGAAGTGATGTTAAGCGCACCACAAATGTTGGCGTTGGAAGAAAGCTTGAAAGACGCTGAAATGCCTGTGCAGGTGAGCAGTAGTGTATGGCTTCAGCATATGAAGAAACTATCAGATTTGCAGGCTATTCCTGTATGTGAAGTGCCTGCATTATTGCAAGCTGAACTGCGCGATTATCAACATGAAGGCTTGAGCTGGTTGCAGTTTTTACGTGAAATGCAGCTTAATGCGATTCTCGCAGATGATATGGGTCTAGGGAAAACGCTGCAGGCATTGGCGCATATCTTGGTGGAAAAAGAGCAAGGGCGTTTAGAAAATCCTGCCATGGTGATTGCTCCAACTAGCTTGATGTATAACTGGCGACGTGAGGCTGAAAAGTTTGCGCCAAGTTTGAAGGTATTGGTGTTGCATGGTTCGGAACGCGCCAAACACTTTGGTTCGTTACAAGAGTATGACTTGGTTTTAACCACATATCCGTTATTGGTGCGCGATTTTGAAGTATTGCAAATGCAGCCTTGGCATTTATTGGTTCTTGATGAGGCACAATATATTAAGAATCCGCGCTCTAAAATGGCACAGCAGGTTCGCAAACTTGATGCGGCTCATAAGTTATGTATGACAGGCACACCCATGGAAAATCATTTGGGCGAATTATGGGCGCAATTTGATTTTCTTATGCCTGGTTATTTGTATGACCAAAAGAATTTTATGCAATTGTTTCGCAAACCGATTGAAAAAGAGAGTGATTTAGCACGTCAGGAAGCCCTAAATCTACGTGTGCAACCATTCTTATTGCGGCGTAGTAAAGAGGATGTGGCAGCAGAACTGCCACCGAAGACTGAAATGGTTCGTAGTATTGATTTGAGTGAGCAGCAACGTGAAATGTATGAAAGTGTACGTTTGGCGATGCAGAAGAAGGTACGTGATGCCGTGGCAACATTGGGCATGGATAAAAGTCAGATTATTGTGCTGGATGCGTTACTTAAAATGCGTCAGGTCTGTTGCGACCCTCGTTTGGTGAGAGGTGTGAATGAAGAGGGTGTAGATGTTCCGCAATCTGCAAAGTTAGGCATGTTAAAGGAAATGCTGGTTGAAATGATTGAAGAAGGGCGACGTATTTTATTGTTTTCACAATTCACAGGTATGCTTAAATTAATTGAGGAAGAATTGAAAACTCTTGATATTGACTATGTGACGTTGACAGGCAAAACCAAGGATAGGGAGACCCCTGTAAGGCGTTTCCAGAATAATGAAGTATCATTATTCCTTATTAGTTTAAAGGCTGGTGGTGTTGGCTTGAATCTAACCGCAGCAGATACAGTCATTCATTATGATCCGTGGTGGAATCCTGCTGCTGAAAATCAGGCAACCGATAGGGCGCATAGGATTGGGCAAGATAAATCAGTATTTGTTTATAAACTTATTACAGAGGGAACCGTAGAAGAAAAAATTCTTGAATTACAGGATAGAAAGCGCGAATTGGCGGAAGGAATATATCAGAAAGGGGCGGCACGCAAACAGCTTTGGACACCTGATGATATGGATGCACTGTTTGCTCCATTAAAGTAACAAGATCAAAGAGAGGCTTGATAATTGCTATTTTTGAGTATTTAAATATTACAAAAATGGGCTAAGTTGTTGTAAATAAAGTGCTTCAAATGTTACCCACATAAACTGTGGATAACTTTGTGGATGACTTGCCTTCTTTTGTTGAACTTGTCACATTGAGTCTCTATATGACATACTGCCTATTATTTAATCATATATATTTTAGTCTTTAATAATAATAAGTTATGATATTATATAAATGTAAATTTGATGTATATTGCGGTTAAATGGATATTGGGTGATATATTGTGGAAAACTTTGCATTTATGTGACAATGCAGGCTTGTATTGCGCTATATTTCATGTAAACGAATTTCCCGCACTGGAAAGCTTATCGTCCTTTTGTCACACTTAGGCTCATGCTTGAAATAAACGATTTATCATTGACCGTTCCGATGCAACAGACATCCGTTCCTGCTGTTAGTCATGTTTCTTTATCCATAAAACCTGGGCGTGTAATGGGCTTGGTTGGAGAGTCTGGTTGTGGCAAGACGCTAACTGCACAATCCATTCTTCGTTTGGGTGAACATCAAGGCATTGGTAAAATCAGTGGAGATATTCAACTGCATGGTAAAAGTCTTTTTGCGATGTCTGAAAAACAATTGCGAAAGGTGCGTGGCGGAGAAATTGCCATGATTTTTCAGGAGCCGATGACAGCCCTGAATCCCGTGTTTTCGATTGGTAGTCAGATGCTTGAGGTGATTGGTTTGCATTTGGATTTAAACCATCAAAATGCGCAGTTGCACGCCATTCAATTATTAGAAGATGTAGGCTTGCAAGATGCGAAGCATCTTTTGCAGCAATACCCCGATGCTCTGTCGGGTGGTATGCGCCAGCGTGTGTTAATTGCGATGGCAATGTCTGCAAACCCTGATTATATCATTGCTGATGAACCGACTACGGCATTGGATGTATCAGTGCAAAAACGTATTATTGCATTGCTTCGTAAACTTCAACAGGACAAAGGTTTGGGCATGTTGTTGGTAACCCATGATTTTGGTTTGGTTGCTGAAATGTGTGATGATGTGGTGGTCATGTATGCTGGAGAGGTTGTGGAAAGCGGTGCCGTGATGGATGTTTTTGATGCTCCAGCTCACCCTTACACACAGGCTTTGATGGGTTGTCGTCCTGAAGTTGCGCAAAATGGGCAGGCTTTGACGGTAATTGAAGGGCAGGTACCTGCGCCAGGCGAATGGCCACAAGGTTGTCGTTTTGCAGCGCGTTGTTCGCATGCTGATGGTGGTTGTCAGAAGCCTGTAGCGGCTGATGCGTGGCAAGATGGTGAGCATATTGCCCGTTGTGTACATGTACAGGTGAAGCCCAAGGCGGATGAATCATGTTAGAAGTTCGAGGATTGAGTAAGACCTTTCAAAGTGGTGGTTTATTAAGCCAAGGACAGTCTAAAAAGGCAGTGGATGATGTGAGCTTTCATTTACATGCTGGTGAGACATTGGCAATTGTAGGTGAATCGGGTAGTGGAAAATCAACCACAGCACGCTTAGCGATGCGTCTGATTGATAGTGATGATGGTGAAATAGCTTGGCAAGGAAGCGATGTCACACATGTAAAAGGTAAAGCTTTGCGCTTGCAACGCCATCAGATTCAAATGGTATTTCAAGATCCTTTTGCATCGCTGAATCCGCGCATGCGTATTTGGGAAAGTGTAGCCGAAGGTTTGCGCGTTCATCGCCCTGATATGAACAAACAGAAACGCCGTGATGCGGTGGCAGAAGCATTGCAACAATGCGGTTTAAGTGATGCGATTATGCAGCGTTATCCGCATCAGTTTTCAGGTGGGCAAAGGCAACGCATTGGCATTGCACGCGCCTTGGTTGTGAAACCGAAGGTGTTGGTATTGGATGAACCTGTTTCAGCTTTGGATGTATCGGTGCAGGCACAGATTTTGAATCTTTTGAAAGAGTTGCAGCAAACATCAAATTTGGCTTACTTATTTATCTCCCATGATTTATCTGTGATTCAGCACATTGCTGATAGGGTGTTGGTGATGTTTGATGGCAAGGTGGTGGAGCAGGGTGATGTTGTCGATGTATTTGCCAAGCCACAACATGATTATACCCGTGAGTTGTTAGCAGCTAGACCTATCACGCACCCTTCTGAACGCATCAGTCTGTAATACTCAATATGGATGATCTTTTGCTCTGGCAATATATTGCTACAGCACTGATATTTGTATGGACAGGCTTTGTGCGTTCAGGGCTTGGTTTTGGCGGTGCTGCATTGGGTTTACCATTATTACTGTTGGTGATTGATGATCCGATTATTTGGCTGCCTTTGATTGGTGTTCATTTACTATTTTTTAGCTCAATTACAATCGGTTCAAAGTTAGCCCATGTTGATTGGTTGTTTGTTCGTCGAACGCTGGCAATTATGTTTGTGCCGACCCTATTGGGGGTGTTTGGTCTGCTAACCTTGCCAACCGCATGGCTTATTATATTTATTTATAGCATTACGCTGTTTTATGGTGTGTGTTATTTGCTGAAATATCAGATTAAAAGCCAAAGTGTATGGGTGGATAGGGTGTTACTGGTATTGGGCGGCTATATTGCAGGTGTATCGTTAACGGGAGCGCCATTGATTGTGGCAGTAGCCATGCATCGGGTAAGCAGAGCACAAGTGCGTAACACCTTATTTGTACTTTGGTTTGTTCTTGTATCGATGAAACTATCTGTTTTGGCATCAGCAGGTGTGAACTTTTGGTGGTCAGTACACCTTTGGTTGTTGCCATGCGCTGCCATAGGTCATGTGGTTGGTTTAAAGTTACATCATCAGCTTATTGCTGGTGATGGTGGCTATTTCAAACAAGCTATTGGTGGGGCATTGATAGTCATCTGTTTGGTTGGGCTTTTATCGCACTAATTGGAACAGTATCGAGGCTATCACCTTGATTTAAACTAAGTTTCAATGCCATTTTTATTGTTTATAGCTCGATAACTGCTATTCTCATACTTGTATCAAGTTGATAAAAAATAAACTGGAAGGTAGCTATGAGTAAGAAAGCACTTGGTTTTAGTGTCCTGTTAAGTTGGCATGTTTGGCTAGTTCCAATAGTTCTCTCCATAGTCTTGATTGCTATCAGCCATTATAATTACCTTCTATTTCACACTCTGGCTGAATTATTTGCTATTATTGTGGGTGTGCTAATGTTTGTTGTTGCCTTTTATACGCATACATTCGCGCGCGAAAATTTTCTTATATATTTGGGTGCTGGTTATTTTTGGGTAGCCATATTAGACCTAATTCATACACTTTTATATAAAGGTATGAGTATTCTTTCTAGCGATGGTTTAGATTATTTTGTTCAATTTTGGATAGCGAATAGATATATTGAATCATTCATTCTTCTTACTGCGCCTATATTTTTATTGCGTAAAGTGTCTACTTTAAGGGCTTTTATTGGTTATGGAGCAATAGCACTACTCACCTATATCATAATCATGACCAATCACTTTCCAACTGCTTTTATTGAAGGCGAAGGATTAACTGATTTTAAGATTTTCAGTGAATATATTATATGCTTTATTCTTTTGATGGCATTAGGAAACCTTTGGTTTCATAGAAAATTCCTAAAACCTAGTTTATTTCCCTTTCTCTCAACAGCCATAGTGCTAACAATTTTTGCAGAGCTTGCATTTACAAGTTTCATTAGTGTTTATGGACCAGCAAACCTTATTGGCCACCTATTTAAACTCTTTTCTTTTTGGCTTGTTTTTTATTCGATTGTTCGCTTGAGTTTACAGGAACCATACGAAAAACTTATTGAGAGTGAAACGCGCTTTCGTAAATTGTTTAAAGTGATGCCTGTTGCACTTGGTGAGGTGTCAGATAATGGTCATATAGGTAACCTAAACGATCACTTCATTCAGACATTTGGTTACACACGTGAAGATATACCAACCCTTGATGAGTGGTGGCAACTTGCTTATCCCAATGAGAAGTATCGTCAGTCCGTTCAGGAAATTTGGGGCAAGGCAGTTCAGACGGCTAGCGAGTTGAATCAAGCTATAAAGCCAAATGAGTTTGAAATAACTTGTAAAAATGGAGAGGTGCGCGCTATAGAAATATCTGGGGTTCCACTTGGTCGTGATTTTATAACAACATTCATTGATCTCACCGAGCAGAAGAAGTCAGAGGAAGAGTTGAGGTTAAGCAAAGAAAGTTTCCATACCCTTTCTAAAATTTCTCCTGTTGGTGTTTTCCATACAGATGAAAAGGGTCACTGTCTTTATGTAAACGAAAAATGGTGCGAAATTACTGGTTTGACTCTTCATGAAGCTAGAGTGGATGGTTGGGCTCAAGCTATCTATATAGAGGATAGGGACGATATTTTTGAGAAGTGGATGTTGGCTGCAAAAGAAGGAATTCCTTTTAATGCCGAGTATCGATTTCAGAATAAAGAAGGAAAGGTTACTTGGGTTTTGGGGCAAGCTCAGGCAGAAAAAACAGAATCAGGCGAAATTGTTGGTTACGTTGGTACAATTACAGACCTTACCGAGCGGATTGCCACAGAGCAGGAACGTTTGAAAATGCAGGCTCAGTTAGAGCATACGCAACGTCTCGATTCGTTGGGCATACTTGCTGGAGGCATAGCTCACGATTTTAACAATATTCTTACCTCTATTATGGGCAATGCAGCTTTGGCAGAACGTAAAGCGATGAAGAGCCCACAGGATATGCCAAGGTATTTGTCCAATATCGTACAATCGAGTGAAAAAGCAGCTGACCTTTGTAAGCAGATGCTGGCATATTCAGGTAAAGGGCGTTTTGAAGTTCGGGTGATAGATCTTTCGGCTACTGTTGAAGAGACAGCAAGACTTCTAGAGGTTTCTATTTCAAAGGGCGTTATTCTAAAGTATGAGCTTGCTGAGAATTTACCTAGTGTGGAAGCAGATGTTGCACAGATACAGCAAGTCATTATGAATCTTGTTCTTAATGCTTCTGATGCAATCGGGAAAAAGTCGGGCGTAATTTCCATATGCACAGGGATGATGCAAGCTGATTCAGCTTATCTGACTCAAACAAGCATTGATGACCAGCTTCCTGATGGTCGCTATGTATATTTAGAGGTCTCTGATACGGGCGCAGGCATGGATAAACAGACTCAAGCTCGCCTGTTTGAACCTTTCTTTACTACCAAATTTACTGGGCATGGGCTTGGTATGAGTGCTGTACAGGGCATCGTTCGTGGTCATAAGGGAGCGATTAAGGTGTACTCAGAGTTAGGTCGTGGCTCGACATTTAAAGTTTTGTTTCCCATGAGTGAATTGAAAGAGGATAGCGTAAACATCTCAAAATATGCGATTTCTAGTGAGGAAAATGCATTGAAGTTTAGTGGTACTATTTTGATTGTTGATGATGAAGAGACCGTTCGAGAGACGGCATCAATGATGCTGGAGGATATGGGGTTTGATATTCTAACTGCTGTTGATGGTGAAGATGGGGTAAATGTTTACCGTGCACATCAAACCGAAATCGTAGCTGTTTTATTAGATATGACTATGCCCAAGGTGGATGGCAAAGCTTGTTTCAGAGAGCTTCGCCGTATCAATGAGAATGTGAAGGTTATTCTTTCAAGTGGGTACAATGAACAAGAAGCAACAAGTCTATTTACAGGTAAAGGGCTTGCTGGCTTTATTCAAAAGCCATATTCACCTGATTTTTTAGCAGAAAAGATTCAGAGTGCATTAAATGGGTGATTACATTCATTGGACTACCGCGCTTTAGTAGTCGCTTGATGTCATAAAACAGGTAAGGCTGCTCGGATATGTTGAAGGTGTGATAAATCAAGTTCAGTAGTGATGATGCCTTCGCCATTAGGCAGTTCGGCAATGATTTTTCCCCAAGGGTCAATCATCATGCTGTGCCCATAAGTTTCTCTGCCGTCGCTATGCTTGCCGCATTGAGCCGATGCGAGCACATAGCACTGATTTTCAATAGCGCGAGCGCGCAATAATGTCTCCCAATGGGCTTTTCCTGTTGGGACAGTAAATGCAGCAGCAACGGTGAGTATATTGCAGCCTTGGGCACTATAGTGACGATAAAGTTCAGGGAAACGCAAATCATAACAAATCGAAATGCCTGCTTTCCAATCGGAATCTATGCTCACAGATACAGGCTCCTTGCCTGCTGCAATGGATTTAGATTCGTGCCAGCTTTCAGTACCTAAATCAGCATCAAATAGGTGCATTTTATCATAGTTTGCGTGTTGTGTGCCGTCAGGTGCAAAAACGGGGCAACGATTGTAAAGTTTATCACCATGCTTAGCAGGGCAAAGCGTGGAACCAGCGATAATCCATAGCTGATATTGTTTAGCTTGTTGTGCAAGAAAGTCAAGGATTACATGTATTTTTTCTGCATTTTTTATCTTTTCTTGATGATTTCGAGTAATAAATGAAAAAGTTTCTGGCAAAAGAACCAATTTTGAGCCTTTTTCAGCAACTTCTTTTAAGAATTTTTCTACTTTGCAAAGGTTACTTTCAATATCATGAGCAGAGCACATTTGAATGCAACTGACTTGCATGCGCTTAGACATTAACGCGATTCCAAGGTGATAATATGTTGATCATGGTCAATGCTCATTTTATAAGCACTTAAAAAACTCATGCCGAGTAGTCCCATGTTTGCATTGGGTGACACTTGCTGAATAGCTGCAGGTATACTTTGTTGGCGTAATTTTTCAACCTGCATATTGGCAATATTCACCATATAACTTTGTGTGGCTCCATTGGCTGTTTGTATGGTAATTGTTTTGGCATTTTGGGTATTAATGCCTGCCTTTTTAGCCATGTTTGGTGGAATAACCACCAGTGTCGCCCCTGTATCCACAATAAATCTCATGCGAACATTATTGATTTGACCTTGTACAACCATGCTACCATTTATATCTTGATACGGCACATGCATGACATTTCGTTTAAGGTTAAAAGAGGGATTACTAATGCCCGTCATGCTTCGTAGGTGTTGTTTTTTAGAACCTGCTACAGGCTTGTCAGAAAAATGAATCTTGCCGTATTGATCTGTCCATTTGTAAATGCCTGCTTGTGCTGCAAATGGCAACACAAGTAGGCAGGTGATGAAAAGAAGCTTACGCAAAACGCCCAATATCCCGAATTGCGCCCAAGTTTGCATTTATGTCCAACACAGGAACAAGTTTATCGCTTGTGCAAGTCATCAAGGTCATCATACCAGGGCCATGACCAGCCAGCGGCGAATCAGAATGAATGACTACGCCGATGGTCATAGAGCCTTTACGATAGGTTCGTCCATAACGGTTATCATGATCAAGTACAGCAACAAAATCTCCGAAACGAAGCCTGTCTAAGCCGAACTCTTTCACCACACTTTCATCATGACAAAGAATATCATAATCACCTGTGGTTACGGATAATGCACCAATACCACTGCCCATAGCATAACCTGGAACCATCACATTGACAGGCACTTCGATTTTACCATCTTGGCGCTCTTTCAAGCCCCATTGTTCAAGCAATGTTGGGTCAAGGTTGTAGATATACACATCATCATGGTCGATAAATTTCAAGCCTTGCCCATGACCTTTCACCAAGAATTTATCATCGCAGGTAAGCTTATCTAATGTACTATCTGAGAAATCGAGCATCAAATGATCCACGCCGCCATGATGCCCAAGCACTGTGCCTATCTCGCCTTTTGCCTCGCCTGAAACGACGCGTACCTGATTGCCACAACATGACATAAACTGATAACCTGAAGCTCGTTTGGCACTTTTATGATCTAAGGTACTGGAAACGCCTGGCTCGATGTGTTCACCTGCCCAGCCAAAGACTGAATCACCGATTTTTACGTTATACGTGATACCACCTGTTGATGGCCAAGAAAATATTTCCCCATCACTGCCTACTTCAAATGGTGCCCACTGCTGCGCAGCAGCCACACCGCCTTGCACTGCAGTCATCACTAATTGATCTTTATTGGTTTTTAAGCTCATGTTTTATCCTTGGTATAATGCAAAAACTTGCTGATTCGACCTGCATTGATACCACGTTGTTCAAATTTTGTAAAAACACGACCTTCATCGCGATCCACATAACCGCCTTTGCCCGCAACATTGGTTAATTGAGGTGTTTCATCCAAGATGTCACGCATCCATTCAGCTAATTCTTCAATATCTGATGCCAATTGAATAAATCCACCTGGTTTTAGACGGCTAACCATCATTTCAGCCATATCCTTTTGGATGATACGACGTTTATGGTGTCGTGCTTTGGGCCAAGGGTCGGGGTGGTTAACAATAATGCCATCCAACTGCTCAGGCTCGACTTGATGCTCAAGTACAAACTGGGCAGGTAGTTGGGTGATGCGTGCGCGCTCAATCACGCCTGCATCTTCAAGACGACCCACAGCCTTGGCGACACCGGGTAAATAGATTTCCACACCAACGAGTGTCCAATCAGGGTTGTTTTGGGCGGTATAAACCAAGAAGTCACCATTGCCAAAGCCAATTTCCATAACAATAGGTGAATCTTTTGGGATATGGGTATCATTTAAGGTTTTATCTTTGCTTAACCCGATTTTTGGCAGCCATTTAAGTAGACGTGCTTCCTGACCATCGGTCACAAAGCCATTTTTGCGACCATGGGTACGCATTTCTTGTTGGGAAAATTGATCTCTAAATTCTTTGGATAAACGCATAAGGCGTAAGCTAACAAAGTATGGATGTCTGTCGAACTACGGAAGACTTAAGACATTGAATATGCGTTAAAAAGATGAGTTAGGCTGGGTGAGAAATATTTTTTCTTCAGGTGTCGATTCGCGGTTAAGGATTGCATTTCTGTGAGGGTAGCGACCAAAGCGGTCAATAATAGCCTTGTGTTTGAGTTCAAATTCATAATTGAATTCTGCACCAGGTTGGCTAAAAAGTTCCACGGCAGTTTGGTGAATTTCTATAGATTCGCTATGCATATAGGGCATATAGAAAAATGATCGTTTTTCAAAATCCACTTGTTGATCGAATCCAATGCGAAAGGCTTCCTGAGCTAAAATAAGTGCCATGCCATCATAGGCAAAAGATACTGCCATATCACGATAGATGTTCCGTGAGAATTGATCTAAAACGATAATCTCAGCTAGCCTACCATCAGCAGTTTTTCTCCATGATTCAAGTTCACCTAAGCTTGCGGCTTTATGGGTTGCATGAAAACGGGATGTAATTTCTTGGTCAAAGGTAGTATCTTTTTTCCACCAAGAAGATGGCTCGATTTCTTCAAACCAGAAGTGAATGATTTCGTCAGGTGAGACGGCATGTTTGCATGTGGAGACTTTGTTATCCATATATTTTAGCGTTAGGCGACAATTGATTCTCTAATTTCATCAGCCTTTTGTTCATTACAAAGTTTGGCAATAAGGCGCAGTGCAAATGCTACAGCCGTACCAGCACCACGGCTGGTAATCAGGAAATCATCTTCAACCACATCATCATCCATATACACAGATGAAGGCTGCAAGCTTTCCATATCGGCTTGGCAAGCAGGGTAGGCAGTAACATTCATGCCAGCAGTGATGCCATAGGCTGCTAAAGCTGTTGGTGCGGCACAAATAGCGGCAATGGATTTCCTTTCCGAGCGTAATCGCTCAACGACGGCTTTCACATTACTGTCATCACGTAACAAATGTGCATTGGGTAGTCCGCCAGGCAATACAATCATATTCCAAGGCTCATGCATTACATTTGCCAATGCGGCATCGGCTTGTATGGTGATATTTGAGCGGCCTTGCACAGGGTTTCCATCCAAACTAGCCGTGGTGACATGAATCTCTGCACGCCTTAAAATATCTACGATGGCGACAAATTCAATTTCTTCAACACCTGTTGTAAAAGGAACTAGAACTTTTTGCATGATGGTTTCTCCATTTATGAATTACTAGCGGGTTCAGGTTGCCAGTCTTGTATATCATTCTTGTATTCGGATTCGTCTTTTAATTTTTCCACGTCAGGTATGAAGATACCCATATTGGATGTTTTAAGGTGTTCCAACCAGCCAGCCAAGAATTGTACATAGGTACTCTGCATAAGCTCTTCATTTAAAGATGCTTTTTCACCAATATAATCAGCACTTGAAGCGATTTCTCCACGCACTGCAATATCCAAATTACCAATGATTTTACTATTGTTGGCATCAACGGCTTTAAATTGGCCCGCAGTATTAAGATAAATAAGCCATGCAGTGCCAGGCTCTAAGGTTGCGGTGGTTTGAGTCATTTGAGCTTTATCTGGAATTGGTGCTGCGGATAAGCGATGCAACACGGCATGGGCAAATGTTCCGCGCATCAAAAAATCGAACATGCCAGCTTTATCTTTGGCGATTAAACCCAGCTCTTTATCTTTTTGCATACGCCTGCCTGCCCAGTCTTCTGCACTGCTTTTATTGCTGATGCGTGCATCATTTTTTTGTAAGGGTTCAGCATAGGTGCAAACACGCCAAGTATCATCGGACTGTAAACGCCAAGCTTTATCTGCGGCGGGTGAAAGGGCATCGATAGAGAATGTAAGATTCATTTCTTTTCCTGTTTTTCAATGACGGGGTTACCAGTGTTGGGGTCAATACGTAATGAAATATCACCGTGTAATAAATGCAATAAATCTACCCCCACCAAATCGCGTCGCCAGCCTTTTAAGCAGGCAATATCTGGTTCGGGAAGCTTGCGTTGTTTGCCCCATGATGCAAGCTCAGCGAGGTCTGATTTATTGCTTAAAATAGTTCCAGAAATATCGCCAGCTTCAGCTTTAAGGCGAAGTAGGGTATCAAGAAGTTCCAATCGTAAATCTGTACCTGCGGTGTGATGACTGCGCTTGTGTGGCTTGGGCCATTGCTCTTCTGGGATATTTTTACCCTTCTTCCAAACCCGTATCAAATCATCACCAAAACGACGTGCAACACCTTGTGGTAAACCGCGAATACGTTTGAGAATATCGTTATCTAACTCATCTCGACGGGCAATTTCAAGTAATGGCTCATCGGCAATCAACCTTCGACGAGGAAGGTTGCGTTGCTTGGCTTGTGTCTCACGCCAGCCTGCCAATTCACGCAATACAGCCAAAGCATGACCTTTCAGCTTATTGACGCCTTTCACGCGCCATAAAAGAGCGTCATCGCTTTCTTGGTAAGTTGCAATATCACATAATTTGGCTTGCTCTTCATCTAGCCATGCAAGGCGACCACGCGCTTCAAGACGTTCGCTTAAGTGTTGATAAATAGGCATCAGCCAAATCACATCGTCAGCCGCATATTCAAGTTGCTTTTGACGTAAAGGTCTAGACATCCAATCACTAAAAGACTCTTGCTTGGCAAGCTCTTTCTTGGCAATGCGCTGAACAAGGTTACCAAAACCAATTTGCTGCCCTAAGCCAAGCAATGCCGCAGCAACTTGTGAATCAAAAAGTGGTAGCGGAAGTTTGCCGGATTCTTTTAAGATAATTTCCATATCCTGTCTTGCCGCATGAAAAACCTTTAAAATAGAGGGATCGCAAAGCACATCCCAAAGTGGGGTTAAATCTTTTAATGCAATGGGATCAATAATCCAACATTGACCATTGCCATAAATTTGCAGCAAGGCGAACTCTGGATAATAGGTGGTTTCGCGATGAAATTCAGTATCCACAGCCAATACACTGCAACGTTTAAGTTGTTCACATGTTTGGGTTAATTTTTCAGGGGTATCAATATAAGTGTAAGAGTCTTGAGACATATGCAGAAGCTAAAAGTTAGACAGCCTTTGAGCAATCAATTATTTATTGAAGCTTGTTATATTGAATAGTGTTGCCCAGAACTGGAATGGAAGCAGCAAGATCGCAATGTTTGAGGAATTTAAGCTCTAATTTCAACCTCATTCATAGCTGTAATGCAGATTTAATATTTATTTATAAAACAATATGTTACATTTATTCCAAAACGTTTTCTTTATGGGTTAAATAGTGTCAACTTTACCTTTACGCTCCCATATGACTCCCATACCATGCGGGCATGCGTATTGGGCGGTACTATTCAAAAAGTAATAATTCAGAAGAGCTAGCGGTGGGTCGCCCCAGTTTTGTTCAGCGTCGTTCGGTGGAATTTGCAGCGCTTCTGGTGGGTGCATTGGCAGGGCTGATGGGCGCTTTATTTCAGTTGGGTGTCGGGCGCATTGCGCTTGAGAAGGAACACCTTGCTAACCTCTTGGCAGCCGATGCACTCTCTGGCTGGGCTTGGGCTGGTCTACTGTCAGCGCTGATGTTGATACTGTCGCTGTGGTTGGTGCGGCGGTTTGCAGTGGACGCTGCGGGCAGTGGTATTCAGGAGATTGAGGGGTTCCTTGCAGGTGTGCGGCCGATTCGCTGGTGGCGGGTATTGCCAGTAAAGTTTTTCGGTGGACTGTTAGCGCTGGGTAGCGGCATGATCCTAGGACGTGAAGGGCCTAGCGTGCAGATGGGGGGAAATGGCGGCGCCATGGTTAACGATATGCTCCCAGCAGGTGATAGGAATTCGGCTCATGCCCTAGTGGCGGCCGGTGCCGCAGCAGGTTTGGCAGCGGCCTTTAATGCTCCATTGGCGGGAATGATTTTTGTGCTGGAAGAAATGCGCAGTTTCTTCCGTTACAGTTACCTTAATGTCCGTTTATTAGTCATTGCGGTGTTGATGTCCACACTCGTGGTTAACCTAATCGTGGGCGAACATCCTGCGTTGCCCCTTCCTATTTATCATGCACCCGTCTGGTATGAGATGTTACTGTATTTGTTGCTGGGAGGGATTCTGGGGGTGACAGGAGCCGCCCTGAATAACGGTATTTTAAAGGGTCTGGATGTGATGGAGGGGCTGAAACAAAAAACGACATATCTGTATCTTGGGATAGCACTGTTTGGATTTGGTATTGGTATCTTGCATTACCTATTCCCGGAGATGGTTAGTGGGGGTTATGAGCTAGTTTACAGTAGCTTGGAGGGGCATATAGCCATACAAAGCCTGTTTTTTCTCATTTTAATTCGCTTTATTTTAACTATTGCGTGTTTCTGTAGCGGGGTTCCCGGCGGGGTTTTTGCACCAATTATTGTGCTGGGCACAATCATTGGACTGTGGTACGGGGAAGTTATTGAGTCGTTATTTCCAATGCTAACTCAGAATCCTTACCCCTTTGCGGTTGCCGGTATGGGAGCTTTGTTTGCAGCTACCGTGCAGGCACCCATCACAGGTGTTGTCCTAGTAGTCGAGATGACAGGCAATTATTCCCTGATTATCCCCATCATGATTGCCTGCGTCGGCGCTGACATGGTTGCGCATAAGTTGGGTGCGCTGCCGTTATACAGTATTTTGCTGGAACGTCTGAAAAAGTCGGAAGTGAATACAACAGAACAGTCTGCTGGTCTATAGGCTCTCTAAATAGAACAAGAAGGGTGCTGAGGCTTATTTATGGGAGAGTAAGTTTTCTTGCTCCCATATATATCCCATTAGGAAAAATAAAAAAGGAAAAATGGGGAGAATAAAGCCCATCTAGTCCTACTAAATAACGTTATATATCAACAGCTTAGATGTGGTGCCCGGAGCCGGAGTCGAACCGGCACGGTCGTAATGACCGAGGGATTTTAAGTCCCTTGTGTCTACCAGTTTCACCATCCGGGCATACAAAGGTAATCAATTATTCAAGGTGGAGGCAGGGGCGAGAATCGAACTCGCGAATAAAGGATTTGCAATCCTCCGCCGTACCACTGAGCCACCCTGCCATTCTACCAAGAAATAAAAAGGAGGTCACTAGGACCCCCTTTAATCTGGAGCGGGTAACCGGGCTCGAACCGGTGACCTCGACCTTGGCAAGGTCGCGCTCTACCAACTGAGCTATACCCGCTGAACGACGCGAACTGTAGCGGTGAAGCTTTTCTTGTCAACTGTGTTTTTTAAAGTTTTCTAAGTGGATATTATCTTGCTATATATGATCTTATATGAGAACTCGAAAATTGCGTTAAAACTCGTTTTTTTATGGCAAATAGATAGTGTTTGCAGCATGACTGAATATTCTGCTGATTATATCCAATCTTTAAAACCTGACCTTTCTTACTTAAAAGGTGTGCGTGTCGTTGCCGCCATGAGTGGTGGGGTCGACTCTTCTGTTGTGGCAGCGCTTTTGAAAGAGGCTGGCGCGGATGTGTTGGGTGTGTTTTTAAATGTTTGGGAATACCGTCGGGAAGAAGTTACAGGGCATGGCTCATGTTGCTCCTTGGATGATGCTTATGATGCGCGGCGGGTATGTGATCAAATAGGCATTCCCTTTTATAATATGGATATGCGTGAGAATTTTCGTCGTGATGTGATTGATCCGTTTATTGCCGATTATGAATCAGGGCGTACGCCAAACCCATGTGAGCGATGTAATCGTTTTGTAAAGTTTGGTGCGTTATTGGATGCCGCAGATAAGTTAGAAGCAGAATATGTGGCAACTGGGCATTATGTGCAGCGCATGGATGATGAGACAGGCTTACATATATATAAAGGTAATGATGATAAAAAAGATCAGAGTTATTTTCTAGCTACAACGAGTAAAGAGCAAGCTAAAAGGATTTTGTTTCCTGTGGGGCATTTGCAAAAAGATGGCACGCGTATTTTGGCGCAGCATTATGATTTAATGACAGCACATAAACATGAAAGCCAAGATATTTGTTTTATTCCTGCAGGTGATCGTATTGCTTTTTTAAAGCGTGAGGGTGCAGAGGCTGGGTTTCGTGCGGGTGATATTGTCGATAGAGAAGGACATATTCTTGGTAGGCATGAAGGTATTGCTCACTATACGCTGGGGCAACGAAAAGGCTTAGGGTTACCTGATGGTCCGTGGCATGTAGTGGAACTTGATGGCGTGACAGCGCGGGTGGTGGTTGCTCCGCCAGAAGATGCATTGATTCAAGAGGTAAGCGTTGAGGGTGTGGCGTGGCTACGGGATATGCAAAACTCGGAGAAAGTCACTGCTAAGGTACGTTATCAGATGAAGCCAGCGGCTTGTCAATTGCAAGTAAATAACGGTGATGTGGCTATTGTTTTTAGCAAGCCACAAAAGCCAACTGCACCTGGGCAGGTGGCAGCTTTTTATGTTGGCGATGAGTTGTTGGGTGGTGGTATTGTCTCCGAGATTGTCCGATAAGTTTGCCACCTGCTAGGTAGACTTCTAGGGTGCCGCTTCCGTCATAACTGACGGTTTTTAAATAATGAGTTTTAAGCTGTAATTACAAAGGGGAAAAAATGGCAATTCAACGTACACTTTCAATCATCAAACCAGACGCAGTCGCAAAAAATGTGATTGGTGACATTATCCGTCGTTTCGAAGAAAACGGTTTAACTGTTATTGCAACAGGTATGCGTCACTTGAGCGCAGCAGAAGCAGGTCGTTTTTATGCAGTACATGCCGAGCGTCCATTTTATAAAGATTTATGTGAATTTATGAGCTCTGGTCCAGTATTACCAATGGTTTTAGAAGGTAAAAATGCTGTGGCTTTGAACCGTCAATTGATGGGTGCTACAAACCCGAAAGAAGCTGAAGCTGGTACTATTCGTGCAGACCACGCGGATTCTATTGATGCTAATGCAGTACATGGCTCTGATTCAGAAGAAAATGCGGCAACTGAAATTGCTTTTTTCTTTAGCGATTTAGATTTAAATAGCCGTTTGTAAGATAGAGAGACTATGAGCGATTCAAACGTGGTTGATGCTGATTCCAAAACAAAAGAAATGACAGTAGAGAAAGTTTCTGAGCAAATTACGGTTCGCCGCAATAAGCTAAGCATGCTTCGTGATGCTGGGAGAGCTTATCCGAACACATGGCGTACAGATGCTTCATCTGCAGATATTCACGCAAAGTATGGTGAATATGAGAAAGAAGCTTTGGATGATTTGGCTGTAGAGGTTTCTGTGGCTGGGCGCATGATAGCACATCGGGTGATGGGCAAGTCTAGCTTTATAAAATTTCAAGATGCTGATGGACAGCTTCAACTATTTTTGAATCGTGATGTATTGGGCGGGGCAGAGATTTATAATCCAACCAAGAAATGGGACTTGGGCGATTTGATTGGTGCCAAAGGTGTATTGTTTGTTACCAAAACCGGCGAATTATCGGTTAAAGTTTCACATATTGAGATGGTGAGTAAATGTCTGCGTCCATTGCCTGAAAAATGGCATGGTTTAAGTGATATTGAGACCCGTTATCGTCAGCGTTATGTCGATTTGATGGTGTCCCCCGAATCGCGCGATACTTTTCGCACACGTTCGAAAGTGGTTTCTTTGTTGCGTCGTGGTTTGGAAGACCGTGGTTTTATGGAAGTGGAAACACCGATGTTACAAAACCAAGCAGGCGGCGCAGCAGCGCGCCCGTTTGTAACCCATCATAATGCGTTGGATATGGAATTATTCCTGCGTATTGCGCCAGAGTTATATTTGAAACGCCTGCTTGTGGGTGGTTTTAACCGCGTATTTGAAATTAACCGAAATTTTCGCAATGAAGGTTCAGATGCAACGCATAACCCTGAGTTTACCATGGTCGAGTTTTATCAGGCGTATGCCGATTTTTATGATGCCATGGATACCACAGAAGGTTTGATTCGTTCGATTGCGGATGGTTTGGGCATGACTCATGTGACATGGGAAGGCGTGGATATTGATTTGACGCAATCATTTAAACGCATTCGTATGGATGAGGCAGTGTTTGAGCATCGTCCTGACTTACGTGGCCATGCCAACGATAAAGCATTGTTGGCAACGGTATGTTTACAGGAAAACCCAAGTGTTAAACCGCTAATTACTTGGAAAGCAGGGCACTATTTGCTTGAATTATTTGAAACCTTGGTCGAGCCAAAGTTAGAGCAACCCACGTTTATAACGCATTATCCAGTGGATGTATCGCCTTTGGCTAGGCGTAACAATGAAGATGATACAGTCACAGATAGGTTTGAGTTGTTTGTAGCAGGGCGTGAAATTGCCAATGGCTTTTCGGAATTGAATGACCCAGATGATCAACGTGAGCGCTTTATAGCACAAGCTCAAGCTAAAGAAGCTGGTGATGTTGAAGCAACAGGTGTGGATGAAGATTATTTGCGTGCTTTGGAATTTGCTATGCCGCCAGCAGCGGGTGTGGGTATTGGTGTGGATAGATTGGTGATGATGTTAACCGAGCAACATTCGATTCGTGATGTGCTGTTATTTCCACACATGAGACCTGAAACAAGCTGATTACATAACAAACCGACACTAAGGAGCATTTATGCGGGCTGAAAATATTATGGTTACTGAGCTCACTACAGCACATGTGAATGATCGTGTTTCTGATGTGTTGGATCGAATGAAAATGGCAAAGTTACGTATGCTTCCTGTCGTAACCGATGAGGGTGTAGTTGCAGGTGTAATCTCAACATTTTCAATCATGGAACATTTGGTGCCCAATTATATTGTAAGCGGTGACCTTAATCAGATTCCCTATGCGCCTGATATGGGTATTTTACGGCGTCATTATTTTGAAACCATAGGAAAAGATTTATTATCAGTGATGGAAACAAAACCGTTGCTAGTCAAGCGTGACGAATCATTATTATCAATAGCAGCAGCATTAACGGCCTTTGGAAAACATGAGTATGCATTGGTGGTTGATGAGGAAAAACGCTTGATTGGCGTTATTTCGGCAGGAGATATTCTTGATCGTTTGGGTAATATGATAGAGGGCATAGAAGACGATGCATAATACAGACCATATTATTTCCTCTTCGGTTGTATTTGGCTTGGATCCAGTTTGGGTTGCGGTATCTATTTTATTGCTTATTTATGGTGTGATTATGGCTGAGAAGTTTAATCGTGCCGTATTGTCATTATTGGGTGCAGGTTTAATGATTCTTTGTGGCGTATTGAATCAACAGCAGGCAGTTGCTGGGATTGATTTTAATACCATTGGTTTATTGACAGGCATGATGGTGATTGTAGCGATTAGCCAGAAAACAGGTATGTTTCAATATGTTGCGATTAAGGCTGCTAAAGTTGTTAAAGGTGAACCTTGGTGGATTTTAGTGATGCTATCCTTAGTGACAGCAGCATTTTCAGCCCTTTTGGATAATGTTACAACGGTATTGTTGATTGCCCCTGTAACGCTATTGATTACTGATGCACTCGGTGTTCGCCCGTATGCTTATTTGTTTGCACTTATTTTGGCATCAAATATTGGTGGTACTTCAACCTTAATTGGTGATCCACCAAATATTATGATTGGTTCAGCAGCTCATTTGAGCTTTACGGATTTTTTGATAAACCTAACGCCGATTATTCCTGTTATTTTTTTCACAGTGATTGCCGTGATTTGGTTCATGTTTGGGCGTGATTTGAAAGCATCGGATGAGAAGAAATTATTGATTATGCAATTTGATGAAAATGCAGCTATTAAAGATGTCGTATTGCTTAAAAAAAGCTTGTTTGTGTTGTTTGGGGTTATTACAGGTTTTACTCTTGCACACACGCTTCATCTAGAGCCTGCAACGATTGCCATGTTTGGAGCTGCATCATTATTGCTATTACAAAGTTGGGGGCAGCCGTTACATGATAAAGATCATGCTTATGAAGGCATTATGGCGGAAGTGGAATGGACAACGATTTTCTTCTTTGTCGGTCTGTTTATTATTGTGACGGGTGTTGAACATACGGGTGTAATCTCGATGTTGGGAGAAAAAACAGTAGCTATGACAGGTGGTAATTTTGCTGCAACAGCAGCTTCCATTTTATGGGTTTCAGCCATCGCTTCGGCACTCATTGATAATATTCCTTTTGTTGCAACCATGATTCCTTTGATTCAAAGTATGGCTCCAACATTTGGTGGTGAAGAAGCTTTGACGCCACTATGGTGGGCATTGGCTTTGGGCGCATGTTTGGGTGGTAATGGATCATTGATTGGTGCATCAGCAAACTTGATTGTGGCAGGTTTTGCGCAACGTGCAGGGCATCCCATTGCATTTCTAACCTTTATGAAACACGCATTTCTACTTATGCTACTTACTATTGGGATTTCGCATGTTTACTTGTATTTGCGTTATTTAAGTTAATGCAGATATATTTTATAGGTTGTAACCTGTGATATATGAATGGATGTTAGCACGCCGCTATTTAAAATCTCGGCGTGATGAACGTTTTGTTTCCTTGATTGGTTGGAGTTCAGCAGCAGGCATAGCGATTGGTGTGGCTGCATTGATTGTGGTCATGTCTGTGATGTATGGTTTTGATACAGAGCTTAAGAATAAAATTCTCGGTTTTTCTTCGCATGTTGATATTCAAGGGTCTGATGAAACATTGGGTGATTGGCAACCTTGGTTAAAAACAGCTGAACATATTGAGGGTGTTGCCAAAGCGGCTCCTTATTTGACAACACAAGTCCTTGCTAATTATGGGAGACATTCGACAGGTGCTATCCTAAAAGGTATTGATGTGTGGCGAGAGGATGCGATTGCTAGCCATGTTATATCGGGTCGTTTTGTTTCGGGGTCGAAAAAATCACCTTATGAAGTTGTTATTGGCAAAGATTTAGCACATAAGCTACATGTGAGTATAGACGATTCTTTGCGTTTGATTTCACCTGCAGGTGGTATTTCTCCAGCGGGTATGGCTCCGCGTATGCGAGCATTTCGTGTGGTGGGCATTTTTGATTCTGGTTTTTATGAGTATGATGTTGGTCTGATTATTGCACCTTTATTGGCTGTCCAACGGCTTAACCGTACAGGTGACCGTGTGAGTGGTATTGAGTTACACTTGTATGATCGTAATCAAGCTGCTGTGGTGGCGGCAAGGGCGCGTATGCAATTGCCTGCCAGTGCTTGGGTGACGGATTGGATGCATCGCCACAAATCTTTTTTTCAAGCGTTAAAAATGGAGCGTTTGGTGATGGGGATTATCTTGTCATTGATTGTTTTAGTTGCTGTATTTAATATGGTCTCATCATTGGTCATGGTGGTGATGGAGCGGCGAAAAGAGATTGCTATTTTAAAAACGGTTGGAGCAACACATGCCTCGGTAATGCGGATATTCTTGATGATGGGTACGTTGTTATGTGGACTTGGGACATTGGCGGGCGCAAGCTTTGGTTTGTTACTGGCTTGGAAGTTAGATGCTTTATTGCGTTGGTTTGAGCAGGTAACTGGCATAACCATTTTATCTGGAGATGTGTATTTTATTGAGCATGTGCCTTCGGAAATTGATCTAGTATCGGTGGTATGGATTGTGCTTGTTAGCTTGTTGATGGGAGTTTTAGCAACATTTTATCCAGCTTGGCGTGCTGCCAATGTGCCGCCAGCTGATGCGTTGAGGTATGAGTAAATGTCTACAGAAAAACTGCGTAATAAAGCAAAAAAGGCATTGCTGGATGGTAAATACCCTAAAGCATTGGAATTTTTTGAAGCGTTACACAAAGCTGAACCGAATGACTTGCGAACGCATGTTAAATTGGCGGAATTGCGCGAGAAAACAGGTGACTCTGCTGGTGCAGTAAACGATTATATTATGATTGCAAAGTCCTATGCTGAACAGGGCTTTGTGGTTCAGGCAATTGCAATTAATAAGATTATTTTGCGAATTGATCCAGAACAAACAGAGGTTCAAGAACGCTTGAAAGAGCTTTCTTCAGAGCGCGGTGATAATTGGGCTGTTTCTACCATTGCGCCTGGAGATCATATCCAGGCGAATGATGTGAATTTGAATGAAAAAGCGAAGTTAAATGTCCAGCGTACACCATTGTTGGCAGACTTATCAGGTGATGAGTTTGAATCGTTTATGGACTCTTTAACGTTGAAAACGTTTGCTGCTGATGAGCATATTTATGAGTGCGGTGTCGAAAGTGATTGTTTGTATTTGATTGGTATGGGCTCTGTGCGCTTAAAAATACAGCTCTCATCAGGTAATAAACGTGTTTTTTCTAGGTTGTCTGAGGGCGACTTTTTTGGTGAGCATGCGTTTATGTCACGCACGGCTCATACCGATGTGGCGGTTGCAGAAACGGAAGTTAGTTTGCTTATGATTGACCGTGCTACATTTGATGTTTGGGTTGAAAAATATGCAAAAATAAAAGAAACAGTGGAGAGCTTCTATCGCCAGCGCGTGCTAGACCGTGTGCTAGCTATGACACCTGTTTTTGAGTCCGTTCCAGACGATGCACGTATTGCATTGGGTAGTAAGTTTAATGTACGTTCATTTGCGGCAGGAGATATTGTTGTACAGGAAGGTGCTCCAGGAGAGAGTTTCTTTTTGATACGTTCAGGTCATGTTGAGGTATCAACCAATGATATTAAAAATGATGCTCAGCAGATAGCACTAGGTGTTATGGGTGAAGGCGCATTTTTTGGAGAAGTAGCTTTATTAACGGATAAACCCAGAACAGCAACAGTTGTGGCAAAAGATGATTTGGAGTTAATGGAGCTAACCAGAGAAGATTTTAATGCAATTACGCTTGACTATCCATCTGTAAGAAATGTCGTAGAGCAGTATCAAAAGAAACGTGTGCAAGATACTATCAAAACACTGATGCAGCGAGGGGATTGATTTGCCAGATTCTGTACGGGATGTGTTACTTAAGGTTACAGGTCTAAGTAAATCTTATGATGGTTCATCAGGAGCTTTGAATATACTTCATCATGTGGATTTTTTTGTACACCGTGGTGAATTTCTAGCAGTTGTGGGTGAATCGGGCGCGGGTAAAAGTACATTGCTGCAAATTTTAGGAACATTGGATGACCCTGATGAGGGCGATGCTTATTTGGCTGGGCAATCACTTTTTAATTTAAGTCAGAGTGAGCGGGCACATCTGCGCAATCAGTCTATCGGTTTTGTTTACCAGGCTCATCATCTTATTCCCGAATTAAATGCTTTAGAAAATGTTATGTTACCTTTGCTTGTTCGAGGCGAAAAAAAACATAAAGCAGAGAAAGTTTCTATTGATTTATTGCAACGTTTAGGTTTGAAAGAACGTTTGTCGCATGTACCTGCAAAGTTATCGGGTGGTGAAGCACAACGTGTTGCCGTAGCGCGTGCTTTGGTAGGAAAACCGAGTTTATTGCTGGTTGATGAGCCGACTGGAAATCTAGATGAGATGACTGCACAAAATGTTTTTCAAGCGATGCAGTTATTGTGTCAGCAGGAAGGAACTGCAGTGGTTATGGTAACGCATAGCATGGCTTTGGCAGGGCTGGTTGACCGTGTATTGTGTTTAAAGAAGGGAAAGCTTATTCCTGCCTAAGTGAATTTCTTTTTGACGAAACACATAGTTCTGCTATGCTCCCTAATGTTGTTTCTTGGATATGGGTTCAACTACGTGTTTTTTTTATTTTTTTACTATTAAAGAGGGCGATGTGACGAAGGCTGAGATTGCGAATATAATTTATGAACGGATTGGGCTTTCCAAAAAGGAATCAGCGCAAATTGTTGAGACAGTTCTAAATGAAATGAAGCAGGCGCTTGAAGCAGGTGAGGATGTCAAATTATCTGGTTTTGGACATTTTATGATTCGTGAAAAGCACGCGCGCCGTGGTCGCAACCCTAAGACTGGTGAAGATATTACCATTGAACCACGCCGCGTCGTAACCTTTCGTTCTAGCCAATTATTAAAAGAGAAATTGCTTGAGGGTGGTGAGTGAGTACATCTGCTAAGCAATTGCAATATGCTGGTGTTTCTGTCCCAGAGTTGCCCGATAAACTTTTTTTCTCCATTCGCGAAGTAAGTGAATTATGTTCCATTGAACCGCATGTTTTGCGTTATTGGGAAACTGAATTTAAACATATTCGGCCTGTTAAAAAGAGTGGAAACCGCCGTTTTTATCGGCATCGTGATGTGTATGCGGTATTACAAATTAAACACCTTCTGTATGACTTGAACTTTACCATTCGTGGCGCTAAGAAGCGTCTGATGTCTGGTGATTTGAACGATATTGTTGAGCAACAAGATGTGCAAACATCATTGCGCATGATTCGTGAGGAACTACTATCTGCCTTAGATCTTTTGGCAGATTAATCTAAAATATTGAATAAGCGGGACGTAGCGCAGCCTGGTAGCGCACTACACTGGGGGTGTAGTGGTCGGAGGTTCAAATCCTCTCGTCCCGACCAATTTTTCTTACTACTGTTATTTTTCAAGTAGTTACAGGTATCAATTGAGTTGTTTTTTATTGGGTGCGATACAAAGGTGCGATACCCATGGCTTCAACTCCATCATATTTAGTGACCAATAGGCTTGGAATTTATTATATTCAGCTTCGCAATCCCAAACACTTCTGTCATCATACAGCTACTGTCAAAAAGTTGTTTCGTAAAAGTCTTTCGACTCGGTGTCGTAAGCTAGCTTTACAACGTTCAAGGTGGTTTGTATTTGTGATAGAAGAATTAAAGGACTTGTTGTGGGATAGCCCTGAGGCGTATGGTAAGTCTCAAGAGCTTCTTATGCGTTACGACAGTTATAATAGTTGGGAAAAGATTGAAACAGAGTTTTTAGCTCTTTTAGACGAATGTGATAGCGCTTTATTAGAAAAAGCTATTCGCATACGAGAAACTAGGAATCAATATTTATCACCTATGGCTAGAGTTGAGCAGCCTATTACTACCCTGACGGATGATGGCAATCAGTTCCGCTTATCAACTTTGCTTACAGAGTTTATCAAAGAATCCTGTGTTAATTGGAAGAGTAAGTCTGCGGCACGAACAAAGCGTACGTATATAGATGCTATTAACCTATTTATTGAAGTTAATGATGATTGCTTTGCAACTGAACTCACGAAAAAGCATGTGGTAAAGTATAAACAGTATTTATTTAAACTGCCTGCTAATAGGCATAAACTTGCAAGCTATAGAGACTTAACTCTTGAGCAGATTAATGCATTGAATATTCCTGTCGATAAGATTATTTCAGATACGACAAAGAGCAATCATATAAACCGTGTAAAAAGCTTTTT
>CAJXLC010000002.1 GCA_913055645.1 uncultured Pseudomonadota bacterium | reverse complement strand
TGTTCGTAAGCACAGCTACGAACGCATTCTTCAAAATCTGTTGCAAACAAAGTTTCTACGCAATCATCACGACGATTT
The DNA here is from genome assembly GCA_913055645.1 of uncultured Pseudomonadota bacterium. Classification (GTDB taxonomy): domain Bacteria; phylum Pseudomonadota; class Zetaproteobacteria; order Mariprofundales; family Mariprofundaceae. The sequence continues at coordinate 85,560 of CAJXLC010000002.1, read as the reverse complement.
ATGAATCATGCGGGATAGATTATTTTCACCATTGATAAAAATCATTTTATTTTTACCTGAATGATGTTCAGCGCGACTCCAACAGGCATAAGGCATAGGAATGTGACGGGTATAGGCGATAGGTTGATTCAAAATATGAGCGATAAGCATACGCGTGCTGCCTGAATGCCCAACAATAAGGGCATGTTTTTCACGATAGTTGTGACATGCATCTTGCCAAAAATCAGCAATGCGTATTTGTAACTCTTCGGGAGATTCGCCAGATGGCGGGCGCATGCCAGTCGGATCTTTGCGCCATTGCGTTAACATATTCGGAAATTGTTCTTCAATCTCATCATGACTTAAACCTTCCCATGCCCCATAATGCATTTCGGCAATACGGGGTTCAATGATACATGGAATAGCGTTTTTATTTGCCCAATATTGTGCAGGCAATGCGCAGCGAGAGAGTGGTGAGGTGATGATAAGGTCAATATGACTGTGAATATTTTCCCAAACCTGATTCATTTGCGTGCGACCTTCAGCCGTTAAATCTTCTTCGATACGACCACGGTATTTCACACCACCTTTTAACGCACCGTGGCGTAATAAATCTGCAACAAACATTGAAACTCCCCGTTTACCTATCTAAGGTGTCAGCGATACGCTTATTCAAGCGAAAGGAATGTTAACCATGCTAAAAGATTTTGACACCACCAACCCCGATAATATCAAAGCCATGGAGCATGTGCGTGCGCTATTGGAGTATTTGGGAGATGACCCTGAGCGTGAAGGGCTAAAAGAAACACCTGCGCGCGTATTATCGGCTATGCAGGAACATTTTGTGGGTTATAGCGAAGATCCAAAAGAGCATTTACTCAAAACATTTGAAGAAGTTTGTGGTTATGATGAAGTGGTATTGGTATCTGATATTGATTTGCATAGCCATTGCGAGCATCACATGGTTCCTTTTGTTGGTAAAGCTCATATTGCCTACATACCAGACGGTCGGGTTGTTGGTTTATCCAAGTTAGGGCGTGTTGTGGAAGGTTATAGTAAGCGCTTGCAAGTACAGGAAAAACTTACCATGCAGATTGCTCATGCTATTGAAGAAGTCTTACAGCCAGCAGGTGTGGCGGTGATTATTCAATGTCAGCATTTTTGTATGTGTCACCGCGGCATTCAGAAACCCAATGCATGGACAACAACATCCAAGCTAACAGGTGCATTTTTAAATAATCCATCGTCGCGTTCGGAACTATTTCAATTGATTGATATGAATAAGAATGTTTAGGGGTAACTATTCAGCTCACCACTGATTTACCCAAGCTCTACGTTGAAAAATGCTTACGTACAGGAAGTACGCTGCGCTTTTTTTGCCTTGATCTTGAGTAAATTAGCGGCAATCTGAATAGTTGCTGCTGATGTAAAGTGTCATCTCGACCGAAGTGGAGAGAGCTATTTTTCAACATCTTGGTAGCAAAGATATTTCGACTTCGCTCAAGATGACAAATGGGCACTTTTTTTGGAGAATGCTTATTCGTTTGAAGCTCGTTTAACACAGCAGTTTTTGTATTTGATATTGCTGCCACAAAAGCAAGCATCATTGCGTTTGATAGGGGTTACGGTGCAATCGCCATCGATATAACGCCAGTGGTTATCCATACAAACAAACCGACTGGTTTCTTTTAGCAGCATACCTTTATTACCTGCATGAAATGCCGCAGAAAAGCTCACTGTATCAGTATCTGCATGATGAATGGTTAAGCCTAACCAACGTGATTTCCCCAGTTGAAAATCATGCGGGCGAGTATCTGGATGCCATGTTTTTAATATATATGCCGCATCGCCCAATACAAATGCTGTATAGCGTGAGCGCATAAGTTGTTCGGCGCTATTGGCACTATCGTTGGTGATACTAGGCTGGCAGCAGCTTGCAAAGGTGTTGCCCGAACCACAGGGGCAAGTTGCCTCTTGTTTAGTCATGAAGATGCTGCTCTTTATTTATTTTTTCCTCTAAATATTTGGGAACTTTTGCACCCAAAGCACGTTTGTGTTCCACCTTTTTGCGCTGAGCTTCTTTGATAGACATGCCAAGATGTGTTTCACCACGCTCTGCTGCCAAGCGGGTCTGTTTTTCGCGTTCTTCAAGGCGGGCGCGTTTTTCTGGGGTGAGTACATCATAACAACGTTCGCAGCAGATACCTTCTTCGTAATGTTCAGATTGTTTGTCATTTTCATGCAAGGGCCAACGGCAACCACGACAAAGGCTATAGTTCCCTTCTTTGAGACCGTGCAGAACAGCCACGCGATCATCAAACACATAACATTCACCCTGCCATAGACTTTCTTCTTCAGGCACTTCTTCAAGATATTTCAAAATGCCACCTTTTAAGTGAAATACTTCTTCATAGCCTTGTTTGAGCATATAAGAAGAAGCTTTTTCACAGCGAATGCCACCTGTGCAAAACATAGCGACTTTTTTATGTTTCTTAGGGTCGCAATGTTTCTCTACATAGTCAGGAAATTCACGGAATGTATCGGTTTTGGGATCAATCGCGCCTTTAAATGTACCTACTTCGTATTCATAATCATTGCGGGTATCCAAAACCAACACATCAGGATTAGAAATAACATCATTCCATTGCTTGGCTTCGATATAGGTGCCAACACATACATTGGGGTCAACACCTTCTACACCCAGCGTAACAATTTCTTTTTTAAGTTTTACCTTCATGCGGTAAAACGGAAATTCTGAAGCAAAGGATTCTTTATGTTCCAAGTCTTGTAGTCTGTCATCATCCCGTAAAAACTGTAAGAGCGCATCAATACCTTCACGAGAGCCTGCAACAGTCCCATTGATGCCTTCATGCGCTAAAAGCAATGAGCCTTTGAGCCCATGTTCATCACAAAAATCCTGTATAGGCTGACGAATATTCTCGTAATCATCCAAGGTGGCAAAGTGATAAAGTGCTGCAACAACGATGTTCATAGTCTCTCCAGTCTCATTTTAATGCAGAATAATATAGAAAATAGTGCTTTGTATATGTGTTATATAACACATAGTGGTGCATTTGCATATATCCAGAGCATATTTCTCCTGCTTGTGATGTGTTTAGCGGGTGAATTCAGTGCGTAAGATGGATAGCTTGGGGGCATGAACTTAGCGACTGTGATTTTATTGCGTCTTTTGCAAGCAATCCCAACCTTGTTGGGCGTGGTGACGTTGGTGTTCTTTTTATTGCACTTGGTTCCAGGTGACCCAGTGGATGCATTGCTGGGTGAAACAGCATTGGCAGCAGATCGCGAGGCTATGCGCCATGCTTTGCACTTAGATGAGCCAGTCTTGCAACAATATATTCATTACCTTTATGGACTTATTAGCGGTGATTGGGGCGCAAGTATTATTGATCATCGCGATGTACTGACGCGTATTTTAGAACGTTTGTCTGCAACAGCTGAGTTGGCGGCTGTAAGTTTGTTATTGGCTGTGTGTCTAGCATTGCCATTGGGTTATTGGGCAGCAAGACATGCTGGTAAAGCCCAAGATGCAGCGGCGATGAGTTTTTCTTTGTTGGGTGTATCCATTCCGAATTTTTGGTTGGGACCGATGTTAATGCTGCTTTTTTCTGTGACTCTGGGTTGGTTGCCTGTATCAGGCATGGGTCAACCAGGGAGCTTGGTTTTGCCAGCGATTACGTTGGGAACGGCACTTGCTGCAATGTTATCGCGTATGGCACGTTCAAGTTGGTTGGAAGCCATGTCGATGGATTCCATTCGTACTGCGCGTGCATTTGGTGTGTCTGAGCGAAGTATTTGGTGGCGACATGCGGCACGTATTGCCGCGATTCCTGTCATTACTATGTTTGCATTGCAATTGGGTGCGGTACTGGGCGGGGCAGTGATTACCGAAACAGTGTTTGATTGGCCTGGTTTGGGATTGCTAACGATTGAAGCGATTCAACGGCGTGATTACCCCTTGGTGCAAGGCTGCGTGCTCATTATCGCGGTGTTTTATGTGTTGGCGAACTTATTGGCGGATATATTGGGCTTGCTGCTTGATGCGAGGCAACGTCAGGGATGATGTTGCACATCATTAATATTTAGCATATGGCATAGAGCCATTCAAATAGGGTGCTTTATAAAATACCGCGTAAAACAGTGTATTTAGCAAACTGTCACCGTAATTTGTTTTATAGGGATGTTGATTTATTTGTTAACTGTTGATATTGCATTGTATCGAACAAAAAATCAGCAAGAGTTTTTGCAGAATTAACAGCTAGTTTTGCATGATGCTTTGATGGCTTATATGAAGCTACATGAGCATCACTCATTTTATTTCTTAGTCCTGCAAGTCCAGATACTATGCTGTTTAGCCCACTTAATATTTGTTTTAATGTATCGGAAATATCTTTCTTTTCTGCGCCTAAGTTCATCAATTTAGATGCTCGTCTGTATAGTTTAACCAAGTCACCATTATACGCGGGAGCATTAGCATCTAAAGACTGTTCTATTTCTTTTAAAACCGCTTCAATGAGCGAACGAGCATTCGTAATAGCTCCGTAGTAATCGCCTGTGACGATTTTACTATCGCATTTTGTTACTTGCTCATCGATAAATTGGTGAGTATCTTTTTTAGAGTTATTAAAAGGGTGTATAAATTCTACATCAGATCCTTGTAAGTCACGTACTTTAGCATAACCATTAACTATAACTATTTGATGTTTTTCATAGGATAAATATTTATTTATAAACTCTATAGAGTTTTCAACTGTAAAGTCTGTGTCAAGGTATTCGCGTGGGTCGAATACCATTTCAAGCAGCAAAATCAATTCGGGTTTGTTATTAAGTTTCCGAATAGATTCTTCAGTGAAAGCCCACCTAGATGGGAAGCCTTGCCTGTACACGTTATTTAGACCAAGCTCATTAAAGAGGCTAACTAAATTTGGCCCGCTTTTGTAGGGTGAAATCTTTTCGTCACCTGTAACTATTTTGCCAAGTGCCTTTATCGTTCTTTCAGATATCTTTAAAGGTGACTCCATATAAAGCTCCAGTTTATGGTGTTAAAAAAGTTAAAGTTTGCTCCAGCCCACCTTGATTGATAGCAATATCAGCTTGTGCTTGAACGGTTGGTTTAGCATAAAAGGCAATACCAAGCCCTGCGGCATGAATCATCGGTAAATCATTGGCTCCATCACCAATAGCCACGGTTTGGCGCATGGGGATGCTAAAAATATCGGCTTGTTCTTGTAGGCAACGGCGTTTGCAATCGGCATCAATAATGTCACCGATAATGCCACCTGTGAGTTTGTTGTTGTGAATTTCCAATACATTCGAGCGCGTGAAATCAAGATTTAAACGGGTTTGAAGTTTATCGGTGAAATAGGTGAAACCACCCGATACCAAACCGACCTTCCAGCCGTGTTGTTGCGCGGTTGAAATCAATGCTTCTGCACCATCGGTGAGCTCAATGCATTCTTGATAGACCTTTTCCAATACACTGGCATCCAAACCAGCCAATAATTGTACACGCTCGGTCAGTGATGCGGCGAAATCCAATTCGCCACGCATGGCACGTTCGGTAATGGCAGATATTTGTGCTTTGATACCAAGAAAGTCCGCAATCTCATCAATGCACTCGCATTGAATCAATGTGGAATCCATATCCATAAATAATAAGCCAGGCTCTGAAAGTGTGGGTCGATGTATTATAGAATCGCTCATGGTGCGTGAGTCTCTAATAGCTCATCCATAAAGGCAATGCAGTCTTTCAAACGGGCGCGTGCATCATCATGGCTCCATAGTAGGGTGAGATTGCCATCAGGGGTTAAACGAAAGCGGTTTGGCTCTTTTTGTACACGTTGCATCATATCCACAGGCTCAATCGGTGATGTGGCTGTGAAATGAAAACGCATACCCGTTGTTTGGCTTTGCATGGCGGATAATTGCAGCGCCTGACCCCGCCAACGCAAACGTGCAACTTCCAGCGTTAAGCGTGCAATGTCTGGCATTTTGCCAAAGCGGTCGGTCATTTCTTCAAATAATAGTGTAATCTTCTCATCTGAATCAGCACGTGCAATACGGCGATACAATGCCAAACGTTCGCCTGGTTGTGGAATATATTCGGCAGGTAAAATCGCACTTACACCACTGCGTAAGTTGATGGCCTGTTTGGGTTTACTTACTTCTCCGCGTGCTTCGGCAACCGCCTCAGCAAGCATTTCCATGTACATGTCCAAACCAATATCTTCAATTTTACCACTTTGTTCTGCGCCGAGAAGGTTGCCTGCGCCGCGAATTTCCATGTCTTGCCTAGCCAATAAAAATCCAGCGCCGAGATTGGTATGTTCGGCAATGGCTTGCAGACGTTCGCGGGCATCAATGCTCAAGGCTCTGGCATCGGGCGTGAACAAATACGCATAAGCTTGGCGATGACTACGTCCAACACGTCCGCGAATTTGATGCAGTTGTGCCAAGCCCAATAAATCGGCACGTTCGACAATCAGGGTATTGGCATTGGGAACATCAAGACCCGACTCAACAATCGTGGTGCAAACTAGAATATGCAAACGACCTTCATAAAAATCCATCATTTGTTTGTCGAGTTCGGATGGTGTCATTTGCCCATGTGCAATACCGATTTCAGCTTCGGGTACTTGCTCGCGCAGGCGCTTGGCAATGCGGTCAATACTTTTGACATGATTATGCAAATAATAAACTTGACCACCACGGTACAATTCTCTTCGGATTGCCTCATTGGCAACATGCATATCAAAGCTGCAAACCATGGTGCGAATCGCTTCACGCTCAGCAGGTGGTGTGCTGATAATCGAGACGGTGCGAAGCCCAGCCAATGTTTGATGTAGGGTACGCGGAATCGGCGTGGCTGTGAGGGTGAGCAAATCCACGCTGGCATGCATGGTTTTGAGTTTTTGTTTGTGTTTTACGCCAAAACGCTGCTCTTCATCAACAATCGTTAGCCCCAAGTCAGCAAAAGTGAAGCTGTCGGATAACAACCTATGGGTGCCAACAATAATGCGAATATCGCCATTTTTTAACTCGCGTGTGATGCGATCGCTGTCTTTTTTGCCTTGTAGACGTGAAATAAGCTCAACTTTTAGACCCAATCCTGAAAAACGTTCGGCAAAGCTGCTGTAATGCTGGTTCGCCAACACCGTAGTCGGCGCAAGAATGGCGACTTGTTTACCACTTGCTGCAATCACAAATGCAGCGCGCATGGCAACCTCTGTTTTACCAAACCCAACATCACCACAAATCACTCGATCCATGGGTTTATCCTTGGCTAAATCATCCATGACAGAATCAATTGCAGCAGCTTGTTCATCGGTTTCTTCAAAGGGGAAACGTGCTGCGAATTCTTCATAACGCTCTAACAATTCGCCTTCAAGGTGAATGGCGGGGCGTGTGGCATGGCTACGTTCGGCTTCGGTCTCAATAAGTTCATGTGCCATAGCAAGTAAATCACGCTGCACACGTTCACGCGTCTTCTTCCATTTTTCTGTGCCGAGTTTATTCAGCGTTGGTGAATCATCACCTGTATACCTATGCAAACGATCCAAATCTTCAACAGGGATAAACACTTGGGCTTTATCAGCATAGGCAATTTTGATGAAATCACTCTGCTCACCATCATCATCCATGCTTTCAAGCCCAAGATAACGCCCAACACCATGATCTTCGTGCACGACGGGATCATTGAGCTTTAATTCTGCAATGGATGTGAAGGCATCGGCATGTAACATAACTGTGCCACGTCCACGCTTACGCGGCAGACGTTGCCCCAATAATTCACGTCCTGTAAGCAACAAGACTTTTTCATCGTGGAGTGCAAAACCTGTTTCGATACTGCCGATGGCTGTGGTAATGCCAGCTTTTGGCATATCGGACAAGCCTGTGCAGTGCGGAATATCTGTTTGCAGTGCATGCAGGGATTCACACATGCGCTCTTGCTGACCCAAACCATGCGCTACCAGTAATATTCGCCAATCATCATGAAGCATGGTTTCTAAATGCGAGTGCAAGGCATGTAATGGCTGTTTATGGTTTTGAAAGTCGGTTAAATCAGGTACTGCCTGAATGTGTTTTGTGATGTTAATGTTATCGGTTTCAACTGGGGTTTCGACGGCATATAGCTCTTGCGGCGAAATAGTCGGTTCGGAGCTGGCACGTACCATTTCAAACTGGCTGCGTACTTGATTGGCAAACGCATCACGGCGTAGGTTTATATCATGGTCGGCAATGATGTGCGCATGATTGGGTAAATAATCTAAGAAACGAGCTGTTTTTTTGTATGCAAAGGGTAACAACGACTCAATGCCAGGATGTGGGCGACCTGCTTGCACTGCGCTGGTCATGGGATGTTTGCGGTGTTGTGGAAAGCGGGCGCGAAATGCTGCAACAAAGCTTTCACGACCTTGTTGATCTAGAATCACTTCACGCACTGGTACGGATGTGAAATGTTCAAGTTTTTCACCAGAGCGTTGTGTTTCAGGGTCAAAGCGGCGAATGGATTCGATTTCATCGCCGAACAAATCAATGCGCAAAGGCTGTTCTTCGGTCGCGGGCCAAATGTCCAATAGCCCGCCGCGTGCAGCGAACTCACCTTGTGCCAACACGCGCTCTGTGGAGACCATGCCTGCCTCAGCAAGCTTGTCTTTTAACATCGCTACATCAAAGAGCTCACCTTGCTTGAGTTGCCAAACATGGGCTGCGACAGATTCAGGTGGCGCAATGCGTTGCAACCATGCGGGAAGGGCGGTAATGAGAATGCCTTGGGGATTGGGTGTTTTAAGCAAGCGTCCGAGCGTAGCAAACCGTTCGCCGACAATACCATGGTGTGGTGAAACACGATCATAAGGCAATACTTCCCATGCTGGGAATCGCCATAAAAGTTCGGGTTGTGCGCGTAAAAAGAAATCCAACTCTTCACTTAATAAGCGGTAACTGCGCACATCAGGGCAGATATAAACATGCAGTTTCGCTTGTTTATCTTGTTTGCTTGATAGGGCTAGTTGGCTTAAATACCACGCTAAACCAGTATGGGGTGAGGGGTTTGTAACAGGAGGGTTCATAGCATGGCGCATACTGCCGTAAGCATGCTTATATGCCACGTTATCTGTGAGAATGTTCTGTATGTTGTTTTGCAATGGTAAGGAAGCGTAATATTGTTTATCATGAGCCGCATTTCATTGGTTTAAGGAGTGTTCATGGCTGAATCGACAAAAGATTTAGAATTATTGCATGTCGATGACGCTTTGGCTGTTGCTAGAATTAAGCCAACGGCGCTGCTTGAGCGTTTTGCACGCATGCATAGTGCAGAATTGGCAGAGCTTCTTCTAGCATGTAACACAGATGATCAGCGCCGTGAACTTATACAATGTATTCCCGACGTGTTATTGGGTGATACCCTGTTGGAACTTCCAGAGGGTATGCAAGAAGACTTACTGGCTGATTTTGAAGCCCATGAAATCGGCGGCGTTGTTGAACATTTGGATTCGGATGATGCCACCGATATTTTGCAGGTAGTGGATAAGAATGTTGCCGATGAGGTGATTGAATCCCTTGAGCCAGATGAGCGCCGTGAAATTGAACCGCTGATGGAGCATGATGAAGAAACTGCTGGTGGTTTGATGCAGGTTGAGCTTTTCAAGGTGCGTGATGATTGGAAAGTTGAAAAGGTCATGCAGGTTTTAAGACGCTGGTCAAAAGACATCGAAAATTTAAATTATGTCTATATTGTGGATGATAAAGACCGTTTGGTCGGTATGTTGTCATTACACCGTTTGTTGTTTGTTGAGCCTGATGTGTTGGTGATGGATATTGCAGAAACAAACTTGCGTAGCGTATTGCCCAATCAAGATCAGGAAGATGTTGTTAAAGTGTTTGAAAAATATGACATATTGGCATTGCCCGTATTGAATGAAGAAGGTGTGTTGATTGGTCGTATTACAGCCGATGATGTGATTGATGTGATTCAAGAAGAAGCCACCGAAGATATGTATCGTTTGGCGGCACTGTCTGATCAGGATGACTTGGCAGAGCCTGTTGGCATTACCGCATGGCGACGTGGTGTGTGGCTAACCGTGAATTTGGCAACGGCGATTATTGCTTCGATTGTGATATCACAATTTCAGGCAACGATTTCACAAATTGTGGTATTGGCAATCCTTATGCCGATTGTAGCCAGTATGGGTGGCATAGCAGGGACACAAACGCTAACCGTGATTGTGCGTGGTATTGCGCTGGGGCGTGTGACCTATACCAATGCACGCCGCGCTTTAATCAAAGAGACCTCGGTGGGTTTGTTGACGGGGCTAACCTTTGCGCTATTTGTGGGTATTGTGGTGTCTTTTTGGTTTCCAGAATTTGGCGTGTCTTTGGGGTTGGTGATTGGGGCTGCGATGCTCATCAACCTTTGTGCGGCGGGCTTGGCAGGTGCATTGATTCCACTTACTTTACAACGCTTAAATATTGATCCCGCTCTGGCATCGGGCACGATTTTAACAACGGTGACAGATGTACTTGGTTTTTTATCATTCCTAGGTTTGGCGACCTGGTTTTTATTATAATTTCTTAGGAAAACTCTGATTAACGCCATTTGTCATCTTGATCGAAGTCGAAAGATCTTTGTTTGCAAGGTGTTATGAGATATATCTCGCGACTTTGGTCGAGAGGATTGTTTTAATCTGCATTTCCTTAGGCGATATACCAAAACCGCTGTGATTCTTAAACATAGGCTCAATATATAACCTCGTCTGACAAATGATGGTTTTTATGATTGTTTCCACATATCTTGCGCACAAGGAGAAGTAGCCATGGCTTTACGCCCGAAGAAATTATCCAATAACAAGAAACGCAAGATCAAGATGCTATTGGGCGCTGCTTTTGAAGCTTTGCAGAGGAGTGAGCATACGCAGTGTGAGAAACTGTGTGCCGAGATAGATGCCATTGAACCGGGCAATGCCGATGCATGCTATTTGCGTGGCATACTTGCTAGCCGTTGCGGTCAATGCGAGCAGGCTGAAAACTATTTCCAGCAAGCAATTGCGGCAATGCCAAAACGAACGGATTTTATGGTGGCATTGGCGGGGCTTTACTTATCCATGGGGGAACACAAACGGGCTGTGCCGATTTACAGGCAAGCACTTGCAATCGAGCCGCACGCCATTCATGCACAGATTGGACTGGCAGGAGCTTTGGTTTGTCTGAGCCAATATGATGAGGCGATCGCATTGTTGGAGGAAGCCAAAAAACGGCAACCAAGTGCAATTGATATTCGCATGGGTTTATTCCAAGCATGCCACGATAGCGGTCGAAGCGAGCTGGCTCGCGAGCATTTGCATGCCATACTGAAACGCAATCCAAAACATGCGCAGGCGTTTTACAGCCTGGGTTTATTGGATATTGAAAACGGCGCACTTGTTGATGGCGAGAAAGCCATTCGGCAGGCAATAGCATGTAAGCCGAATTATAGCGAAGCTTATACGGTGCTTGCCGATCTACAGCGATTTACTTTTGAAAATGATGATGTGTCCGCTATGTATGAACTTTATGATGGGTGCTCACAAGGCTCTATTGAGCGGATGAATATGGCTTTTGCGCTGGCTAAGGTGAATGATGATTTGGGTCGCGTTGGTCAGAATCAGACCAGATTCGATGATGCCTTTGCCCTGATGCAGGAAGCCAATGTGATTCGGCACGGCTTTAGTTGCTATGATGAGGAGAATGAACTGTTGCGCATGCAGAAGCTCATTGATCGCTGTTCTGCGGATGTACTTGCACAGCATTCTGGCATGGAGAACACAGCAGCCGTATTTGTGCTTGGTATGCCGCGTTCTGGCACATCGCTGGTGGAGCAGATTTTGGCTGCACATCCAGATGTATGCGCCTGTGGTGAAAATTCCATGCTTGTTGATGCGATAGCATCAGAGTCAAAATCTGATCCACTTGCCGTGTGTCAATGGACAAGCGAGCAATGCAGTAATGCCGCAACAGTGTATCTGGAACACTTGCGCCAATGCGATACTAAGGCACTTAAATTTACCGATAAGACGCTGAGTTCTATAATCCATGTAGGTTCGATTGCGCGCTTGTTACCCAAAGCGAAAATTATCCATGTGCGGCGCAACGCGCTGGACACCTGCTTTTCGATATACAAGAATAATATCACTGGGAATTTATTCGATTACGGGCACGATTTGGGTGAGTTGGGGCGATATTACCGCATGTATGAACAGCTGATGGGGCACTGGAAAAAGGTGTTGCCAAAAGGCATGTTGATTGAAATAGATTATGAACAATTGGTGTCTAACCCACAGCAAGAGGTCAGGGAATTATTGAAATCCTGCGGACTGGAGTGGAACCCGATATGCCTTGATTTTCAGCACGCCAGTCACCGTGTACTGACGGCAAGCATGACGCAGGTGCGCCAGCCCATGTATACACGGGCTGTAGGTGCGGCAAAGTATTATCAGAAACATTTGCAAACGCTGATTGATGCATTGGACTGCCCCCTTCGGTTTTGACAATTCCGTGTGGCTTCATCATTCGTGATTTATTTATCCAAGCTTGAGCTGTAGTCTAACTCCTTTGTGTTTTGTATAAGGGTAATTACTTGATATTTGACCTTATGGACGAAGCACGCACAATCCCCATGATGAAAGTTGCCGTATTATTGTTAGCTGCTGGTCGTGGAACCCGTTTTGGTGGTGAGATTGCCAAGCAATATGTGAAGGTTTGTGGACAAGAAATCCTTTTACATACCTTGCATAGCTTATCCCAAGAATCGCGCATTGCGGTGGTTCAGCCTGTGATTGCTGAGGGCGATACCATGTTTGCGAATGTTGTGGCGGCACATCACTTTCCCTTTGTTTTGTTGCCAGCGGTGGTCGGTGGTGCGGAGCGTTCAATATCTATGCAAAAAGGCTTGGCAGCCCTGCCCGATGATGTGGATATGGTGGCTGTGCATGATGCAGCTAGGCCATTGGCATCCAAAGAGGTACTGAAGAATGTGCTCGATATGGCAGCGCTGCATGGGGCAGCCGTGCCGGGTGTTGCAGTGCATGACACGATGAAGCGTATTAATGGGGATGGCAAAGTATTGGAAACACCGAGTCGTGCATGTTTACGTGCGGTGCAAACGCCACAAGTTGCACGTAAAGACTGGTTTGAGCAGGCATTAAAACAAGAGAAGTTGCGCTTGCACCTGCATACCGATGATGCTTCGGTGTTAGAAGCGGCGGGCTTTGAGGTTTATGTATCACAGGGCGATGTGAATAATCGCAAAATCACCACGCAAGATGATTTATTATGGATGCAAACGCTGTTGCAGGGAGAAGGCTTATGATGCGGATTGGGCAAGGGTTTGATGTGCATGCTTTTGCAGAAGATAGAAAGCTAATGCTGGGTGGTGTTGAGGTTGCTTATCACCTTGGTTTGGCAGGGCATTCGGATGCAGATGTATTGATTCATGCGATATGCGATGCTTTATTGGGTGCTGCTGGTTTGGGTGATATTGGGCATCATTTTCCTGACGATGACCCGAAATATGCAGGTATTGATAGTACCAAGTTATTATCTGAGGTGATGAATAGTCTGAGTGAAAAAGGACTGAACGTTGGTAATCTGGATGCTACGGTTATTGCACAAAAACCCAAACTTGCGACATATATTCCTGAGATGCGTGAATGCTTGGCTGGGCTGTTGAATATTGAGGTAAGTTTATGCAATATCAAAGCAACGACGACTGAAAAACTGGGCTTTACAGGGCGCGGAGAAGGTATTGCTGCGCAAGCTGTTGTATTACTGGTCGAAGCCTGATTTTGTGCTAAAATAAACGCATGGAAGAAAATACTTTAAATGACTTTTACCTTTTTTGCGATGGAGAGCACCGAGAGCTTTATTCAGTTTTATTGTATGACTGGGAAGAAATGGGTTTGGCTTGGTGTTGCGAATCGGGTGTACTTTCTTTGGGTATAAACTCGGCAATCAAAGACATCATGTTTGTGTGCTTTTCACTGCATACCGGTGGCGCGGAACCATCGTCGATTCGATTGGACTTGAATCAATGGCGCAAGCAATTGGGTCAGGAAGACACAGCTAAATTTATTGCTGACATACGTCGCCTTCAGGGTGTCAGTTGCCAGCAGCGTGGTGATATCTTTGTGATTGAGAACCCAGCCCATATCTTGGCACCTGTGCAGAAAAAACTCAGAAATATGGTGCACCAATTTGGTGTGGTATTGCCGAATAAAGTAGCCGCTTAATTTGTAACTATTCAGCTCACCACTGATTTGCCCAAGCTCTGCGTTGTAAAATGCTCACGTACAGGAAGTACGCTGCGCTTTTTCGCCTTAATCTTGAGTAAATCAGCAGCAATCTAAACAGTTGCTTTACCATGCGTGTTGTTTCATGTTATTTTTGAGTTGAAGTTGTTTTAGGGCTGGCAATCATGATGGAAATTTCGCGTGTCTGTTCAGGCACATTTTCAATAACGAGCGTAAAGGCGCGTTTCCCTCCCGCACTGATTGGAACCTGATCAATGGCGGGGGCTATATAAGGTGCATGTCTTATGGTTGGTAGGCTAGGAGGCTCTGTAATAGCAAGTGTGCGTGTTTGGATAGCACGGCTGTTGGGCATATCAAAAAAACTAATTTGTATAGATGGGGGTATTTGCTCGCCCAATAAACGATTCTGAATATAGCCATCAATAAAGAGTACGCGACTATCATCTTGGCGGTCAATCCACTGGCTATGGATATGATCTTTTAGAATATCCCAATCAGCGGGGGTTGAATCGATGGAGATTTGCATATTCATCATAAGACTGCGCACCCAAGGTTGTGCCAACCATTGTTTTTGATTGCTCCAAATGCCCAACCCGCTTATGCATAACAGCACAAGTATCAGCCAATGCCAGATGTGTGTTTGAGCGCGTTCAGGCAGGAGGCGAGCTTCAGATAATTGAATGTGAGGCATATCCGTTTGTTCAACAGGAACTTGTTCTGTATCCGAAGGCTGTGCATCGTCCTGCTCTACATGAATATCAGTTTCATCAGCTTGTTTAGGAGGTAATGTCGGTTTATGACTTGCTGTTACCTCTAGGGTGGGCTTTTCTATTTTTTCCAAAGAAGTGTTAGTGTATTCAAAAAGTGATGCTTCTTGGGAGACAGGAGAATGTTTTTCTTCTCGTTGCTCTGTGTGAAATTCAGCACCGCAGCGATGACATACTAGGATGGCATTTTTAATGGTGGTGGCAAGCTGATACTTGGCTTTACATTGCGGGCATGAGACGAGCATGGCGATATGCTGAAGGCTTGGTGAGGGTTTGTCAGCATGATGTCTGTGCTCAAGATTTGAGAGACCTTTTTATACAGGGTGCAATTGTTGGCATATGCGTTACTGTTTTGCCATGTCAGAGCGTAAAACAATCATAGATATGCAGCAGCTTATGCTGCGTTACCCTACAGGGAAAGTTGCATTATCAGGTGTTAATTTAACCATTTCACAGGGTCAGTTTGTATACTTAACAGGTGAGAGTGGGGCTGGGAAGTCATCATTATTACGTATGTTTTATGGTGGCTTGCGACCATCTTCGGGGCAATTGCAGGTGCAAAAAACGGACATGCGCGAGGCTGGAGAAGCGGCGGTGCGTGCTGTGCGGCGGCGTACAGGCATTGTGTTTCAAGATCATAGGTTGCTTTTTTCGCGCACTGTTTTTGAAAATATCGCCCTGCCATTGCGCGTTCAAGGTTGGAGCAATGAGCGTTTGATTCCTCGTGTGCGTAAGGTTTTGGAGTTTGTTCGTTTGGATGACCGTCTGTGGTCTTACCCAGAAGCATTGTCAGGTGGTGAGCAGCAGCGCATTGCGATTGCCCGAGCCATGATTGCTACGCCACCAGTTGTGTTAGCTGATGAGCCAACTGGGAATTTGGATGAAGAGACAGCACGTCATGTGTTGGATTTGCTGATGGGGCTTAATGAGTTGGGCACGACTGTCATTATGGCGACCCATGATTTACACTTACTCAATTCACATCCTGGGCGTGTGGTGCAATTGCATGCTGGGGCCTTGGTAGGGGATTCTCATGCAGCAGCCAGATAATATACGTATTCATTTACCCGGTGGGCTGAATATGCCGCCATTTGGCATTCATCAATACCTTGCCTTGATGATTGTTGCCGTATCGTTGTGGGCATTGGGATCGGTGTGGATGGGTTTGCAGGCAACGGGGCAGTGGGTTGGTACATGGCAACAGCAAATGGTGCTACATGTTTATTTGCCGCAAGAACACAAAAAAGAATTACAAGCTTTGCAAGAAGGTTTGCAAGCTGTCGATGGTGTGGAGGGCGTGGAATATGTGGATCGTGAAGATTCTGCGCAATGGATGCGGCAATGGTTGGGCGAGAGTACATTGGATGTAAATACATTGGCTGAACGTTTGCCTGAAACGCTACTTGTACGTTTGTTGGACAATGAATCAGGACAATTTATCGTTGACGATATTCGTGATGTAGCGAAACGTATGCATGCCGCCATGAATGAGGATGAAGTGCAGTTATTGGGCATGCGTGACCTGCTTGATAAGGCTGAGGCTTTGATATGGTTTGTGACTGTTTTATTGGCTTTAGCAATGGCATTGATTGTTTCGAATACCCTGCGTATGATTTTATTAGCACGGGCAGATGAAGTGCATTTGATGCGTTTGATGGGTGCTAAAGAGTGGTTTGTACGCATGCCATTTGTGTTGGAAGGTTTGGTTTTGGGTGCGGGTGCAGGGCTGCTTGCTTGGGTATTGCTTTGGCCATGGGTTTGGGGAAGTAGCGAATGGTTAGCAGGTTCTACGGTTGAATTACATGTGGGGGGGTTATTGCTGCCCTTATTGTTTGGCGGTGCGTTATTGGGCTGTTTGGGTGCATGGATTGCTACGGCGCGTTTGGTTTCTCCCGATAGTGTTGCAGAGAGCTAACCCGCATTATTCATAAATATTGCTGCGCCCTTGCTTGCCCCTTTATTCGCAACAAATCTTTCATCAATTGTTCGTAAGCACAGCTACGAACGTATTCTTCAAAATCCGTTGTAAATAAAGCTTCTACGCAATCATCACGACGATTTATAAATAATGTGGGCTAAAAATGTCTTTTTTAGGAACTGTTTTACTGAGTATGTTGTAAGTGACGACCGATGGTTTGCATAATTCGAGCGCGTTGCTCATTGGCATGATTGGTTAGAGCCTCTTTTAAAGGAGGGTGGGCAGCAACAACGGTTGTAAATACCTGTATAGGGATATGAGCAATGGTAAGTTTGTTGCGTGTGACCAAATTAGCAGGGGATGTGGCATGTCGGATAGCCGAGGCATCACCAATAAGTGAGCCGCAAGGAATTGATTCAAGTTTGATATTTTTCCCCTGTTTTGTTTTCATGGTGTAATATGCTTCACCCATAACAATCAGACTGATGCCATCAAAGTTGGCACCAGCTTGATAGATAAGACTTTTTTCAGGGTAGTGTAAAAAATTGGCTGCTTGAGCCATGTATTGACGTAAATTCATAGGAATACTTTTCAAAGTATTATTGTTGGAAATGACTCGCAGCATATGACGGAAATTCGCAGTTTCTTCCAATAATGCTTGGATATCAGGTTTTTTTATAAGCCAGGAAAGAAGCTTTTGTCGTGGCAGCTCTACAATGGTTGTCTTGCAATTTGCCACAATACTGGCTGCTCGCACGCCTGGGTTGAGAAAGCATGCTTCACCCACAATATCATGTTCTTGAATAAGATTTAAAAGGGTTTTATTTCCATTTTTATTTTCGATAAACACTGCAAGCTCACCTTTTAAGATAAGAGATAGTGTATCGCCTGATTGACCTTGCTGGTAAAGAGTCTCGCCCTCACGAAGCTTTCGTTGGTGTAACGTGATCCATAATTTTCCGAATGCTTTGCATAATGATGGGAACAAATGACCATCATTATGTTCTTGGTGAAGGCTCGCACAAACTTGCCCAAGTTGTGGATAGCGGCTTGCCAAATCCCTTGCCTCTTTGGGTGATTTCTCTTTTAATATGCCATGTAGCCGTTGCAGAACTTCTAGTGCAGTGGCTTGTTTATCAGATGCCAAACATAGTTCTGCATAGTGGCGAAGATAGTCTTCATTATCGGGATAAATTTCAATCAAACCTGCATATGCATCTGTTGCTTCTTGTAAGGCTTTCGGCTCCGATGGGATGCTTTCTTGTTGCGTCATTAGGCAGTGCTCTCATTTAAGTCAGCAAGGTTTTCTTTATACATGCATTTTTCCACGGTTAGGTTGGGTTGTGCTGTTAGGTCAACTTGGCGTGGTGGAATTTCATGACCTTGCATATCCATTTCAATGTGTATGACAGGACGTAAGGGTAAACGTGGGTGAACATGGATGACCATGCCAATTTCCCCAGAGTTAAGTTGCACATATGTGCCAATAGGGTAAAGGGAAATCGATTCAATGAGTGCTTTGAGCATGATGGGGTCAAATGATTTTTTATGATGCTTAACGATTTCACGAATAGCATCTCGGGGTAATAATCGTGCACGATATGGGCGATAATGAATCAAAGCTTCAAACATGGATAGCACACCTATTAAGCGAGCGCTCCATGCAATATCTGAGCCTGATAAACCGCTTTCACCTCGCCCATCATAACGCTCAGCACTTTGTGATGCTGCTTGTAAGATACAAGGGTCGGTCACATTACATTTTTCGAGGAAATGATAACCATTTTGCGTAGATTTTTTAATTTCAGCCAATTCAGCTTTGTTAAGGCGTTCTTTTTTACTGCGAATATCATGTGAGACTTGCGCCATACCGATATGGTGTAGCATACCAGCAAGGGTATGAGCGCGTAACTCATCATGGTCAAGTTTTAAACGTTGCCCAGCCTTAATGGTGTAAAGCATCATTAAGATAGATTTTTGCACCAAACTTCCAAGGTCGTCATCAATCAATCTTATGTGTTGTGTTTGCTGAGCAATATTTAATTCCAATGCGTTTATGATGCTTTGCTGTTCATCATGAACCAGTTGAGCTAATAACTTGCTAACACACTTGGATAAAGGACTGATGTCGCAAGCCGTATCTTTTTGAGCATGTTGAAAAAGTGTGAGCACATGTTGTGTGCAGTCATTCAACCAATCATCATCAGAGCTGGGCGGTGTTTTTCTTTCAGTATACGGAGAGTCTTGAGGTTGTGTGCTTTCTGGTAAAGATGGATCTTCATCAACAAGTAGAGAATCCTGATTGGATGGGGTTGCTACTTGTGCTTGCTCTGGCTGTAAACCTTCATCAGGAAGCAGCATCTCCACGGATGTATCATCCTCTTTAGAAGAGGGTGCTTCATTGCTGTTGTCTTGCTCCTGATGGGAGCGTAGTAGGTCAATATACTTAGCCATGTTAACAAGGGTACCTTTGCATAGTTGTTTCTACCAGTTTGCTATCTAAAAGAGAGGCGTTTCCACGCATGCCAACCAATAAGCAACGGTCCATCAGATGGTTGATGCGACGGGGAATGCCTGTGGTATGCTGGTAGATTTTTTCAACAGCTTGGCGGGTCAAGATGGGTTGTGTGCAACCTGCTGTGCGTAAGCGGTGTAAAATGTAACGCGTTGTATCTTGAGCTTGCATTTTTTGTAGATTTACATGAAGTGCGATACGTTGTTGTAATTGCGGAATTTCTGCGATTTTGTGTTCTAATTCAGGCTGTCCGACAAATAATAATGACATAAGAAAACGCCCGCCAAGTTGGAAATTTAACAAAAGCCGAAGTTCCTCAAACGTTTCTAAAGATGGAATGCTTTGTGCTTCATCAATACAGACCAATGTATCCCGCCCTGTTTCGGCATTGTTAATAAGATGTTTTTGAAGTGCGTGCAACATAGAGCTGCGATCATCTTTATTGGCATTTAATCCGAGTTGCTGACAAATTTCAAAAAGCATTTCCATGGATGTAAGGCATGGATAATTAATCAAGGCGATATCGAAACGATCTTCTGGAAGATTGAGTAAAAGGCGTTGTATGATGGTGGTTTTTCCACATCCAATGTCTCCCGTTAAGGCAATAGCACCTTTGCGTCGCAACACCGCATCTTGAAGGTCTTCATGTAATGTACTGTGAGTCTTGGATTTAAAAAAAAAGCGTTCATCGGCAGTGTTTTCAAATGGGAAAAGATTAAGCTTCCAGTGCTCAAGGTACATTGCTCAACTCTCCTTTTTTATAAAAGTGTCAGTATTTCTAGCGACTTATATGTTTATTAAGCGTCTCCTAAGATGAATAAGTCCCAAGCTGCAAAACACTTTTTTAAACATATGGTTTAACGGATGTTCTAATATTTCTCCTATAGAAATTCCCTTATCGCTGCAATATCGCAAATGATAGGGGGATACGTCAAGTTTAATTTATGTTTTTAATAGGAAGGAACTATAACTTCAAGCTTTATATCGATAAAATACTATAAGTTCTTGACAAATAAGGACAAGAAAGGCTTACTGCACACGTTATGCATATATTTATGAGAATATTACTGCTTTCTTTGGTGTGCTTCAGCACCTTTGTTATGTCTGCTTGCCGCACTGTTGTGCCCAACCCAACGATGCCTGTAGCAGTACACCAAGTCGCACTGCCTGATTATTCCATGCATAATATTGGGCCTTACCGTGTGGCGGAATCTCGAGCTGTACGTTTTACTGATTTGAATAAGGATGGTTTTTTAGATGTGCTTGTGGGTGGCAGGAAATCCGTTGATGGCTTTCACATTGAATGGGGTGATGGTGCAGGGCATTGGCGTGTTCAGAATGGTCCTATAACGAGCATGCAGCCCAGAGGCTTTGCTGTTGGGGATGTGAATGATGATGGCAGTTTGGATGTTTTAATTGGTGGTGAAGGTGATCAAAAAGGCTTGCAAATTTGGTCGTTGGATGAAGAAAATAAAAAATGGAAGTTATTAGCAAGTCCTGTTGAAGCAGGCTTGTTTCATGCACTTCAATTGCAAGATGTGAATCAAGATGGCTGGTTGGACATTGTGGCAGTGCGCTTTGATAATGAGCGTGATGGTGGCGTGTATGTGCTGTTAAACGATGGGCAAGGGGGTTGGACGCCAAATGTGGGTCCAATGGTGGCAGGTCTGTTTACAGATGTGGCGGTGGCTGATATTGATGCTGATGGAGCAATGGATCTAATTGTCTCAAGACGTGGAGGCTTGGGTGCGCGTGGAGATGATAAGGACTGGAATAGTACCGGTGGCGTGCAGATTTGGTATGGTGATGGTTCCGGACGTTGGGAGCCAAAAGCGCTACCAGCAGGAGCTGATGCTGAAAGTGTAACGGTTGCAGATGTGAATGGTGATGGTCGTTTGGATGTGGTTGCAGGCTTATATCAGCAAGGAATTATGCTGTGGTTAGGGGAAAAGGATGGCTGGCAACGTCGTGTGGTAAGTACAAAAGGCAGCTGGGGAGATGTTCGCGTAGGCGACCTTAATGGTGATGGTCAAAGAGAATTGGTGGCATCATCCAAAGATGGAAGTGGTCTCGCTGTGTGGGATTGGTTGTCTGGAAAATTTACGCCTAAGCCTAGGTTGATTCCTGATTATGGTATTTATCATGAATTAGACTTGGGCGATGTCCGTAATGATGGGAGCCTCGCGATTGCAGCTGTGCGTGCTGATGGTGGGGTAGAGATATGGTCGGGTTTGAAGGCAGACCCAGAGCCTGTTAAGACGTTTCAAGGTGGTAAGCTTGGTGAGAAAATTTCATTATTTTATGATTCTGGGAAAGCGTATTTAAATGCAGAATCATTACAGCGTTTAACGACTTGGGCTGCGGGTCTAGGTAGTTTGTCTGGGTTACACTATGAGATTGAAGGACGTGCCGATGTGCGCCCCATACATTCAGATTTATATCCAAACAATAGGGCTTTATCTAGGGCTCGTGCTGAATCGGTTGTGGCTTGGCTAAAGGAAAAAGGCGTACCTGTTAAAGCATCGCATATCCATGTACTAGGGGCTGATGATCCTTTACCCGTTGGAACCGACCCGCTTTCTTTGAAGTTGAACCGCCGGGTTTTTGTGCAGGCATATAAGGTTAAGAGTGTGCGTTTTCCAGATGTGCAACTTGGGGGTGAAGTAAATGATCTCTTTCATCTTAGTGAAAACAAGGTGTTTAAAACAATTGACGGTGTGGCTGGCTACAAAATAGGTGCAGGAGATTTGTTATCACTCACTTTTTGGCTAGGTGGTAAAAGTACCGAGTACAAGGTGACAGTGCAGGTAGATGGAACTGTTTCCTTGCCTTATCAAGCCGCGTTACAAGTGAATGGGTTAACCCCACGTGAAGTGGATAAAAAAGTTACGAAGATTCTTGAGCGTTTTGAGCGTAAGCCTCGCGTGGATGTGTTGGTTCTTAAAGCTAGAAGTAAGACCGTTAGCATTTTTGGTCAAGTGCAAGACCTTACGCGTCAACCCACAGGACCAGGAACATATTTTCTAAAAGGTAAAGAGAGTTTGGTAAACTTTCTCTCACGTGCGGGTGGTCCTAGTAAAGATGCTGATTTGACCAAGGTTCAGGTTTTACGCAATGGTAAAACTGTCATGCTTAACTTGGATAAAGCAATCAAGCAGGGTGATTGGAAAGAAAATGCTATATTGGATGATGGCGATACTATTTTTGTACCATCATTGGCGCAGTCTAAACGTAGAGTTTATGTGCTAGGGGAAGTACAAAAACCAGGCATTGTTGAATTTACAGGAGACATTAATTTCTTGGATGCAGTGGCTAAAAGTGGCGGGCTTGGTAAAGATGCCTACTGGCCAGATATTCGGGTATTACGTGCCAGTAGAGATGTGCCACTTATTTTACCTGTGGACTTTAAACGATTTATGGAAAAAGGTGATTTATCACAGAATATTGCATTACAGGATAAAGATATGCTGATTATTCCAAAACGTCCAATTGCCAATTGGAATCAATGGATTGCTGACATGATGCCAACATTTAATGCTTTGACAGCGCCAGTAAATTTAGTGTCAAAATACTATACAATTCAGGCGTTATCTAGGACGCTAACGAAATGAGCCAAGCATCAGCAAGCATGAGTGGTTATGAGCTTAACCTTGAAGAATACTGGCAGGTTATTCTTCGTAGACGTTGGATTATTGTATTTTGTGCCGTGTCTATCGGTCTTTTTAGTGCATTGTTTACTTGGGCGAATCAGCCGCCTGCATTATATAGCTCTACATCATCCATTAAAATTGAGCCTTCTTTGGATATTGCTGAATTTTTTATGCGCGGGGGGAGCTCGCGTTCATTCAATGATATGACAACACAGTTGGCTTTGATTCAATCCTACGCATTGATGGAGCGTGTGGCACAACATTTGGCGTTGATTCCTCCCGCATTAACTAGCGAGGAGATTCGAGCAAACCCTGATTACGTTGATGTAGTTTTGGATTTGAAAGATAGTGTGGACGCTGAGCAAGATGGTGATACGGGTATTATTAATATTTCGGTTGTATCTGGAAATGCCAATTATGCCAAAGATTTGGCGCAAGCTGTAGCCGATGAGTTTCAGACATTTAATATAGAAGAAAAAAATAAAAAAGTATTTGAAGCGAAGAAATTTATTCAGCAACAATTGGTTGTTGTTGGTGATCGTTTAAAAAAGGCAGAGGAAAGGGTTAGAGATTATCGAGAAAAGAATCACTTATCTTCCAATAATAGTTCTGAAGCAGTTGCTAAAATTGTTGCAGATTTACAGCAAGAATATCGACAAGCCATAGCGCATTTAAGTGATTTGCAGTTCACTTTGAAAGAGTTGCGTAAACGTGTGCAGCGTGGTGGCTGGGACTATAAGGCTGTTTCAGTACCTGGAAACGTTGGTGCTTATTTTGATGAGTTAAACAAACGTCTTGTTGAAATGGCATTAAAACGTACGGAACTTTCAACCAACTATACTGATGCACATCCTCAGATTAAGGAATTAAGGCAACAGGCTGAGGATATTTTGAGTAGTATGGTGGATGAGCTAGCCAAACAGGTGACCTTAACGCAACGCCGCATCCAAGATATACAAGGAAGTATAAATAGCGCAAAGCGTAAATATCAGGGAGTTCCAGAGCAAGCTTTGGAATTGCAACGTTTGCAACGTTCCGTAACCAGTAATGAAGAGTTGTTTGGTTTGCTGGAGAAAAAATATCAGGAAGTTTTGATTAAGGAGTCGGAGAAGGTTCAAGAAGTCTCATTGGTAAGGCCCGCGATGCTTTCTCGTGTGCGTATTAATCCAGTTAAAGTGTCGCAAACAGGTATGGCTGGTTTAATCTTGGGCTTGGTGCTGGGTTTGATTATTGCACTTGTTTTAGAAACCATGGATACATCTGTGGGTACGATTGAAGAAGTAGAACATTTCTTAGAAGTGCCTGTGATTGGTTTTGTACCACATTTATCTCATGAAGAGGGTATAGAATTGTTCTCAGGTGAGGAAGGGTTGGAGACCAGTGGGTCAGCATTGGAGCGGCAACTACGTTTGGTGAGTCACTTTTCACCTCCTTCTACGGTTGCGGAAGCTTACCGTAGTTTGCGTACCAATTTATTATTTTCACAGGCTGGCGAGCATCGTGTTATTTTGGTAACCAGTTCAACTGTGAAAGAGGGTAAAAGTACGATTGCAGCCAACCTTAGTGTGGTCGTTGCTCAACAGGGCGCACGTGTATTATTGATTGATGCAGATATGCGTAAACCCATGCAACACCATACGTTTGGCCTCAAACGCGCTCCAGGTTTGGGTGAGGTTTTGCTAGGGCAACAGCATTGGCAAGATGCGGTAAGTCGTTTTTCGGATGTAATGCTGGGTGATATGGGTATTGATCAGGCTTTGATGACGCCTGGGCTTGATCAACTGGATGTGCTTACCTGTGGTCAAGTAAATGCAAACCCTCCTGATTTATTAGGTTCGCCATTGATGAGCGGCATCTTAGATGAGGCGCGTGAAGAATATGATATGGTGATTTTGGATATGCCGCCTTTATTGCATACTGCCGATGCAACGGTCATTGCTTCTAAGGTGGATGGGGTTTTACTGGTATATCATATTGGTTCGGTGGTGCGCGGAGCTTTAAAACGGGTGAAGGCGAATATTGAAAATGTTGGTGGACGGGTGATTGGCGTAGCATTAAATGGTGTGCGTGGTGATCTTTCTCCAGATTATAGTAATTATAAAATGGATCAGCATTATGCTTATGCTTATGGCGAAAATGAAATGCAGCGGAAAACTTGGTTTGAGTTAAATTTAAGTGCAGCTAAAAAATATTTGGAAGATACTTGGAAGCTTGTCACTGATCGTTTTGGCAAGGAGTGATTAAGTGCAGCGCGACCTTAATCGCTTAAAACAGCGAAAAAGCCGTAGACATAAGGCGATTGGCTTATTTATCTTATGTGTATTGGTGGCGTTGGTCATGGTGATGATGCGTACATGTTCAGATCAATTTGCTGAGCCATATAATACGAATTATCAACCCATGGATACGATGCGTAAACAGGGGAATGGATCCTGATTCATCAAACAATAAGAGTGCCCTTTCCACCAGCTGTGATGCTGACTTTGGTGCTTACTATTTTACTATTGTATGCTGCTTATGTGTTGGCGCCAGATTTGATTCGTGGTCCCATCGCATTGCTTGGTGGTTTGATGATGATAGTGGTGGCTTTTAGTAGTATTGAACTGACGCTATATTTGTTGATTTTATCAACGCTATTGTCTCCAGAATTAACATTTGGCGGAGCCACGGAGGCTCAACTGGCAAGTGGTATGGTCAATACCACAGAATCACGTGGTATTACATTACGTTTGGATGATATTTTACTTACCTTGGTATGCGTGACATGGATGTTTCGCATGGCTATTTTTAAAGAGCTGGGAGTGATTCGTGAAACGCCGATTAATCAACCTATTGCGTGGTATTGGCTTGCTGCATTGTTTGCAACAATCATAGGGATGTTTGCAGGGCGAGTGGGTGGATATGGCTTCTTTTTTATTATCAAATATTTAGAATACTTCGTTCTTTTTTATATGATTATTAACCATTTGCATGATGAAGATACCATCAAACGTTATCTTTTGATCATGTTGATAACGTGCGTATTAGCAAGTTTGGCTGGTATTGCTCAGATTCCATCTGGAGCACGTGTATCAGCACCATTTGAAGGCGAATTAGGTGAACCGAATACTTTCGGTGGTTATCTTGTTCTTATGTTTTCGGTGGTTTTGGGAATGTTTTTGCATGCTGGAAAAGGTAGACGTTGGTATTTGTTATTATTTTCAATGGGAATTATTTTAGTGCCTTTGGCTTTTACTGAGTCGCGCAGTTCTTATTTATCATTTTCTGTTGTGATATTAGTTTTTATTTTCTTATCTCAAAATAAACGGTTATTAATTGCAAGCTGTTTGGTGGGCATGGTGTTGTTACCGTTTGTATTGCCTCAAAACGTTATTGATAGGGTGATGTTTACATTTAATCAGACGAAGCAACAAGGACAGTTGTCTGTTGGAGGGCTGAAAATTGATACCTCGACAACTGAACGCTTAAAATCATGGGAAAGTGTGTTAACGAAATACTTTCCCGAACATCCTTTGGTGGGTGTTGGTGTAACTGGCGGACCATTTTTGGATGCTCAGTACCCGCGTGTATTGTTAGAAACGGGCATGTTTGGTTTATTTCTATTTTTATGGTTTTTGCGGCGGGTATGGGTGTTGTTGCGGCAATGTTATGATGAAATAAAAGATCCCATGCTTAAAGGAGCGTCATTGGGGGCAATTTGTGGATTTGCAGGGTTATTGGTGCATGCAGTTGGTGCGAATACCTTTATTATCATCCGAATTATGGAGCCCTTTATGATTCTGATTGGACTATTGATGGCGGCATTGTTTCTAGAACGCGAACGTGTTGCAAAGGAAAACAAACAGAATTCCTTGCAAAGTGATGTAAGCGAGCAAGTATTGATACGATGAAAGGTTCTGGATATTTTATACTAAGGCTGTTTAGTTTTGTTTGTTTGTTCTGTCTTTATGCTCCCCTGGCAGAAGCTGCAGAGGTGCGTGATGTTCGTTTATGGACAGCACCTGATCATACGCGCGTTGTATTTGATTTGAGCCGAAACATTGATTATGAGGTATTTCGTTTACACGCTCCAGAACGTGTAGTGATTGATATGAAACATGCAAAGATTCGAAAAGTAACAGCATTGGTATTGCCTGACCCAGTGGTTAAGACAGTGCGTTACGGAGAGCCTAAAAAAGGTGTTTTACGCATTGTTTTGGATATTCAGAAAAAAAATATTGGTTTACGCTCATTTTTATTAAAACCTATGCAAGGTAAACCACACCGCCTGGTGGTTGATTTAATTCGCAAAGAGTCAAAGTCAGTGACACAAGTAAAAAAAGTGGCTGTAAAAAAATCACAGCATGACATTGTGGTTGCTGTGGATGCAGGTCATGGTGGAGAAGACCCTGGAGCCATTGGACGCAATGGACTGAAAGAAAAAGATTTTACGATACGCGTAGCAAAAAAATTAGCAGCGCTTATCAACAAAGAACCTGGTATGCGGGCAGTGCTTACCCGTAAAGGAGATTATTTTGTACCTTTGAGAAAGCGTGTGCGATTGGCTCGTAAAGCTGGGGCTGATTTGATGATTAGTATTCATGCTGATGCAGTAAAAACACGTTCGGTGCAAGGTGCAAGTGCGTATACATTGGCTGAACGTGGGGCAACACCAGATAGAGTTGCGGTAGCCTTGGCAGCCAAGGAAAATGCTGCGGATGAAATTGGTGGTGTGATGTTAAGCCAAAAAGTGAATGATCCAATGGTACGCAATATTTTGGGTGATATGGCGAAACGTGATAGCTTGAATAGTTCGCAGTTGCTGGCCGAAAACATGCTGTTGCAAATGAAAAAAGTGGGAAAAATTAAGTATAAAACACCGAAGCGTGCGCGTTTTGTGGTATTGACAGCGTTGGAAATACCGAGTGTTTTGGTGGAGATGAATTTCATCTCTAACCCTAAACAGGAACGTAAAATGAGGAGTAGTAAACACCAGACACGTTTGGCAACAGCATTGTATGAAGCAACTAGAAACTTCTTCCGTCGTATGGGTCTGTTAGATTCATCAGCCATGGTGCCATCATCATAGATTTAGTTTTTTTAGGAATAGATCACATTGTATAAACGATTATTAGAATTTTTAAGACCTTATATTGGGCGTTTGGGTGTGGCGATGGCGTGCATGGTCGTGCTTGCCGCGACGACAGCAGGTATGGCATGGTTATTACAGCCAGCCTTGGATCAAGCGTTAACAGGAAAAACGCAATATATTTACTATATTCCAGTTGCTGTGATTGTCTTGTATATAATTAAAGGTGCTGCTTATTTTGGCCAGGCTTATTTGATGGGCTGGATTGGGCAACGAGTCATTTATGATTTGCGCAATCAAATTTATAGCCGTTTAACGATACAGTCTTTGAACTTCTTCGCACATCGGAAAACTGGCGAGTTATTGGCGAGAATTAGTTACGATGTCACCTTGGTACAATCTGCTGTGAGTACATCCGTGACAGCATTGATGCGTGATAGTATGACGATTATTTTTCTGATTGGTGTAATTTTTTATCAGGATTGGTTACTTGCTCTGATTGCAATGGCTGTGTTTCCAGTCATTGTTTACCCTATTTTACGCTTTGGACGAAAAATGCGATCAGCAACCTATGATGGTCAGGTTGTGATGGGCGAGATGTCCAGTTTGGTTGAGGAAACGGTGGGTGGGATTCGAGTCGTAAAAGCCTTTGGTATGGAAGGTTACGAGCGCAAGCGTTTTACTGACTTGATTGGTGGTTTTATGAAACATCAAATGCGGGTATTTCGTGTCAATGCGATGTCATTTCCTATCATGGAACTGGTAGCAGGTTTTGGTATTGCAGGTGTACTGTTTTATGGTGGTTTGCGTGTTGCTGCTGGTGAGGCGACGGCTGGTACATTGATGTCATTTTTGGCAGCTGTGATTATGCTTTATGAACCTGTAAAACGTTTATCTGGTGCGAATAATCAAATCCAACAAGGTCTGGCAGCGGCAGAACGTATTTTTGATATTTTGGATGAAAAAATTATTGTGTCCGATGTACCTAATGCAAAAGTATTAAGTGACTTTCAACATGCGATTTCTTTTGAGTCAGTAGGTTTGCGTTATGCAGGTATGGACAAGTCTGTACTCTCGAATATTAACCTCGAAGTGAAAGCTGGGCAGGTGGTGGCTTTGGTGGGGCGCAGTGGTGCAGGGAAAAGCTCCTTGGCAAATTTGGTGCCTCGTTTTATGGATGTGACTGATGGTCGTGTTTTGTTGGATGGTTTTGATGTGCGTGAATTAACGCAGCAGTCATTGCGTCAGCAAATAGCATTGGTGACTCAGGATGTTATTTTATTTAATGATACGGTGTTAAATAATATTGCTTATGGTCATGAGGCAATTGACCGTGAACGGGTGGAGACAATTGCTAAAGCAGCCAATGCCCATGAGTTTATTATGAAACTTCCGCAAGGTTATGAGACCATGGTGGGTGAGCGCGGCGTGATTCTTTCAGGGGGGCAACGTCAACGTTTATCCTTGGCTAGAGCCTTGTTAAAAGATGCACCTATTCTTATTTTGGATGAAGCAACCAGTAGTTTGGATACCGAATCAGAACAGCTGGTACAGCAAGCGATTGATCGATTGATGGCAGGTCGTACTGTTCTGGTGATTGCACATCGCCTATCAACGATTCGACATGCCGATTGTATTGTTGTGTTGGATGATGGCGGAATTACGCAAATGGGTCGACATGATGAGTTACTGGAGCAGGGTGGTTTGTATGCTGAACTGTACCATATGCAATTTGAGTCTAAGTTGTCATGAAACACAAACTGTTGGCATGGCTTTTACCTAGGCTTATTTATTGTATACATATGTTTCTCAGATACAGTATTCGTTGGGAATTTGTAGGGGAACGGTATCAAAGCGGTTGTGATCCATACCTTTTGAGTTTTTGGCATGCGCGTATTTTAATGATGCCGCATGCCTATCGTGGTTGGGATGGCTCTATGCTTATCTCAGATCATCGAGATGGTGCATATATTGCAGATGCAGTTGAATTGATGGGACTACATTCATCGCGTGGTTCTTCTACAAAAGGCGGGGCACGGGCTTTCTTGAAAATGATTCGTTTGGCAAGAAAGGGCCATTCGCTGGGTATTACGCCCGACGGACCCAAAGGTCCCGTAGAGGTTGTGCAATCTGGAACAGTGCAACTGGCAAAGAAGTCGGGGTTACCATTACGTGCGGTTTGTTATGCAAGTAAACGACAGTGGCGAGCCAAATCATGGGATAGATTTTATATTCCAAAACCATTCACACGTGGTGTGTTTGTGATTGGTGAGCCTGTATATGCAGGCGAAGATGATGCAGAAACATTGATTGCTTTTCAGAAAACTATGGATGATGTGCAAATGCGAGCAGACCAATATTTTTCGTAGTGCTTATGTGCTGTTAGAAATATTTAGCCAAGTCCCTTCAAGTAAGCCTGCATCAACAATAATCATTTCAGCATAGCCCCAACGCTCGAATATACTTTCGATAATAGCTAAACCTGCAATCATTAGGTCGGCACGTCCTTGCTCGATAGCAGGAATGGCTTGTCTCTCTTGGTGTGTCATCGCGAGCATGTGGTCGCGTAACTCGAAAAACCGTTGTTTTGAGATATGATGATTGTTCACAATATCTGCATCATAATTGATAAGCCCTAAATCAATGGCGGCAAGTGTGGTGACTGTGCCAGCCGTACCTACCAAATACTTGGGAGCTACGATTTGAGCATTTTTCTTCTGCCAGTATTGCTCAACGACATCGAGGTGTTGATGGCAGGCTGATTTCATGGCTTTATAATCTTGTTCAGAGGGTGGGTCACTTTGCAAATATGTCTCAACCAAGCGTACAACACCCATTTTTCTACTTATAGCATCGATATTCTTACTGCTTTCTGCACGAACAAATTCGGTGCTCCCTCCACCAATATCAAAGAGAAGAAAATTATCTCGAACACTTTTTGGCAAGACCGCGCAACTTCCTGCCAGAGAGCTATTGGCTTCTTGCTCACCATCAATGATGTGAATGTCAATACCTGTTTCTTTTTCAACTTGCTGACAAAAGGTTTGTCCATTCTCAGCATCTCGCATAGCAGCGGTTGCTACGGCGGATAATTGGGAAGCTTCTATGTGATGCTCTTTTAGTAGTGTTGAAAACTCATGAAAAGCAGTCAGCGCGCGCTGCATTGCGGCATCACAGAGTTTGCCACTTTGATGCAAACCTTCACCAAGTCGAATAATACGATGGGTATACGCAATAATACGCCAAGGTGTTGTTGCGTGTTTGTCAGGGTTCTTTTCGGCGATTAATAAACGAAAGGTATTGGAGCCAATATCAATGGCTGCGTAAGCTTGAGATGTCATGCGTTATTGGCGTGAGTCTTTGATAGTTTGACGTAATGTTCAGCAGAATGTTTTAAAAATTCTTTCTCTTCATCGGTGAGTGGGCGCCGTTCACGCGCAGGTGAGCCTGCATAAAGATAACCACTTCGAAGAACTTTTCGTTCAGCCACCAATGAACCCGCAGCCAATAGGCAGCCTGATTCCAAAATAGCTTGATCCATGACAATCGACCCCATGCCAACCAAGCAAAAATCCTGTATTTCACAGCCATGCAAGATAACACGGTGACCAACAGTTACATCATTACCGACAATACAAGGGCTTACACCATGGCTGGTATGTAATGTGCAATGATCCTGAATATTAGAGCGCTCACCAATACAAATATCATGGACGTCTCCGCGTAATACGCTTTGGTACCAGATATTTGAATCTGCGCCTATTTCTACACGCCCCATAACCTCAGCCGAATTAGCAACCCATGCAGACGCATCGACCGCGGGTTGCCAGTGGAGGTAAGGACGAATCATATTTCTTTTAAATCAGGGGTGTTTTTAGCGATTGCTTTGCTTGTTTTGGGGGTAGCTTTGTTTGTATCGTCTGCTTTATCTGTAATACGGCTACAACGACCGTTGATGGCTGAGCCTTCTGCCAAAGTCATCACACTGTATTCAAGATCACCATTTAAGCGACCTGTTCCACCAAGTTTTAGGCTGTCGCTAGCACGTACATTTCCTTCAATCATACCATGTAAAACAAGGCTAGGTACATCAACCTCACCAAAAATCTTAGCACCCTCACTCACGATGAGTGTACCACCTTTGGAAGAGTGAATATTGCCTTCAAAGCGTCCATCAATGCGTACAGCACCTTCAAAAGATAGCTCGCCAGTGATGACGGAATGTGCGCCAATCAGTGTGTCAATTTGTTGGTTATCATTGCTGATTGTAGCTGTGGTATTGTCGCGTTTTCGTAACATATGTTTAAAAATCCTCAAATGTACACTTTTCTCGTGTTAATTCTTTGCCTTTTGAGTCTGATACTATGGCGATGATACTATCCACATGTTCAGGTATGACAGTGCCTTCAGGCCAGTATAGTTGACCTTGCAAGAAGATATGAGTTTCTATCCGAAATGGCAACGTGCTTTGTGCGCCTTTGAAAAGCAAATGAACGTTTTCACCCTGCTTATCCTGTGTGATAAAACGTATCGAACCACGTAAACGGCGTGGATAGTTACCACCTTTCACCAATGTGATAGAGAAGGTGAATGACTCTGAATTTGTAGGCTTGATGGAAGCTTTTAAAAGTTTTGTGCCGCGATGTTTACGTGCTTCCAAAATACTTTCAAAGACATGTAAACGCTGCTTGGTTTTATCAATGGTGATTTGTTGTTGGTTGATAATATCTTTTAAGCTAAGGATTTGGGCTTGTTTTACTTCATTATTGGCTTCAGATGTGGCCAGTTGATCATGCAAATGGTCAAATTTCTTTTGCAGTTGTATATGTTGAGGAAGGATGCTGGGTGTGGACTTATTAGGCAGATAGTAGTTGCCAGCCAGTGCCCCTATGATAATAAGTGAAAGAGGAATAAGCCCTAATGTAATGGGGCGAATAGACCAATTTTTAGCCGCTTTTCTACTATCAGCATCCATGACCATGATTTGTTTTGGTTTGAAAACAGCTCTGCGTATACGCTGCATTAGCGATAATTTTTTCACGATTTATGGCCACTGTGCATGCAAAGAAAGTCCAACAGACTCTTTAAAATTAAACATAATATTGGCATTTTGCAGTGCTTGACCAGATGCGCCTTTGAGTAGGTTATCAATACAACTCACAACCACAGCTTCGGTTTCACTTAACATACAGATACCTATATCACAACGGTTACTGCCAGTGACTGATTTAGTGGAAGGTAGTGTGCCCAGTGGCAATATGCGGACGAAGTCTTCGTTGGCATAAGCTTGAGATAATAGATCATGCCATGTGTTGGTGTTTGAGCCTGTCAGGTGAAGTGTGCTTAACATACCACGTGTCATAGGGATAATATGAGGCACAAAACGAATGCGAACGTCTTGTTTACCAAAGCCTTGCGCCCATTCTTCCATTTCCCAAGCATGACGGTGGCGAGGTAGACCATAGGCACTTAAACCTTCATTTATTTCGCAATATAATAACCCTGTTTTGGCAGAACGCCCAGCACCAGATGTGCCAGATTTTGAATCGACGATGATAGGGGAATCATCAAGGGCATCAGCTTGCAATAATGGGATTAGTGGTAACAAGGTAGAAGTTGGATAACAACCAGGATTGGCAACCAGCTGGGCATGACGAATATCATCACGTGCCCATTCACTCAACCCATAAATAGTCTGCGTTAATAATTCAGGGTGTGGGTGGGTGACCCCATAGGCTTGTTGATAGATATCGCTGGATTGATGACGGAAATCAGCAGATAAATCGACAACTTTCTTGCCACTATCCAAGGCTTTTTTAACACTTTCCGCTGCTGCACCATGCGGCAGGGCAGTAAAAACAAGTTGTATATCGTCATCCAGTTTAGCATCAGCAGCAGCCAGTGTTTGATTGCCAATACTACTGGCAACGCCAGGCAATATGTCACTGACTTTTTTACCCGCTTGAGAATGTGCGCCCAAGTGGGTGATGTTAAAATGGGGATGGTTTTCGATAAGGCGGATGAGTTCCGCACCTGTATAACCAGTAGATCCAAGGATAGCGACATTGATATTCATGCCAAAAGCCTACAAATATATTGCCATGTTTACCAATATGAATTGTGTATAACTATTCAGATCACCACCTATTTTCCTGATAGCTGTGTTAAAAAAATGCTCACTTACAGTCTAGTAAGCTGCTCTTTTTTCCTATTTCTATCAGAAAAATATGCCGAAATATGAACAGTCAAATCTATTTTTTATTGTTGATGAGTATAAATTGCAAAATACTTGACTAAAACAATCAGATTTATAATATCCGACTTTTTCATGTGGATATTCATCATGAATGAGGAGAATGTGATGCGATTAACAAGTAAAGGACGCTATGGTGTATCAGCGATAGTTGATATCAACAATCATGGTAAAGAAGGTAAGCCTGTTACGCTTGCGGCTATTTCTGAGAGACAATTTATTTCCCTATCATACTTAGAACAATTATTTCGTTCTTTGCGGGCGGGTGGCTTGGTTCGTTCCGTTCGCGGTCCTGGCGGCGGATACTTTTTGGCACGCCCTGCAAGTGAAATTACGATTGCAAATGTGATACAAGCTGTCAATGAACCTATTCGTACGACATTGTGTGAAAATGCAGTGCGTGGATGTCATCGTGGAAAACGCTGTGATACCCATGAGTTATGGGATGCGATGGGCAAACATATTTATCGGTTTCTGGATGCAGTAAGCATTGAAATGGTGTGTCAGAAAGAAGTGGATTTGAATAATTTAGAATTAAAACCAGTTGAAGATATTGTGACTGAAGTACGCATGGAACAAAAAATTGCAAAGGTATCTTGATTATAATGCAACGTGTCCAACCTTAGATGTAGCCTTAGAGGCAATGCATGATGCAGCGACGCATGCATCTGGAAACCCATCCAGCATGCACTGGGCTGGCAGATCGGCACGCCGTGTTTTGGATGATGCACGTGATAAAATAGCACGCTATTTGAATGTTGAGTCAGGCTGCTTGGTATTTACATCGGGCGGTACAGAAGCCAACAATATGGCGATTTTTGGTTGTTTGTCGGCTGCAAAAAAAGGCAAGGTTGTCGTTTCAGCCATTGAGCATCCTTCCGTATTACAAACTATCACCTATTGGTGCGAGCGTTTGGGGCATGAGTTGTGTTTGGTGCGCCCTCAGAAAAATGGGCAAATGGATGCAGATACTTTTTGTGCGCAACTTGATGAGCGTACAGTGATGGCATGTATGATGTGGGCGAATAATGAGAGTGGTGTCATTCAACCCGTACAGCATGTGGTAGAAGTATGTAAAAAAAGTTCGATTCCAGTATTGGTGGATGCTGTGCAGGCATTGGGAAAAACATCTGTGGATGTCAGCGCACTGAGTGCGGACTTTATATCTTTTTCAGCCCATAAAATTGGTGGACCCAAAGGTGTGGGTGTATTGGCAGTACGTCGTGGCTCTCAGCTTGAAACTTGGGCATTGGGCGGTGGTCAGGAGCGCGGTCGTCGTTCAGGAACAGAAAATGTCCCTGGTGTTGCGGGTTTTGCGGCAGCCTTGGGCGTATTGCATTATGCGGATACGCAAGTTGTACGTGATGGTTTTGAAAAAAAAATACTGGCGAGTATGCCTGATGTAACGATTCATGGCTCAGATGTTGAGCGAGTGGCAAATACCAGCATGTTTACTGTGCCTGGTATGGATGGTGAAACGCTTTTGATGCAACTGGATTTAGCTGGTTTTGCGGTGGCATCGGGCTCTGCTTGTTCATCGGGTAAACGCGAGCCTTCGCATGTGCTGCAAGCCATGGGTGTGAATGATAGAGCTGCACGCAGTAGTTTACGGGTGAGTTTTGGTGTTGAACATACGGCTAGTGATGCGGAAGCATTGGTAGATGAGTTGGTGCGCATTCGTAGTTTGTTAAAACATATGGCTGGTCTTTAGGAGCGTGGTATGAGTGATATTGATATTTCTTTGAGTGATGCCGCCTGTGAACAGTTGAAAAACTCACTGCTTCATGCAGATAAAAAGGCAGTGCATTTATCGGTGCGTGAGGCAGGTTGTTCTGGGCTTGAGTATGTGATGGATTATGCTGATGAGCCGCTTGATGACGATTTGGTGCGTGAATTTGACGGCTTTTCTTTGTATGTGGATAAAGATTCGTATACCAAGGCATTGGCAGGTTTGCAGATTGATTACCAAAAAGATGTTCTGTCATCAGCTTTTGTATATCATAATCCGAATAAGAAAGGTGAGTGTGGCTGTGGGGTTTCCTTCACTATCTAAACTGTCACACCATTTGTGTTAGAGGGGTAGGAATGATGCATATTTTATTATCTATTTCAGGTCATGAACGTACGGGAATTGTGCGCGATGTGGCTGAATCTTTGTTGAATATTCATGCCAATATTGAGGATTCATCTATGACTGCTTTGCGTGGTCGTTTTACCATGATGTTGATTGTGAATTTGGATGCAAATAGCAGTTTTGGTGAGTTAAAAGCCTCTTTGGCAGAGCTTGAACAGCGCACTGGTTTAACGGTTCAGTCACAGCAATTATCGGAAGATGAAGTAAGCCATGTGCCGTTAGAGCCTGACTGTGTGATTACCGTTTCAGGTGCAGATAAACCCGGTATTGTGCATGCAGTGTCCGATGTTTTGGCTTCTTTGGATGTGCCTATTGTTGATGTTTCGACACAAGCGCGAGAAAGTGAGCAGGGCGATATGTATATGATGGCATTGGAAGTTGTGAGTGGCAAACATACCGAAGCCATGCAGAATGCTTTGTTTAAGAGCTCGAAAGCATTGGGTGTGGATATTCAAGTGCATGTGTTGGAAGGTGGTGTTCTGTAAGTGATGGGTGCAAGATATTGAACGAAATTTTAACCCTCCCTGACGCACGCCTAAGGCAAATATCAAAACCTGTAGAAGTTTTTGATTTGGCGTTAAAAACATTGCTTGAAGCTATGCAGACTTCGATGGAACAGGGTCCTGGCGGCGTAGGCATTGCAGCACCGCAACTCGGTGAGTTGCTGCGCGTGGTTATTGTGGATTGTTCTTTGGGATTGCATCCATGCAAAAATCACGGTCGTTTACTGATGGTGAATCCAGAAATTATTTATCAATCGGGTAAAGCTTTGGGGCGTGAAGGATGTTTATCTGTGCCAGAATGGGTTGCCACAGTGCAGCGTTCAAAAAAAGTAACTGTGCGTTATCAAGATATATCAGGTGAATACCATGAGTTAGCAGCGACTGGTTTTGAAGCGCGGGTGATTCAGCATGAGTTGGATCATTTGGATGGCGTGTTGTTTATTGATCGCGTGCTTTCTGTGCATGATCTTGTGCGCCGTATGTGATGCATTGTTAAAAACTATACGTTACATCGAAACCAACACGGTCATTTTGATTAAATTGTCCTAGAAAACCGCGTGAACCACCAAAAATATCAGCATTGAGATTAGAGGTAATATTATCTGACCAGTCGTAAGCTATTTTGGGTCGTGCTAGCCATCCACCTGCCGACCAATCTGCTAAGAAAAGCATTTCAGGCTTGAGTTTTTCGTGCATAAAATCAGTGGCGATGCGCAGTGTCCAAAAACCTGAATTTTGTGGTTCTAAAAGCTGATTATTCCAGTTTCGAATGTGACGAATGAAAAATTGTGGGCTAATAGTCCAGTTATGACCTGTCCATTCAGCACCTAAGGCAGCATTGATGGTTGTTTTGCGCTGCACACTATCAGCGAAGGTGGAACCATTGGCATTGATGCCCTCTTGTAAATTGGTTGTTAACTCGCCACGCACAACCCATGCGCCAAAGGCATTGGAAAAGCTACCGCCAATAGTATGCATGCGTAGGCGTTTGAGTTGTAATGTAATGATGCCAGGGGATAATTGACGGAACGCATTGGGCGTGCCATTCCAGCTATAAAAATAATTAAGCGAGACATCCCAACCGTCAATATTGTTGCGCCATGCTGCGCCATATTCGACATTTTTGATAGACCAATTTAATAGCTCATCGGGCAGTGTTTGAACGCGAAAGCCTGCGGGTGGCGTAGTGGTATGGAATGCCCAACGTGAATTTTTGGGAGCTGTTTCGGTTGATTCGGGATCAGGAATAACAACAAATTCAATTTCTTGTTCGGTATCTGGGTCTGGATAGTAATTGAGACGTGCGGCAACCAAACCAATGCGTGAGTCAAGAAAATCATCGAGGATGAATTCGCGTAAATCAAGCGGATTGATAATATCCAACAAACGCAAACCATCGGTTTTTCCCCAGATGATTTGTTGTTCTCCCAAGCGTAAATCAAAGGCATTACCTTCATACATCAGATAAGCTTCTTTTAGTTTCGTGGCAGTACGATAATGTTGCTTGATGCTGTTGGTTAAATCAGGGAAACGGCTAGCCTGAATATCCATTGCTGCATCATACCAAAGCAGGGCGCGGCTACGGAATTCCCAGCCATTTCCCAAGACTGCTTCAGGCTTTAGTTCTAATCGATTCTGAATCTTATCCCAACGCTTTTCACCACTGATAAAATAAGCAGATTCATTTTTTACGCTGCCGTGCATAGACCATTCAAGCGCTTGGCTTGGTGTACTAAAAACAAAGCCAAACAAGAGTATGGCAAGGCGTTTATTTTTCATTTTTCAGCAGTATTGGGAATAAATAACAGGTAGCGAGATAACAAATGAGCATGGAAGATGCTACCAATGCCCCCAATTTTACTTGTGGATAAAGATTGGCAGTGAGCAACACTAAAAAACCACCAATCACCACCAGTGCATTAAAGGCAATAGCGCGTCCAGTGTCTTCATTGCAAGCGGTAACAACTTCTGCATGCGAGCTCTTTTCTATATTGTAAAAACGATAGCGATAGAGATAGTGAATAGCGAAATCAATACCGATACCCAGCGCCATAGATCCTGTAACGGCGGTTCCTATTTCCAATGCAATGCCAAATAAACCCATAACCCCATAAATCACAATCACAGCCAGTGAGACAGGAAGCATGGATAGTGCGGCATCTTTAAGGTTGCGGAACATCAATAGGCATAAAATAAATATCAAACTTAGTGCGAGTAGTAAGGATTGTATTTGCCCAGTAATGACTAAATCCGAAAAGGTGGTGCTGGTATATGCTGTGCCTGCAAACTCAATCTTGTCACTGGGAAACCATTGGGGTGCATTGGCCCTAATTAAAGCAATAATCTTACCCGCATCAGCACTGCTATCATTTTTCATTTGGATGCGTATATGTGCTTGGCGATAATCTGAGGTGATAAAGGAGGCAAAATCGTCGGGTGCTCCAGAAAAGGAATAGAGTAATAAATATTGCGCTGCAAGTTCGGAAGAATCAGGAGGCACATGATATTTTTGATTGCCGGCATGCATCACTTTATTCATTTCTGCCAGTATTTCAGCGATGGAGGATGAATCACCAACAACAGCTTCTTGTTCAACACGATGTTGTAATTTTGCCAAACCTGATAAAAAGGTTGGTTCGAGCACGCCATCTTGTTTGCCTGAATCCACCATGACATCCAACGAGTTTGTACCCGCAAAATGCTTATTGAGTGTATCATCTGCTTGGCGAATGGGGTCAGAAGGGCGAAATTCTGAGACCAGTGATGAATTGACATGTAATTGTGATAGCCCAATTGCGGATAGTAAAAATAATATGCTAAAGGCTGCTAGGATTTTTTTAGGGTTAGTGAGCGTGAGTCTTGTCATCCATTGGATATAACCAGTGAATGCGAGTTTATCTAAGGATTTCTCGCGGTTTGGAAGTAGCGCTTCAATGGCTGGAATAAATAAAATGGTAATGATAAATGCGTAGATAATACCAACTGCGGCAAAAATACCGAAAAATCTCATGGGTAGTAATTGAGATGTTAGCATGGATAAAAAGCCTACGGCGGTGGTTAATGTTGTCATAAGAATGGGTGACCACATAGCTTGCATAGCGCGAACGATGGCTGTGAATTTGTCGGAGCTTGTATCACGTCCCGCTTCGGTGCGAATATGGGT
The DNA here is from genome assembly GCA_913055645.1 of uncultured Pseudomonadota bacterium. GTDB lineage: Bacteria > Pseudomonadota > Zetaproteobacteria > Mariprofundales > Mariprofundaceae. The sequence goes on along the minus strand of CAJXLC010000002.1, from coordinate 45,304 downwards.
TAGTAAATGCACCGAATCAGCAATACCAATAGCAAGAATAAGCACAGGTAGAAGGGTGGTAACTGTGTAAATGGGAATGCCCGCTGCCGCCATGGTTCCCAGCATCCAAAGCTCGGATAAAATAACCACGGCCAATGGAATGAGTACGCCACGAATATTACGAAATGAGAGAAATAATAATAATGCGAGCAATGCCAAGATGATAGGTTGCATTTTTTGCATATCCTGTGGCATATAAACACCAAATACGCCTTCTACGATAGGGCGACCTGTAATGAGTATGGACTCTTCACCACCACGCGCATTAATCTCATCAACTTTGTTTTTGATGAGTTTGTAAATATCATGGTAATGTCCGACATATTCTGAGCTTGGGCGCACAACAATCAGTGTGCCTTTGCCATCATTGCTGACGATTGAACCCATGTATAATCCATTATCAATGAGTCGCTCTTTGAGTCGTGTCATATCTTCAGGACTGGATGCTGGACGTTCCATAAACTGTTCAACTTCCATGCCGTCGGCTGTGCCGCGAATATCTTTAATGGTGGATAGGCTCATCAAGTCAGCCAATGCCAAGGTTTGAAATTCTTTATGTTGCTTCATCCATTGCGTAAGCTCATCAATGAGTTGCAAAGTGTGAGGATTATAAATGCCTTGTGGATTATGATAATTGGTAATGCCGACCACCACCATATCTGCTGAAGAAAATACTTTTTCGAGTTTTTTCTTATTGGTATAGGCATCCATGCTTTTGGGTAGCATGTTTTCAATATTGGTTTCCATTTTCAAGGAAGAAAGTTGTGATACAAAACCACCTGTAATCAGCGCAATGAGTATGAGTATCCACCAAGCACGGCGAACAATAAATGAGAAGATAGATGACATAGTAATTCCTTAACGGTGGCCGCGTTTGAGTGTACGTTGTGTAAACATACGGTCTTTCAAGTTGGCATTGTATAATTTTTCAGAAAATTCAAGACGTGTTTGATGGTTGTTCTGGATATTCATCATTTCAACGCTTGTCGCAGACCAAATACCTTTTATTTGTGTTAAATTGGGGATTTCTAGGTGTTTTAATTCACGTCCTGCTTGATCCCAATAGTATGCTTGAATCGTGAAGTTGTTATCTTTGCGAATCCATTGTACAAGGCGTGAATAACCCAATTCACGTGCTACATCATTGGATGCGGGAATACCTTCGACTTTCCAGCAATCAAAGCCACGGATTTTTTCACTGCCCAATAGTTTCCAGTGGTAATCTTGTAGCTCGGGTGTTTGTTTCATATCCTCAAAAGTGAAGTCTGTACCCATAAAATAGTCGCCACGATCTGAGGAAGAAATACGGCGCACTTTTTTCAATGCAGGTAAATACAGCCACTGATCATCATCGGTGTTGGGGTCATCATAATCAAAGGTAAGTAAGGCAGTATCGCGGATATTGGCTGGCTCGGCAAAAAATACGATGGTTTTACTATCTTTTCCATAGTCTTTGCGAAAACTAATCATATGCCGTTTACGTTTATTACCATTTCGGTCGATCAAAATTTGATGGATATTTTGTTGTAACGTATCGCCATCTTCACGGTTATCCACTGCCTGCATGATTTCAAGACCTGTTGGATCGGCGAATGCGGGCACATTGATGCCGAGTCCGACTGTTAGGACGGTTAGCGTAATCCATAGTGTTTGTTTTATAAGTTTCATGTGTTTTCCTTTAAAGTTGGGTAGTCTGTATAGCCATGCTCATCGCCGCCATAAAATGTGGATTGATCTGCTTCGTTGAGCGGGCTATTTTTTTGAAAACGTTCGACCAAATCAGGGTTGGCGAGGTATGGAATGCCATAAGCTACCATATCGGCATCGCCCGCTGCAATAGTGTTATCACCACTCTCTTTTGTATAACTTCCATTGGCAATATAGTGACCATTAAAATGCTGGTGTATTTGCTGCATATCGACACTTGTGTCTGTATTTCCAGTCATATCTACTTCGACGACATGTAAATAGTTTATTCCCATCGGTGATAGCATGTTGGCAACATGATTAAATAAGCTTTGGGGATTAGCATCATGCATATCGTTAAAAGTGTTCACTGGTGAAATGCGAACGCCGACATTCTTTGCACCAATTTCATTGCATACGGCTGCGCATACTTCTTGCAGTAAACGTGCGCGATTTTCAATAGAACCACCGTAAATATCGTCGCGGTTATTGCTTCCAGAACGTAAGAATTGATCAAGTAAATAGCCGTTAGCAGCATGAATTTCAATGCCGTCAAAACCTGCTTGTATTGCACAGGCTGCAGCATGGCGGTATTGCTCGATGATCTGTGGAATTTCCTCTAATTTCAGCGCACGTGGTGTTACAAAATCTTTGAGACCTTCATAAGTAAACGCTTGCCCTTGAGGTTGAACAGCAGATGGTGCGACAGGAAGATTGCCTTCATGATAATCTGGGTGTGAGACACGACCACAATGCCAAAGTTGGCAAAAAATATGTCCACCTTTTTGATGAACGGCTTGGGTGACAGATTGCCAACCTGCGATATGAGCATCACTGTAAATGCCTGGTGTCGCTGGGTAGCCCACAGCTTGTTGGGATATTTGGGCACCTTCAGTAATGATAAGCCCAGCAGATGCACGTTGACCATAGTATTTAGCCATTAATGCGGTTGGTATACCTTCTGGGGCACGGTTACGTGTCATAGGTGCCATGACCAAGCGATTGGGGTACGTTGTTGAGTCTATAGTGATGGGCGATAATAAATATTTCATATATTCCTTGTAATACGAGATTTATTTTAACTTTGTAGGGCTTGTAGAATAGCTTCAGGCTCCATACGCTGGGTGTAATCAGGGTTGATAAAACTGTGGGTAATGATGCCTTGCGGGTTAATGATATAGGTGGCGGGAATGGGTAGCTCATAGCGGTCATTGCCATCATAATCGGGTAAATCAATACCAAATTGTTGGTAAATAGCTTGTAGGTCATCTCCGAGTTTGAAAACCAAGTTGAACTGTTTGGCAACGTGATTATCTTGATCTATTAGGATGTCAAAATCAAATGGATTTTCTTGCATGAATTGGCTTGATTGCTCGTGTGTATTGGGGCAAATACTGACCAACTGAGCGCCAAGTTCATGAATGCTGGGCATGATTTTATGCAAGGCATGCAGTTCTAATTGGCAATAAGGACACCAACGACCACGATAAAAATTAAGCACGACAGAACCATGTTTTAGCTGCTTACTCAGTGTAAAATGTTCGTTCTTTGTATTGCTGAGTGTGAAATTGGGAGCCCGTTGATCTATGTGTTTGGCTTGCTCGGCAATATGGCTATCGATTAAATCTTGTGTGGCTTGTTGCATGGTCGCCAATGCTTCTTTGGGAATAGATGGCAGCATTTGTTGTTGCATTGCTTGAATATCAACTTTAAGACTCATTGGCTTCTCCTAGTGTAATGGTTGGTTTATGCATGCCTTGATAAAAAAGTTGTAGTAAGCGTTTTAAATCCTCTTCCAATAGTTTTAATGGGTTATTTTTCAGTGAGACAGGATGATTATAGCGCATCATAGCTTGATGTATATCATAGGCGGTTTGTTGTGTATTCATGGTTTTAAATGTTTGCTGCTGTACGCCACGTTCAAGAATATTTGCTAGAGCTTGAATCAGCTTTGTCTCATAGCTTAACAACACATCTTGATGTTGAAGGTGAATAATCTCCATTAAATCATAAAGGTGACGTGTGCCTGTGAATTGGGCATGTCCAATACGTAAGCGTGCCAAAAAGAATGTTTCGATTGCTTCAACGGCATTGTCACACTGCTCGGCAGCCTGTATGCCCGCATCCAGCTTGCTCTGCATGGAATGCTCCAAACAAGTCAGTAGTAGAGTTTCCTTGTTTTTGAAGTGGCGATATAAATTACCAACACTCATATCAGCATCAGCGGCGATTTCAGACATGCTGGTTTTACGATAACCATAGTCAGCGAATCGTTTGGTGGCTGCTTGTAAGATATTTTTTTGTGTATTCATTGAATCGAAATGTAAGTGAGTAAATAATGAATGCAAATGAATTATATTCATTATTCATTTTATATGTAGGAAAGCATCGAAAGAGCTCGTCTGAGTTAAGCATAGGTAATGTTTTCCTCCTTGCTTGTCGTTATGCTTGTGTCCATATTATCAATTATCATAATGAAAGGAGGCTGTATGTTTGAATCGTTGGGTTTGGAAATTTGGCATGTCTGGTTGATTGCTGCGATTGTGATTGCAATTATTGAACTATTATTACTCGGCTCTTATTATTTATTGGCTGTTGCAGGTGGCGCGGCAGTCGCTGGTTTGGCTTCGGCCATGGTAGACCTTTCAATAACCGCACAATGGTTTGTATTTGCTATTGCAACAATGGTTGTGGCCGTTCTTATGCGTTTTCTTCGTTCTCCTGAAACAAAAGAAGTGCCTGATGATATTGCGTATATGGAAGGTAAGCGTGTTAAGGTGCTTGAACGTGTATCACCGCGTGGCAGGGTGATGTATAAGGGTGTGTCATGGGCAGCTGAATCCGAAGGTGTATTTGAAGTTGGAGAGTATGCACAGATTAAACATGTGGATGGCAGCACATTATTTATTGAAAAAGAAGATACAAAAAAAGGCGAGGTGTGATAGTTATGGATATGTTAATGGTAATGATTGGAGCTGCAGTATTGGTTGTTGTCCTTATTTACAAAGGTCTTGTGGTGATTCGTAATTCCGAACGTATGGTGATTGAGCGTTTGGGGAATTATAATCGTACCTTGATGCCAGGGATTAACTTCATTGTACCCTTTTTGGATCAGCCACGTGAATTTATTTGGAAAAGTCCATCTGCTAGCGGTGCCTTAGGACGTTTATTGGGCGATAGCGGTGATTCATCGTATTCACGATTACAAAGTATGGCGCGTATTGATATTCGTGAAACGGTGCTGGATTTTCCATCACAAACGGTGATTACCCGTGATAATGTCAGCATTCAAATCAATGCCTTGTTGTACATCGAAATAACCAATCCCCATGATGCGGTGTATCGTATTTCGAATCTTCCCAATGCCATTGAAAAATTGGGGCAAACAACCTTGCGTAGCTTGGTGGGTGAGATGGAATTGGATAAAACCTTATCCTCACGTGAAGATATTAATACACGCTTGCAAATTAGTCTGGATGAAGCTGCCGATGATTGGGGAGCCAAAGTAAAACGTGTGGAAGTTCAAGATTTACTAGTGCCGCAAGAAGTGCAAGCTGCGATGGAAAAACAAATGCGTGCAGAGCGTGATAAACGTGCTGCAATTCTTGAAGCAGAAGGTTCGCGCCAATCCGATATTTTAAAAGCTGAGGGCGAAAAACAGGCTGCGATTTTAGTAGCAGAGGGTAATCGTACAGCACGTATTCTTGAAGCAGATGGTGAAAAGTCAGCACTGGATAAGCTTAAAGAAGTGTTGGGCGAACAAGGTTTTAGCCAGTATTTGATTGCGATTCGTTATTTGGACACCTTAAACACTATTGGTGCAGCAGGCGAAGGTGATAAAACAGTCTTTATGCCAGTTGATGCCACAGCAACACTGGGTGCGATTGGTGGCATTAAAGAACTGTTTCAGGGGAAATAAATGTTAGCAGGCGTTGATGAGGTCGGGCGCGGGCCTTTGGCAGGACCAGTGGTCACTGCGGCGGTGATTTTATCGCCTGATGATCCGATGTTGGGGAAATACCGTGATTCCAAACGCGTATCTGAGAAAAAACGCATCAAACAATATCATCATATTCGTAAACATGCTGTGGCTTATGCCGTGGCACAGGGTACGACTGAGGATATTGAACGCCTGAATATTTTACATGCAACCATGTTGTCCATGCGCCGCTGTGTGGAAAGCTTGGCTGTTGCGCCATCTGAGGTAGTGGTCGATGGCAACCGTGTGCCAGATATGGCGTACCCAGTGTCAGCAGTGATTGGCGGTGATGATTTGGTGCAGGAAATTGCGGCGGCTTCGATTGTTGCCAAGGTCGTGCGGGACAGGTTGATGCGCTATTTGGATTATAAATACCCAAAATATCAGTTCGCCAAACATAAAGGTTATGGCACCAAAGTGCATATGGATGCATTGCGAGAACATGGTCCTTGTCCGATTCATAGGATGGACTTTGCGCCTGTAAAGAAGTACGCAAGGTCATAGCAGTTTAGTAGCCTTACTTTGGCATGCATAGGCATTATCACGTTATTGTGCTAAAGTTATCTAATATAATCTGCGATATAAGGTTTATAGGGGTTTATTCCCCATACAGTTTGTTGACCTAGTGAGCATACTTCCCCCCCCCTCCCTGCATGCTCCTAGGTCGACTTAATGTTTCATTCGATGAAACCTTTTACCCGACCTGCTAACCTTTGCCCATGTCCAAGTCTTTACCCGATTTATCCAAGCATACACCTATGATGCAACAGTATTTAAGCATTAAAGCTGAATATGCCGATTGTCTTCTTTTTTATCGTATGGGCGATTTTTATGAGATGTTTTTTGAGGATGCGGTTGAAGCATCGAAGGTGTTGGACATTGCTCTAACCAAACGCGGCAAGGCTAATGGTTCAGATATTCCGATGTGTGGTGTGCCTTGGCATCAAGCAGAAAATTATTTGGCGAAACTGGTAGCGGCTGGCAAACGTGTGGCAATTTGCGATCAAATGGAAGCACCTGATGGTAAAAAAGGACCTGTGCGCCGTGAAGTGGTGCGTGTGGTAACCCCTGGCACCATCACAGAATCAGAACTGCTACCGCAAGAGCAGGCTGCACCCTTATTGGCGGTGTATCGCAAATCCGATACTTGGGGCATTGCCTCTCTTGATTTGGCTTCCGGCATTTGGAAATTATTGCAGGGACAGGGTGATGCCTATTTGGATGAAACCTTAGCGGTGTTGCATCCAGCGGAAGTATTGCTGCACAGCAAGGATGATAGTCTGTCTGATTATCAAATTTATCGGCCTGGTGATTGGAGCTTTTCCATTGAGGTGGTGCAAGAGCAATTGCTGCAACGCTTTGGTGTAAGCGATTCAGATGCTCTGAATTTGAGTGCTCACCCTTTGGCGGCTGCGGCAGTGGGCGCGGTGTTGGTTTATTTGGAACAAACACAAAAATGTGAGCTGTCACATTTGCAATTACCCATATTCAAAGAACAAGCCATTGGCATGCAAATTGATGCGCGCTCGCGGCGTAATTTGGAAGTATATGCCTCATTAAATGGTGATGTAAAAGCAGGTGTTATGCATGTGTTGGATAAAACCAATACGCCGATGGGGGCGCGTTTGTTGCGCGAATGGGTTGATTATCCATCACTTGATGTGGCATTGATTTCTAAGCGTCAAGATGCGGTACAAAGCCTCTTGGATGATATGGATGCGCGACAAGATTTACGTGATGGCTTGAAACATATTCGGGATATGGAACGTATGTTGACACGGGTGGTGTTAAGCAGGGCTGCACCACGTGACTTTCGAGGTTTGGCTGATTCGATGTTGGCTTTACCAAGCTTGTTCGCATCACTGGGTGATAGGGAAGGTTTGTTTGCAGAGATAAAGCCCGCATTACTAGGCTTGCATGATTTGGCAGCAACACTGGATGTAAGCATTGAACACACACCGCCCGCAATGTTTCATGGTGGCGCGGTGATTCAGCAAGGCTTTGATGCGGAATTGGATAGGTTGCGCGGTTTGGCAAAAGATGCGGGAGATTGGTTGAAAGCCTATGAAGCCAAAGAACGTGAGCGCACAGGCCTGCAAAACTTACGGGTGAAATACAATAAAGTATTTGGTTATTTTATTGAAATATCCAAGGTGCAAGCTGCCAGCGCACCGCCTGAATATGTGCGTAAGCAAACTTTGGTGAATGCGGAGCGATTTATCACTGATGAGTTGCACAGCTTTGAATCAGAAATACTGGGCGCAAAAGATGCTGCATTAACGCGTGAAGCCGAGCTCGTTGAAACGCTGCGTCAGTCTATTGCTGCTGATGCAGGAGCTATTCAGGCGGCAGCCGCATCTGTGGCGAGTTTGGATGTATTGGCGTGTTTTGCACATATCGCATTTGAATATCGTTATGTTCGACCTGATGTGCATGCTGGTCAGCAATTAAAAATTGAGGGTGGTCGCCACCCTGTGGTTGAGCAATGTTTACGTGATGAGAATTTTGTCGCCAATGATACGCATATGCATACGAAATCACGGCGATTTATGTTGTTAACTGGCCCGAATATGGGTGGTAAATCAACTTATATGCGGCAGGTAGCATGGATTGTTTGGTTATCGCATACGGGATGTTTTGTGCCTGCTGATGAGGCACGTATTCCTTTAACAACACGTTTATTTACCCGTGTCGGTGCAGGTGATGAACTGGCGAGTGGGCGTTCGACATTTATGGTCGAGATGATGGAAACAGCAACGATTTTAAATCAACTTGAGCCGCGTTCATTGGTTATTGTTGATGAAATTGGTCGTGGAACAAGCACATGGGATGGTTTGGCGATTGCTTGGGCGGTTGCCGAGCAGTTGATTGCTGCCAGTGGTGTATTGAGTTTATTTGCCACGCATTATCATGAATTAACCGATTTGCCTGAGGAATATGAGCAAGCATTTAATGCTTCTGTGACTGTGCGTGAGTGGAATGGACAAGTCATTTTCATGCATAAAGTGGTGGAAGATGCTGCGGATCAATCGTATGGCGTGGCAGTCGCACAATTGGCGGGTTTGCCACCTGCTGTGGTGAAAAGGGCTCGCGAGCATTTGTACCGTTTGGAGCACGCTGCGGCATTGGATGATGGTAAGGATAAGGCGCAGTTGGGTTTGTTTGCTGAGGCAGAGCGCCGCCGTCAGGAATCTGAAATGAATCGCTTAAGAGCCTTGGAAGCCTCATTGCAAGCGGTGAGTATTGAGCAATTAAGACCCATGGATGCATTGAAGCTGTTGGATGAGTTGAAGAAGGATTTGGAGGCATAGGTGGCAAACCAAAAGAAAGAAAGTCCGTTGCAGGCATTGTACGATACGGTGGGCGAACAGTTGGATGCTGGGGTGTCGGGTGAAATCATGATGCGCGATATGTGTGTGCGCGTGGATGAGTTATTGGTGCAATTATGGCAAGAAAAAGCGCCACATGCGTCAAGGTTTGTTGATTTGGTCGCAGTGGGCGGTTATGGGCGTGGTGAATTAGCACCACAATCGGATTGGGATATTTGGTTTCTTGTTGATGATGAAATGGATGATGCATGCGGACAAGAATTAGAGGCATTTTTATATGCTTTGTGGGATTTGGGGGCGAAGATTGGTCATGCAGTACGCTCAGTTAAAGAGACATTGCTGCATGTGAAAGAAGACTGGAATTCAGCAACGGCAGCTTTGGAAGTACGGTTGATTGATGGTGAAGGGCAATATTTTCAGGCAATGCAGGATAAGTTGGCTAGATTTTTCAGAAGTAAACGCAAAGCTTTTGTTGAAGCCAAGCTTTTGGAACTTGAAACACGTCATAAACATACGGGTGACACAGCTTTTTTGATGGAGCCAGACCTGAAAGAAGGCAAAGGCGGATTGCGTGATGTGCAATCCGTATTTTGGATGGCAAAAGCATGGTATGGCACGGATTGTGAAGATGATTTGGTAAGCTTGAATGCTCTATCTTCGGTAGAATTTGAACATTTATGCACAGCACAAGATTTTCTATGGCGCTGTAGAGCAGCGCTGCATTTAATCATGAAACGCCCAACGGATAGGCTAGGTTTTGAGCAACAGGCCATGCTTGCCGAGCGTATGGGTTATGTTGCTGATGAACATCGCCCTTCTGTTGAATTGTTTATGAAAGACTACTTTCGCCATGCAGGACGTATTGCGCGTGTAACAAGTTTGTTAACCATGCATTTTCAAGAGTTGTTAAACCCACAGTATTTTTCGTTTGAACGTAATATTGATGATGGTTTTACCCTTGAAGGGCAACGTGTGGGCATTCAAAATACTCAGGTATTTCAGCAAGACCCTTTGCGTTTATTGCGCATTTTTCACATTTCTCAATTGGGACATCGACACTTATCCAGTGCTGCGTTGCGCCAAATTCGTGCTGATGTAATGCTAATTGATGATGCTTTTCGGGCAAATCCAGAAGCACATGCCGCATTCTTACAAATATTAAGAGATAGGCGTAATGTCGCATCGGCATTAAAAATGATGAATGATACGGGTATTTTGGGGCGTTTTATTCCGCGTTTTAGAGATGTGGTCGGTTTGGGGCAGTTTAATCGTTATCATGCTTATACTGTGGATGAACATACGCTGCGTGCGGTGGGTGAGGCTCGAAATTTCTTTCATGGTCAGCATGACACGCGCTTGCCTCTGGCGCATCAAATATTTCATCAAATAAGTCGCCCTGAGCTACTTTATTTAGCGCTAATTTTTCATGATATTGCCAAAGGCATGCCAGGTGATCATTCGGAAAATGGTGAAGTTCTCGCTCATGAATTTTGCCAAAAAATAGGTCTAAATCGCGATGCAACAGAATTGGTTTCTTGGTTGGTACGTAAACATTTAAGTATGGCTGTCACATCGCAACGCTTTGATTTGTCGGATGACGATGTGATTGAGATGTTTGCTGAAAAAGTGGTGGATATCGAACGTTTGAATTATTTGTTTTTACTAACTGTGGCAGATATTGCGGCCGTAGGACCAAATGTTTGGAATGATTGGAAAGGCGGTTTGTTAAGTGAGTTATATCATGCAACAGCCAGCTCTTTGATGCGAGGTGGCGAGAAACAAGAAGTCTTACAAGAGCGCTTATCAGAGCGTATGAAGACACGTATAGAAAGCTGCTTGGCTCGTGCAGATGCTTCGGAGAAGATGAATTTAAAAGAGGTGTTTGAGAATCTTCCTTGGCGTTGTGTGATGCATTTTCCGCCTCGACAACTCTATCCCTTAGGGCAGATGTTGGCGGGTTTGGGTGTAGGTGATGGCGTAGCCTTATATGTTGATAAGGTTGGTTGTGAAACGGTTGTGATGGTGGTGGCAAAGGAGCAGCCAAGTTTATTTGCAGCATTAACCACGGCGATGGCGGTAGGTCATATTAATGTTTTGGCAGCACAGGCATTTGATTTGAAAGATGGTCGTATTTTGGATGTTTTTCATGTGCAAAATATGGATGGTGAGGCGTTAAGTATTGCTTCTGATTTATCGCGATTAAAAAGGCGGCTTGAGAGCGTGTTGCAAGAAGGTTGTGAAAAACATGAAATAGCAGCCGTTCCACAAGCAAAAATAAGTGTGCTTATGCGACTAGTTCCTGTTTGTGTTCGCGAATTAGCATTGGCATCAACGCATCAAACTGCGATTGAAGTCACAGCTTCTGAACAGCCTGCATTACTGGCGCGTTTAGCATGGATTATCGATGAGTCTGGATTTTCATTAAGAGGAGCCGCAATTACATCCTTTGGCGAGCGTGTGGTGGATGTGTTTTTTATTGAAGGTAAGCATGCATCGTGTTTGACGACTGAAGAAGTAAGCCTTCTTTGTGCTAAGCTGAAGGAGGAAGCCTGTTTGCCGGAGGAAATATGACTTGGTGGAGACGATGGTTACCTGTTAAAAAAGAGCCACATGGTTTTGTGCTTGCTCTGGGTGGTGGTGGCGGAAGAGGTCTGGCGCATTTGGGTGTATTACAAGTTTTAGAAGAACATGGCTTAAGACCCGATGCAATTGTGGGAACCAGTATCGGCGCATTATTTGGCAGTATGTATGCGCTTGAACCTGATGCAGATAAACTACAGGCGCGAGTTATAAGTTTTTTGGAATCAGATGATTTTGGGCAATTAAAAATACCAGAATTGGGTGATGCTTCGGATAAAGATAACACTTGGCTGGCGAGGTTGGGAGCGGCAGCCCGGCAATCGGTGTGGTTTACTCGTGCTGCGACAGGTATTGCTGTTGCTGATGTGAATTATTTGGTTGAAATGGCAAAAATTCTGTGTGAAGGACGTGATTTTTCAGATGCGCAAATACCTTTGCACCTTACGGCTGTAACATTTCCATGTGGTGAATGTCATATATTTTCAAAGGGTAATTTGGCGTGTTCTATTGCAGCAAGCATGGCAATTCCTGGTATTTTTAATCCTTTAAAGATGAATGGAGAGCGTTATGTGGATGGTGGTTTGGCAAGTGAATTACCTGCCAAAGAAGCGCAGATGATTGCTAAACCTGAGCAGTTTGTTGTGGCAGTAAATGTGGGGGCAAGACCGAGTGAAGATGATGAGCCTACGAATGTGATTGGTATGTTGGATTGGTCAACACGTATCAAAGCATTGTATTTACGCCAGTCTAAAAAAGAGTTTGCGGATGTATTGATAGAGCCGTTGGTGGGCTTTACGCAGTGGAATGATTTCTCCAATCCAGAGCAAGAAATTGAGCGCGGCCGTCAGGCTGCATTGGAACAAATGCCGAAACTGATAGGCTTGCTGCATGGATAGTTATTCTTGGAATTTAACATCACCCGAGCAGTTGCTGAGTTTGTTGGGTTCAGTGGTGATACTGATTGCTTATTATTTAACAGTATCGAAGCCTCATAAAAAACTGTTATATTTTTCACTGAGTTTATTGGGGGGTGTGGCATTGTTTTTTGTTGCGCTTATTTATCATAATTTGGGATTTATGTTTCTGGAAATTTCATGGATTACTATTAATGCTTGGGGTATTTGGAGAGTGTATCATAGCCCTAATGCATAAATGCGCGTGGGTATTTTTTAATCACAAAATGAATGGGTTACATGCAAGAGCGTAATTGTGTATCAATTTTTAGAATATGATTAATCAACCAGCTTTCTAAAAAGTCATGTAGCTTTTGTATAAGATCATCACTGGTACCTTCAACCTCAAAACGCTCACAATAGCGTGTATAGGCGGCAAGTAATTTAGTATGATATTCTTTGTTTTGAGCAGCAACAGGGCACTTTACACGGCGCATACAGATTTCTTCATAACAAAAATGACTACGTGTAAAAAGACCCAAATTATCAAGTAGCATTTTGATATAGCGGTCGTTGATATCACCCAACTGCATGTGTGATTCTAAGTCTTCAAGGTATTTGAATAAAACTTTATGCTGTTTATCAACCTCTGGCTCACCGGTATTGTATTCCTCTTTCCATACGATAGGCATAAAAAAACCTCCTGACTGATAGAGCGCTATCTTACATGTATTAAGTGAGAAAAACACTCTCTATCAAGCACTGATATATAAGTGTTTGGTGGACATTAAGAGCTAACACATTCAGCCCAAAACTCTGTATTGGAGCGCATATTTTGAATGCGCATAAGTAGCGCATCAACATCTTCATCACGGGAAGAAAAGTTTAGATGGTCTGTTTGTACAACCAATAAAGGCGAATCTTGATAACGAAAAAAGAATTGGTCGTAAGCCGCCATCACTTCACGGAGATAAGCCTCTGATAAACCATGTTCAATTCGCAAATTTCGTTGTCGAATACGCTGCATAACAACATCAGGATTGGATTGTAGATAAATGACCAAATCAGGCTTGGCAATATCAATGCAGGCAAGGTTTGCAACTTGATCATATAAAGTTAGTTCTTCATCTGATAGGTTGATATTGGCGAATAATCGATCTTTGGCAAAAATGTAGTCGCTGATAAGTCCACGTGTGAAAAGGTTGGGTTGTTGTAAGCTTTGCCACTGTTTTAAGCGGGAAAATAAAAAGGATAATTGTACGGACATAGCATGACGGCTTGGATCTTGGTAAAAGAACTCAATAAAAGGGTTGTCATCCACATCTTCAAGCAAGGTACTGGCATTAAACCGCTCTGCAAGCTTATGCGTAAGTGTTGTTTTACCAACACCAATGGCACCTTCAATGGCGATATGGCATTGATCTAAGGGTTTTTGAATTACCATGGTGAACCACTCTCTAGTGGTTCTTCGCCCGAATCAAGTAAGGATTGCAGAAGCTCGCTGGCGTTTTTCTTTATTGATGGGTGTAACCACTGGGGATTCATGTCACATAGAGGTTTAAGTACAAACTGCCTTAGATGCAACTGGCTATGAGGAAGGGTGAGTGTATGACTTTGTAAATGAAGGTCATCATAAGCAAGTATATCCAAATCCAATGTGCGAGGGCCCCAATGTTCATGTCGAATGCGACCATGTATGCGTTCAATATCTTGTAAGATAGCCAATAAATTTAAAGGTTCGAGATAGGTGCTAATGGCAACTACGGCATTGAGATAATCGGCTTGACCAGCAGGGCCAAGTGGCGGGGTTTGATAGAGTAATGATGAATGCAATAGCTTGCAGTCAGGGTGTTCAGCGATGTTTTTTCGAGCGGATTTGAAAGCATTGCGAACATCACCTTGGTTACCACCGAAGGCAATCCACGCGTGGCTTGGGGCTGTTTTTTTATGGGTAGGCATGATGGGTGACAAACCCGCTCATTTTTTCTTTATCAGAAAGTTGTTTTTTAATACGGCTGGCTTTCTCTTTATTTTTGTAAGGTCCAATCTGCACAGCATACAAAGATTTCTTCTTTTGTATGATAGATGCCCAATGCTTTTTTATGAGCCTTTTTTGCAAGTTTTGTGCATGTTTTTTATCTTGAAATGCTCCGACTTGAATAAAGTAGGCTTGTGCTGAAATAGAGACAGTATTTTTCTGAGGTTTTTGTATTGATTTAGGATGAGCTTTTACAGGGGTTATATTTTTTTTAATAACCTGTTTGGCATGTAATGCGACTGGTTTTGAGATACTTTTTTTTGTAGACGAATCTTTTTGTATGCTTGAAACTGCCACTTGGTGGCTTGTAGAGGTCGCATCGGCGTGTTTTTTTTCTATAACATGACTTTTTTCATCTGGCAAAAAAGGCAGAGCGATGAGAATACTGAAACACACCACAGCAATACCCATTGCCCAGTTGCGTTCGGGTAGTTTAGTGGACCAGGGGCGTAATGTTTGCACAGTTAAATATTCGCTTTTATAGTGAGAAAACTGATGTGATGAAGCGTGTAGGCTTACTTTTCGTCAAAATTGAGAATTTTAGAGAGTTGCTCTGTAAAACTCTGATACCGAAATGGTTTTTGAAGAATATTCAGTGACTTATCTGGAAAACGCTCTGTTAAATCATCTGGGTAGCCTGTCACAAATAGTACTCGATCCAATAAATTAGGGTTTACATGAATGAGGCTATTGTAAATTTCATCACCAGTTAATTTAGGCAGACGCACATCAAGAAGGATAAGTGAATATTGTTCACCGTTGGTACTTAATTCAAAGAGTCCTTGTACAGGGTCACTCAGCGTTTTAAGCTCGCTTTGCATACCTTTATCACCCAAATAACGATTTAAGAATGCGGCAAGAATGCTTTGTACAGTATCCTCATCATCAATAGTTAGAACCTTAATCACTTTATTCATGGGAACTCGCCTCTTTTTCACCGTGCCTAGTGTGGTAATGATGGATTCTAAATTCATTTGTGTATTATGACAACTGTTGACAAATTCTAACCATTTCGTGCGGTAGCCTCAATGGCTGTATTATTTGGAGAACTTTGAAAGAATTGTTGTTCATTTATCTGATTATTAATAGGTTCCTGAAAAAAAAGGAGTAATCGTGAAGCATAGAGTATTTCCCAATAATCCATTTTTGATGACATTTTCAACGATTGCTATGGTTGATGCCGTTGTGCTTGTTGCGACGATTGCTTTGGCAATATGGAAAGAAGATTTGATGTGGTATATGATATCAGGTGGTGTGTTGCTAGCTATTGCAGTGTTTGTGGTGTTAAATAAACGCTGTTTGCGAGAGTTGTCATGCCCAAAATGTCAGCGACATGTGACATTTGAAGCAGGTGAAGGGTTTGTGTGTAAAAATTGTAGAATCGGTTGGGAGATGGGTTGATGCCAAGTTTTGATATTGTATGTGAAATGGATATGCAGGAAATGGATAATGCGGTAAATCAGGTGAAAAAAGAAATCGCCACGCGTTATGATTTTAAGCATAGCAAAGCCAGTATTGAATTGGATGACGGAAAGATCACGCTGGTGGGTGATGATGTAAACAATTTAAACACAGTGGCTGAAATTTTACGCGCCAAGATGGTACGACGTAAATTAGAAGCGAAATCATTGGAATATGGCGATATGGAAAATGCCAGTGGTGATACACGCCGCCAATTAGTGACGATTAAACAAGGCGTGGATAAAGAAACTGCGAAAAAAATAGTGAAGCATATCAAACAAGAAAAAATGAAAGTACAAGCGGCGATTCAAGGTGAACAAGTTCGTGTGACAGGTAAAAAACGGGATGATTTACAGGCTGCTATGGCATTGGTACGTGGCATGGATGTGGATAGACCGTTAAATTTCACCAACTTTAGAGATTAGACCACCTGATTCATACATATTATTACAGTACTATTGCTTTAATCGTGAACGTAAATACGGTATGAGAAAATCAATCAGTTTTTTTGCCAGTGGAGAAGCATGGCTAGGCTGTAATAAGCTCATAGGGCGTAATAATTGTGGGTGAAGTGGGCGCGTGGTCAACATAGATTCGCCTGTTGGCAAGCAAAACTGTGATACCATACCAATGCCCAAGCCTTGCCGTACAGACTCAAGAACGGCGGAGACACCACCCAAACACAGTTGAATGCGGGGAGGCTTTCCAATCGTTGTCCGCCATGCTCGCTCAAGGATATCGCGTGTACCTGAACCTTGTTCTCGCCAAATCAAAGGATAATTTTCAAGTTGTGCCAATTCAATGGATGAATATGCCGTAAGCGGATGATTGATAGGCATCACAGTGACAATCTTATCTTCACCAAGGTGTTTGACAGTGCAGCATTCAGGAACACTAGAGGGCAATGGGCTTTCCACCAAACCCAAATCATGGTGTTCCATGCTTTCGAATACTTGTTGGCTGTTCACACTATCGACGAATACTTCAATCTTTGGATATCGTTGATGAAAAGAAACCAACGCAGCGGGTAAAAGAGAGCCTGCAATGGTTTGACTTGCTGATAGGTAAATGCGTCCAGCTTGCAAATCATGTAATTCATCCGCAAAACTGTTTAAATCATGCATTGATTGCTGAACTTTTAGAGTATGAATATAAAACGCTTCGCCAATACCCGTGAGTTGAACTCCGCGCCCTTGTCTTCGATAGAGATCCATGCCTATGGCTTCTTGTAATCGTTTTAATTGGTTGGAAATAGCGGGTTGTGTTAAGAATCGCTTTTTGGCTGCAGCACTAACGCTACCTGTTTGAACCAAGGCAACAAAACTTGCAAGATGATCGGGGTGAATACGCATGCCGAAAATATATCACCATATATGATGTAAATCATTATAAATCATTATTATTCATTATAATATGAGCACATAGGTTGTCTCCCCATATGTATGTGGAGAAGATCTATGTTTTGTAAGGAAAAACGTGCCGATACGAGTAATGGTATTTTATTTGTTACCCTGTTTGCGCTAGCAGCCACGCAAATAAGCCAGTGGCAATGGGTACATCAATGGGGCATCAGCCCGCTTATTATTGGTATTGTGCTAGGTATTTTCTATGCCAATACCTTGCATCATCGTATGCCAGAAGCGTGGTTGCCAGGCATCAGTTTTACGGCGAGAAGAATTCTTCGTTTAGCTGTTATTTTGTATGGTTTTTATATCACATTACAAGAAGTCGCGATGATTGGATGGGTTGGCTTTGCTGCTGCAAGTATAGTGGTATCGAGTACACTTCTCATAGCTTATGTTGTGGGTGTACGTGTGTTGGGTATGGACAAACAGACGACCATGTTGACTGGGGCTGGTAGTGCAATTTGTGGTGCGGCTGCTATTTTGGCTTTTGAGCCAGTGATGGAAGCCAAAGGTCATCAAACAGCCTCTGCTGTCGCAACTGTTGTAGTATTTGGCACGCTAGCGATGCTGATTTATCCCTTTGTTTATCAATTGGGCATATTGAACCTTGATGCGCACGGCTGGGGTATTTATATCGGCGCAACCGTCCACGAAGTGGCGCAGGTTGTGGGTGCGGCAAGTGATATAAGTCAAACTGTGTGTAATGATGCCGTGATTGTAAAGATGACCCGTGTGATGTTGCTTGTTCCTGCACTATTGTTTGTGGGTTGGTGGTGGGCAAAATATGGTAGTTGTGAATCGAAGGACTCAAAGACGACATTAACGATACCTTGGTTCGCCTTAGGTTTTTTGGTTGTTGTTGGATTTAATTCTTTACATGTACTGCCTGAATCATGGGTTGTGATACTACAGCATATTGACCAGTTTTTATTAACCATGGCAATGACAGCATTGGGAATGGAAACCAGCCTTGATAAACTCAAAGGTGTGGGTATCAAGCCTTTTATTCTTGCCATGGTATTATTTATTTGGCTCATACTGGGCGGATACATTGTGGTATCTTTATTGATTTAGCGCGCATGATTCATAAATCGTTGTGATGATTGCGCAGAAGCTTTATTGACAACGGGTTTTGAAGAATACGTTCGTAGCTGTGCTTACGAACAATTGCGGGTTAGATTATAATGTTTGCTCGACTTTTCTTGGTGTTTTTCATACCCTTCGCCGAGTCTTTTCCCGAGGTATATGCGCATGAGTGAAACACAGGCAATTCTAGCGTTGGCAGATGGCCGCATTTTTCGAGGCGTGGCATTTGGAGCGATGGGCAATACCGTTGGTGAGGTGTGTTTTAATACATCACTCACTGGCTATCAAGAAATTTTAACTGACCCATCATATACTGATCAAATCATGACATTTACATACCCACATATTGGTAATGTCGGCGTGAATGCGCAGGATATGGAATCCGATGATGTGGCTGTGCGTGGTTTGATTGTGCGTGCGCCTGCTCGGGAAACTTCGAATTATCGTGCCGAACAAGACTTGGAAACTTGGTTAAAGTCCAAGTCTGTTGTGGGTATTGCGGATATTGATACACGGGCATTGGTGCGCCACCTGCGTGATTATGGTGCGCAGGATGGCGTGATTGCATCTGATGGTATGTCTGAAGAAGAAGCCGTGGCAAAAGCCAAAGCTTGGAAAGGTTTGGAAGGGCGTGATTTGGTAGGACAAGTGAGTTGTGATGTTGTATCGACATGGCAGCAGGGAACTTACGATATTGATACAGCAGCTTATCAACAACCAGTCATGAAAAAGCATGTAGTTGCCTTTGATTTTGGCTGTAAGAAAAATATTTTTCGGAAGTTGGCAGATCGTGGTTTGAATGTATCAATTGTTCCTGCACAGACTTCTGCGAAAGAAGTATTGGCAATGAATCCAGATGGTATCTTTTTGTCCAATGGTCCTGGCGATCCAGCGGCAGTGGATTATGCGGTAGATACGATTCGTGAATTGATGGATGGTGATACACCTATCTTTGGCATTTGCATGGGTCATCAGTTATTATCACAAGCTTTGGGTCTACAGACGTTTAAATTAAAATTCGGACATCGTGGTGGCAATCACCCTGTCAAAGATGAAACCACAGGAAAAATTGAAATAACCAGTCAAAATCATGGTTTTGCAGTGGCTGATGATGCAGTGCCAGAGCATGTTGAGATCACCCATCGCTCGTTGTTTGATGGTACGGTTGAAGGTTTATGTGTGAAAGGTAAACCGATTTTTTCTGTGCAATATCATCCTGAGGCTAGTCCTGGGCCACAAGATGCAGATTATTTATTTGATCGCTTTGCCGATTTATTAGGATAAAGATTTTCAAATTCGCTCTGTTGCATAATCACTGGGTCAGCGATACCCATGTTTTGTAGACGCTTCCATAAAATTTCTGCTTCACCCTTGGTCATAGCTGGAAAGATGAAGTGATAGCTAGGAATACTGACGGTGCGACGTTCATAGTTATAAGGTTGTTTACTTCTTTTAAGCTGCTCTTGCATGGCTTCTGCATACTCGGACATATAAAATCGACCCAGCCCGACTTTAAAAACTTTTTCATCATCTTTGGTTAGATGATGCAGCACATCAGCCTCAACGCCCATAGCGCGCCATTTGGCTTTGACTTTTCCTGCTTCGGATTGTGTTTTGAATATGCGTGGGTCATCAAAAGCATGTAACTCGACAGGCTCTCGTTTTTGAATGAGTTCAGGATGAAAACCAGCTTCCAACAATCGGGTTCTCATGCCTTCAACAGCTTGCTTGGAAATCATCCGGCGCGTCATGATACGCCAAGGTCCCGCATCCAGTGATTGAATATCGGGAATTTGCATATGAATTCGCGTTAAATGATGTTGTACGTTAGGCGGATTCCATGCCAGCCATGTAAAACTGATAGCTGCAGCAATAAAGATGAACATAAACAGGCGTTTCATGATATGAAATGACGCTGGGCAAGAATATGTAGACCATTCAGTGTTAAATGCGGTTCTAATGTGGTGATGTCAGGCATGTCATCATAAATTCGTTCTGCCAGACCACCTGTGGCAATAATCGGCGCATCACGGTATGCATCGAGTGCGTGCAGTCGTTTGATGATACCCGATAAACCATCGACTGCTGCCCAATAGCTGCCAGCTTGCATGCTGCTAATGGTATCGCGACCAATGAGTGTTTCTGTAGCTGTGACAGAAACTTCGGGTAATTTGGCGGCACGTTGGCATAGGGCTGTTAGTGCAATGTCCATGCCTGGAATAATAAGACCGCCAGCATAATGACCTTGCTTATTAATCAAGTCGAATGTGGTGGCAGTACCGCAATCCAAGACAATGACTGGGCTACCATAAGATTCGCGTGCAGCAATAGCATTGGCAATGCGATCCGCCCCCACTTCACGTGGATTTTTATAATCCACAGCCATGCCCGTTTTTACATCAGGGTCGCAGATAAAGGCAGTTGGGCAGGCACATGTTTGTACGCACGCCTCTCGCAATACGCCATCAAGATGAGGAACGACGCTGGCAATCATAATGCCATCCATAGCTTTTGGATCATGATTAAATTGGGTAAACATGCCATTTAATTGCCAGCTTAATTCATCGCTGGTGGCATGTGAGCTACTGGATAAAC
Source organism: uncultured Pseudomonadota bacterium (assembly GCA_913055645.1). Lineage (GTDB taxonomy): Bacteria > Pseudomonadota > Zetaproteobacteria > Mariprofundales > Mariprofundaceae. The sequence continues at coordinate 24,212 of CAJXLC010000002.1, read as the reverse complement.
GCCAGTGGCAGGTGAGTTGGTTATCTTGGTAAAGACCGAAAACAATTTGGGTGTTACCAACATCAATGCAAAGTATATTGCTCATGTTGTCTGCGTCTCCAGTAATTCCAACTCTCCTGCGATAATGCGTTCGGTTCCATGTTGTGTGGCGAGTAGTAATGCTCCATCGTCATCGAGTGCTTGCGCAATACCTTCGATATATGATTTACCATCATGAACACGAACCTGTTGACCTGATGCGGCATGAGCCTGCCACCATGCATTGCGAATAGGGGCGAAGCCATCTTTGAGATAGGTGTTGTACCATTGATCCATGCTTTTTAGTACAGAAGTCGCACATTGTAGACGTGATATAGGCAGCTCATGGTGGCTTTGAAGATCCGTTACAGTTTGTGAAATATCATTCGGCCAACCCTGTTTTGGTGCCTTGATATTGATGCCAATACCAACAATAACAGCATGCACCAAGCCTGGTTCCGCACGCATCTCGGTTAAAATACCTGATACTTTTGCACCATTGATAAGTAAATCATTGGGCCACTTGATGCGGATATTGTTGCAGTATTGGGATAAAGCCTGTTGTAGGGCAACGGCAGTGAGCAGGGAAAGTTGGGGTACTTGTTCAGGTGATAAAGGGGGACGCAGAATAATGCTGAACGCAAGGGCATCACCCGTGGTATGCCATATGCGACCTAGCCTTCCTCTGCCTGCACTTTGTTTATCTGTAAAAATAACAGTGCCTTCTTTTGTGCCTGATTCAGCTTGTCGCATGGCTTCACGGTTGCTGGAATCAAGGCTGTCAAAATGTTGAATATCTTTGCCAATGCAATGATGTTCAAGGCATTGTGTTTGTAATGTAGTAGCATTAAAAAAATCACTGCAAAGTTGATAGCCTTGCCCTGCATGGGATTGAATATCGGCACCTTGTTTGCGTAACATGTTGATATGTTTCCAAATCGCCGCGCGTGAGATGCCCAACTCTTGGGCTAACACATCACCTGAGACTGCTTTTGAAGCGTTACTAAGTCGGCTAAGGATATGCTGACGTGTTTCAGGCTTCATCATTGGCGGCGTGTTCGAAGTTGAGTGGTTGAATCAGCATGGAAAGATCCAAGGCGGGCGCAGAATGGGTAATCGCACCAATGGCAATGCGATTGATGCCTGTTTGCGCATAATCAAGGGCATTGTGTAGTCCAATATTTCCCGATGCTTCGAGTAAAATGGAGTTAGGAACGATTGAACGTGCTTCACTTACTTGTGAAGGCGTCATATTATCCAATAAAATAATGTCAGGGCATAATGCGATGGCTTCTTTGACTTGTGCTAAGTTTTCACATTCTATTTCAACCCAAACATCTTCATTATGCTTAAAACAAGCATTGATGGCTTCGCTAATGGAACCGCTGGCTTCGATATGATTTTCTTTGATCAGCATGCCGCTTGCTAAGTCCATACGATGGTTGATGCCGCCACCATGAATCACGGCTTGTTTTTCCAAAAGGCGAAGCCCAGGCGTGGTTTTTCGTGTGTCGGCAATGGCGCAGTTGGTATCTTGCACCGCAGCTACAAAAGCTTGGGTGGCAGTGGCAATACCTGATAGGTGTTGTATAAAATTGAGGGCTGTGCGTTCGGCGGCAAGTAAATGGCGCAAGTTACCAGTCAATTCTACAACCACATCGCCAGTCTTTACCCTATCTGCATCATGTTTATGCCACTGTTGCTGAATGTTATTGTCTAAGGTTTTAAACACTTGCTGGGCAATCGTACAGCCTGATAACACACCATCAGCTTTGGCTATGATACGGGCAGTACCGCGCTGTAACTCTAGTACAGTGGCTAAAGCAGTATGATCTTCATAAGCAGCATCTTCGGTAAGTGCAAGGTCAATCAATGTTTGAATATACGACATGCGGCAAGCCTACAACAGCCAGAGTATCCAGCCCATAGTTAGTATGGCGGCTGGTTGATTCCAATTGCGTGGCAATAGTGCGCGACATAATGATGCTGCCATGCCTGCAATAAATGTGGCAATGAGTAACTGTTGCCAATTGACACCATGATACAAATGAACACTCCAGCCACATAAAAATGCGCTAGCAATGATGAGCCCAATATGCCCAAGCAGGGTTTGTTGGGGGTGCAATAAAAAACCAAGTTGCATATGACCTATGCGATCAAGAAGCTCAGCAAGTGGAAATGCAAGACAAGCGGTTAATGCCAGACCAAAACCAAATTCAGGGATGCTTTGGAAAAAAACAACGGCAATGGCAAGGCTGAGTGTGAACGATAACATAGACCAAGGTAAGCTACGTTTTTCTTCTAAGAAACCGCCCCAAATGCTATGGATGTATTGCCAAAAATACGGTTTTCTGATGTGGCTGAATAAGGCAATAATGGTGAAAATTCCTATGGGGAACCATAACCACATGGTTTGCGTGTAAACAGGCCACATGAATACCCAAATGGCAAACAGTGGCATATTGCTTTGCCATATCAATTCAGGCGCAACACCGCGTTTGGCAAAGATGACAGATATCCACATCAGCTGGGCAAGTCCTAGTAAGAAAAATAGGCTCATTATGTGGTCAGCATTTATATTGGACATGGCAGAATAATAACATGAAACCATCCATGCGCATTAAAGTGTGTGGATGTGAAATATATATATTTGCGTTATACTGCGGCAAACATTGATATATGTGGGATATTGGAGGGTTGCATGACACAGGATGAAATGAAACAAAAAGTTGCTGAGGCGGCGTTAGCATATGTAGTTGAAGGCAGTATTGTTGGCGTAGGAACAGGCTCGACTGCCAATATGTTTATTGATGCTTTGGCAACGATGAAAGATAAAATCAAAGGAACGGTTGCCAGTTCCGAAGCGACAGCAGAACGCCTGCGTGGTCATGGTGTAGCCGTTTTGGAATTAAATGATGCCTTGCAACAGGTGGATAGCCTTTCTGTTTATATTGATGGTGCCGATGAATTTGACCCTGAAAAATGTCTGACCAAAGGTGGTGGTGGTGCGTTAACTCGAGAAAAAATTGTTGCAGCAGCATCGGATAAGTTTGTTTGCATCGTGGATGGTACCAAGCAGGTGGATTATTTGGGTGCATTTCCTTTGCCTATTGAAGTGATTCCTATGGCGGAATCTTTGGTGATGGGTATTGCCAATAAATTGGGCGGTGAAGCCAAAGTTCGTGAAGGTTTTATTACCGATAATGGTAATATTATTGTGGATGTATTTGGTTTGAAAATTACCAATGCCTTGGCATTAGAAAATGATTTGAATGAAGTGCCTGGTGTTGTCACCAATGGTGTTTTTGCACATCAACGTGCGGATGTGGTGCTGATGGGTACGCCTGAAGGTGTAAAAACTATATAAGTCGTTTTTAAATTTATGAAATAATGGTTATCTGATTTATATTAAGATTATATAAATAATATAAATTATTGATTTTCTTTGCACTTTTGCAAAGATGCTGTAACCTTATCTATGATGGTTTCACAGAGAATGATTTTTGGGGCGGTGTAATGATGAGCTATGTGCCACGGTATTTGAATTAAAATGCCACAGCTAGTTATTCATAGTAAAGAAGAAGACTGGGAAATTGAACTGGGCAAGAGCACCACGATTGGTCGCGTGCTGGCAAATGATATTTGCCTACATGACCCTAATGCTTCTAGGTACCATAGTGAAATTACGGAAACCGAGCATGGTTATGTTTATAAAGACTTGAATAGCAGTAATGGCTCGTATGTAAAAGATGTTCGCATCACAAAAAAGTTTCTGAGCAATGGCGATGTCATCCGTGTTGGTAAAACAACATTAACTTTCATTGAAGATCATTTGGATACTACGCCAGCGGGTTTGGTTCGTATTGCCAGTATCCCCATATCAAATAAAGCTATTCAAGAGCGTATTAAAATTGGTGAAGAAAATGCGTTTACACCAGCGCACCTGATTGCCGATGATATGGACTGGCGAGGGGACTATGAAAAACTTCGCTTGGGCAATGAGATGTTTCAATATGTTGGCATCAAACGCGATTTAAATAATATTATTAATAATATTGCAGGGAAATTATTGGATGTTTTTCCAGCGGACAGATGCGCTATTTTATTATTGGACTCAGAGACAGACAAACTCATTCCTGTAACGATTAAAGTCATGACAGGTATCCAAAAACATATGTCTATATCGGACTCCATTCTTCGGGAAGTACAAAAAACTTGTTCCTCGCTGTTTATTGCTGATGTAAGCTCAGATGAACGCTTTTCTGGTTCGGAATCAATCCTCGTACAAGGATTACACTCTATTTTATGTGCGCCTATTATTTATGGGGATAATTTTTATGGTGTAATTCATTTGGATAGCCAAAAATCTGCGATGGTCTTTACACGTAAAGATTTGCAACTTATTACCAGTCTTTCATCACATGTAGCAACGGTTGTTGCCAATACGCGTTTGTTACGTTCCGTTGAGCAAGAAGCTAAAGATAAGGCGCAGTTGGAGCGTTTGCTACCGCCGAGTGTGATACAAAAAATCGCTAAAGGTGAAATTAAGCTGGAGAAGAAGGGTGGTGAAAATAAAGAGGCTACGATTCTTTTCGCAGATATTCGTGGTTTTACCCAGATGTCGCATAAAGCTCCTGCCACAGATGTGGTTGAAATGCTCAATGAGTATTTTGAATTGATTGTAAATATTGTGTTCCAATATGGTGGGACGGTGGATAAATTTATTGGTGATGAAGTCATGGTTCTCTTTGATGCGATTACTGATGTGGAACTTCCTGAAGACCGTGCTGTTCGGTGTGCATTTCATATGCATGGCGCACTGAAATTGTTTAATAAAGAGCGTAAACAACAAGGTAAAAAGGCAATTGAAATTGGTATTGGTATTAACACAGGAGAAGTAGTTGTGGGGGTTATTGGCTCAAATCAGGCTATGCAATATACATGTATTGGAGATGCTGTGAACATTGCATCACGTTTAACGGGCGTAGCAGGAGCCAATCAAACTATTATTTCAGCATCAACCTATCATAAAATGAAGGTGAAGCCTAAATATGAACAGCTACCTCCTTGTGAACTTAAGGGTATTGAAAGCCCTATTCAGTTATATTCTGTTTGGGAGCAGGAGACCGATACAACAATACATGATATTCAATAACCCCTTACAAGAATGATGTGTTTTTTTATTGCGGTAGACTAAGTCTGACATACTCCTAGAGTTTGCAGCTATGCGAACGAGTGATTTTGATTTTAAACTTCCTGAGCAATTGATTGCTAAACGACCTTTAGAAGAACGTGATGCTTCGCGTTTATTGCGTTGGGATAATGAAAGTTTTGAAGATGGTGATATTTCCGATTTACCTAGTTTGGTTCAAGCTGGTGATGTATGGGTTGTTAATGATACACGGGTGATTCCTGCGCGTCTTTTGGGACAGAAACCCAGTGGTGGTAAAGTGGAAGTTTTATTGCTGGAGCCTACAGGGACTGCTGATGTATGGACGGCATGGGGTAAAGCCAATAAGCCATTAAAAGAAGGTGACCAAGTTCTTTTTTCGGATGACTTTTATGCCGAAATTTTATTGCGTGATGGTAAGTGTGTGGAAGTGAAACTTGTGGCAGAAGATGTAGCTAAAGCCATTGAGTCTCATGGACACATGCCATTGCCACCGTATATTGATCGCCCTGATTCGGAAGAAGATAAAAAGCGTTACCAAACAGTATTTGCGACCCATGATGGTGCAGTGGCTGCCCCAACAGCAGGTTTGCATTTAACGCCGGAATTGATGACAGATATGGAGAAAGCAGGTGCTATTTTTGTGCATATTACCTTGCATGTTGGGCCAGGAACATTTCAGCCTGTACAGGTGGATGATGTGCATGCCCACACAATGCATGAAGAGGCTTATGTGGTTTCTGAAAGCGCAGCAAAAAACATTAATCAGGCAAAGTCTGAAGGGCGACGTATTGTAGCTGTGGGCACAACGAGCTTAAGAACACTGGAAGCGGCAAGTAAGGATGGTGTCTTGCAGGCTGGGGCAGGGAGAACGGATATTTTTATTTATCCAGGTTATAGATTCCAAATGGTAGATGCGCTGCTAACCAACTTTCATTTACCGCAATCGACATTGTTGATGTTGGTATCGGCATTGGCAGGTAAAGAAAAAGTCTTAAAAGCTTATGATTATGCGATTGAAAAGGCGTATCGTTTTTATTCGTATGGGGATGCGATGTTTGTGACAAAGGTGGAATCATGAAGTTGCAAGCGATGAAAATCATGTTGGCACAATGTGCGCCGCGTGTGGGTGATGTATCAGGCAATGTAGCGATGATGAAAAGCATCATGGTCGATGCTGAGTCGCAAGCGTGCGATATGGTGGTGTTTCCAGAGTTAGCGGTAACAGGTTATCCACCTGAAGATTTATTGTTGCGCCCTGCATTTATGCAGGCTGTTGAAGATGCTATGCATGAGATTGTGCAAGCATCGGGCGCTGTATGTTGTGTGTTTGGCTCGCCGCGTCGAGATGAAAGAATATTGAAAAATTCAGCTGTGTTGTGTCAGTCAGGTGAAATAATCGGTATTTATGACAAAAAGTTTCTTCCCAACTATGGCGTGTTTGATGAACGGCGGTATTTTTCTCCTGGTACAGGCAGCTCAATTTTCACAGTGAATGGTAGACAGGTGGGCATTGGGATTTGTGAGGACTTGTGGCAAGAAAGCTTGGCTGAAGAGCAGGCTGCATATGATTGTGAATTGTGGTTAAATTTGAATGCTTCACCCTTCCATTGGGGAAAACAAGCAGAGCGTGAAACACTTACGCAGCGTAGAGCTAAGCAATTTGATGCCCCATTGATTTACGTGAATCCAGTGGGTGGTCAGGATGAAGTGGTTTTTGATGGTGGTTCACATGTTGTTACTGCGCAGGGCGAGTTATGTTTGCGTGCGCCGATGTTTGAAGAAAAAACAGTGTTATGGGATGCTGGTAGTTCTAAATTAGGTGTAGCTAAATTACCTGATATGATGACCCAATTAAATCATGCCTTGGTCATGGGTATGCGTGATTATGTGCGGCGTAATCGTTGTTCGCAGGTGGTGATTGGTTTGTCTGGCGGCATTGATTCTGCTGTAGTAGCAGCGATTGCAGTACAAGCATTGGGTGCTGAAAATGTGTTGGGCGTATTGTTGCCGTCGAAATATTCCAGTAATCATTCTTTGGACGATGCACATGCCTTGGTGGATAACTTGGGCATTGAGTCGATTACCTTACCGATTGCCGATGGTGTTGCAGTCATGGACAAAACTTTGGCAGATACTTTTGCGCAGTGGGGTAAGTCGGTACCTGATGTGACCGAAGAAAATATTCAGGCGCGTATTCGTGGTGTGTTGCTGATGGCGATTTCCAACAAAACAGGGCGAATGCTTCTTACTACAGGCAATAAATCAGAAATGGCAGTGGGTTATGCCACGCTTTATGGTGATATGGCGGGTGGTTTTGCAGTAATTAAAGATGTGTATAAAACTCAGGTGTTCGCGCTTGCGAATTATATAAACCGTGATGGCGAAGTTGTTCCGCAAAACACCATTGATAAACCGCCATCTGCCGAGTTAGCACCTGATCAAAAAGATTCCGATTCGTTGCCTGATTATGATGTGCTGGATGCAATTTTACAGGCGACCATTGAAGAGCGGTTGAGTGTGGATGATATTGTAAAACAGGGGTTTGATCGTGCCGAAGTGTTGCGTGTGGTGCGCATGCTACAAAACTCAGAGTATAAACGTAGGCAAGCGCCACCAGGTGTAAAAATCACTAAACGTGCTTTTGGTCGTGACCGTCGTTACCCAATGACGCATGCTTTTCGGGAAGGTTAATATGGCCTGTTTATTATTCTTGCTTGTTGAGGTGAAGATCCATTTGTGGGTATGGAATTGAGATGTTGTGCTCATCAAAAGTAAGCTTAACTTTCTCAGTAATATCAAATAAAACACCCCAGTAATCGCCACTTTTCACCCAAGGACGTACATTAAAGTTTACACTTGAATCTGCCAGCTCTGCAACTGCGACCAATGGTTTAGGGTCTTTTAGAATGCGTTCGTCATTTGCTAGAATATCATTGAGAAGTTCTTTTGCTTTGCGAATATCATCGTCGTAACCAATGCCAAAAACCATGTCAATTCGGCGTGTATCACGTGCTGAGTTGTTGGTGATGGTGCCACCATAAATCGAACTGTTTGGAACAATAATCTCACGGTTATCGCCAGTACGCATGATAGTGTTGAAGATGTTGATTTTTTCAACAACGCCTGAGCTGCCACCAGCTTCAACAAAATCACCAAGTTTGAAAGGTTTGAATAGAATCAACATCACACCTGCAGCAAAATTTTGTAATGTGCTTTGCAGTGATAAACCGATTGCCAAGCCTGCTGCACCAATCAATGCAATAAATGATGTGGTATCTACGCCCAATTGATTCAGTGCTGCAATAACAATAAACAGCATCAAAACAGATTTAATGATGGAGCATATAAAGTTCACCAACATTGAATCCGTACCAGATTTTATCAGTAGCTTGTTTACAAGGTTAACAACAATGCCAGCAACGATGCGCCCAATGACAAAAATCGCTATAGCCATAGAGATGTTGATGCCCCATGGAATAACATAGTCATTTAATAGGTCGTTTATATTCACTCCGTTCATTTGTAACTCCTTGTATGCGGATGGTATGATTATCAAGTGCGCACTCTAATAATTCGCAGATATTAGTATAGTGATATATATCCGCTTACACTGAAATTAAATTTAATTATCTTGCAATTCTTGTTCATGTGCGAATAATGCGGCACACATATTATTGGATCCGATTTTTATCCAGAGCAGTGGAGGGTTACAGGCCTTATGAAACTGCGGCAACCGACTACAGGTTAAACGAATGTTTTACATGTAGAGAATGGTGCCAACGCCTGCTCGGTTTTGTACCGAGAGCGATGATGGTCGGGTTGATGAGTTATAATCGTTCATTATGTAACGTCTTTCTTTTCAACCTCTGCTTATCTCGCGGAGGTTTTTTTGTTTATGGGTTTCAGTAACAGTTTGCTATTGAGTTTGAAATTGGAGTGAAGAAACATGAGTGAAAGCATTGTTCGTGCCTTGAAATGTCGTGAGTGTGGTCAAGAATATGATATTCAGCCCACACACGTTTGTGAGTTTTGTTTTGGTCCATTGGAAGTGGTCTACGATTACGAAAAACTTGAAGGTAAGTTGACCCGTGAATTGATTGAATCGCGCCCACAAAACATGTGGCGTTATAAAGAATTATTGCCCATTGATGGTGAGCCTAAAGTTGGTGCAAACAATGGCTTTACGCCGTTGATTCGTGCTGATCGTCTTGCTGAAGCTTTGGGTGTGAAAGAATTATATATTAAGAATGATTCGGTTTGTTATCCGACGTTGTCGTTTAAGGATCGTGTGGTTTCTGTGGCATTATCCAAAGCGGTTGAATTTGGTTTTAAAACAGTGGCATGTGCATCAACAGGTAACCTTGCAGGTTCTGTGGCTGCCAATGCGGCGGCAGCTGGCTTGGAATCGTATGTGTTTATTCCAGAGGATTTGGAGCAAGGGAAAGTATTGGGCGCAGGTATTTTCGGCACCAATATGATCGGTATCAAAGGTCAGTATGATGACGTTAATCGCTTGTGCTCCGAAATAGCGGGTAAATATGGTTGGGCCTTTGTGAATGTGAATGTGCGTCCATTCTATGCTGAAGGGTCGAAATCACTGGGTTATGAAATGATGGAGCAGTTAGGCTGGAAAGCACCGAAGCATGTGGTCGTGCCGATGGCTTCTGGTTCATTGTGTACGAAAGTGGATAAATCCATCAAGGAATTTATTAAGCTTGGCTTGATTGAAGATAATCAAACAGCCGTTTATGGTGCACAGGCGACAGGTTGCTCCCCGATTGCGAAATCAGTGAAAGATGATACCGATATGATTCATCCTGTGAAAGCTGATACCATTGCCAAATCTTTGGCGATTGGTAATCCAGCCGATGGTTTTTATGCCAATCGCGTTATGAAAGAATCGGGCGGCTATGCAGAAGATGTATCCGATGAAGAAGTGATTGCTGCGATGAAATTACTGGCTGAAACCGAAGGTATCTTTGCAGAAACAGCAGGTGGTGTAACCTTGGGTTGTGCTAAGAAACTGATTGAATCGGGTAAAATTCCACGTGATGAGTCGATAGTATTGTGTATTACGGGTAATGGTTTGAAAACTCAAGAAGCTGTGATTAATGAAGTGAGTAAGCCGCGCGTGATTAGTGCATCCTTAAAAGAATTTGACGTATTGGCAGAAGCCGATGGCGTTGCATCAAACTAAGATAAAAATATAGAGAGTAGATAGGAGAATAAAATGACTGTAACTGTACGTATTCCAACCCCTTTGCGTAAACTAACCGCTGGTGCTGATGAAGTATCCATTGAGGGTGCAACCATTGGCGCAATGATTGATAATCTTGAAGCAGCACATGCTGGCTTGAAAGAACGTTTGTGTGATGAAAGTGGCGAAATTCGTCGTTTTGTAAATGTTTATTTGAATGATGAAGACGTTCGTTTTCTAAACGGTCGTGACACTGAATTGAAAGATGGGGATGAAGTATCTATCGTGCCTGCAATCGCAGGTGGAAAATAACCTGTTGGTCCGATAGCTGTGTTACGGTGAATTTGGCGATGTTTATGTGTGCTTATTTTTAATACGCTACGCTTCTCAAATTCACCAAGCTTTGCTCTCGAACAATCAATTTATTTTCTAAGGAGCTCAATATGAAATTACGTGTTTATTTGAATTTTGATCAAGGTGCAGTGACCGAGCCAGTTATTTGGAAATTGGCAAAAGAATTTGATGTTGTCACCAATATCCGTACTGCTGCAGTAAAAGAAGGTATGGGACTGGTTGGACTTGAGATTGAAGGTAGTAGAGATGTTGTGGAAGCATCGGTAAAGTGGTTGGAAGCACAGGATGGTGTGCATGTCGAACCCATTGAACAAAACGTAATCGAGGGCTGATATGGCTATTTATAATAATGCTTCAGAAACTATTGGACACACACCGCTGATTCGTTTGAATCGTATTGGCGCGGATTTGGATGCTGAAATTCTTGTGAAATGTGAGTTTTATAATCCACTCAACTCCGTCAAAGATCGTATCGGTAATGCTATGATTAACGCTGCTGAAGCCGATGGCTCTCTCAAAGAAGGTGGTGTGATTATTGAGCCAACCTCGGGGAATACTGGTATTGCCTTGGCATTTGTTGCACGTGCGAAAGGTTATCGTTGTATTCTTACCATGCCTGAGTCGATGAGTTTGGAGCGCCGTAAGTTGCTTAAGCTTTTGGGTGCTGAACTTGTATTGACACCTGCTGAATTGGGTATGAAGGGAGCGATTGCTAAAGCAACTGAATTGGTTGAGAAGACTGAAGGTGGATTTATGCCACAGCAATTTGAAAACCCTGCTAACCCTGAAATTCACCGTCAAACAACCGCCGAAGAAATTTGGACTGATTGTGATGGCAAGGTGGATGCTTTGGTGGCTGGCGTGGGTACTGGTGGTACGATTACAGGTATTTCAGAAGTCCTAAAATCACGCAATGCCGATTTTAAAGCTTTTGCAGTAGAGCCTACGGATTCACCGATTTTATCGGGTGGCGAGCCTGGGCCCCATAAAATTCAAGGTATTGGTGCTGGTTTTATACCGAAAAATCTAAATGTCGACATCATCGATGGTGTAGAAAAGGTTTCCAATGATAATGCCTTTGCCATGGCACAGCGTTTGGCAGATGAAGAAGGTATTCCAGGCGGCATTTCTTCAGGTGCGGCGGTGTGTGCCGCTTTAAATGTGGCAGCAAAAGCAGAGATGAAAGGCAAACGTATTGTCGTCATCTTGCCTTCTATGGCAGAGCGTTATATGTCTACGGATTTATTTAAAGGTATTGAAGTTTAGTTTTTTAACCACGAAGCCACGAAGCACGAAAGAGCTATTTATAAAGTTTTTCTCTGTGCCTCTGTGCTTCTCTGTGGTGATATTGAGGTTAAAACATGATTGATTTTACAGAAGAACAGATTGAGCGTTACTCACGCCATATTATTTTACCTGAAGTGGGCGCAGAAGGGCAATCAAAGCTCTTGAATGCGAAAGTATTCATGATTGGTGCAGGCGGTTTGGGTTCGCCTGTGGCGTATTATTTGGCAGCAGCTGGCGTTGGAACCATTGGTATTGCCGATGCGGATGTGGTGGATTCATCGAATTTGCAACGTCAGATTATTCATAATCAAAGTCGTATTGGTTTGCCAAAAGTGGAATCTGCCAAGCAGACTATGCAAGAGCTAAACCCTGATGTGAAAGTGAATACGTATAACTACTTTGTAACTGAAGACAATATTCGTGAGATTGTTCGTGAATATGATTTGATTATTGATGGTTGTGACAATTTTCCAACTCGTTTCTTAGTGAATGACGCATGTTATTTTGAGAAAAAGCCATTGATTTCAGGTGCCATGTTCCGCTTTGAAGGGCAAGTAGCAACCTACAAGCCGCATGTGCATAAAGAAGGCCCTTGTTACCGTTGTTTGTATCCAGAACCACCACCTGCTGGTTTGGTGCCATCATGTTCGGAAGCAGGTATTTTGGGTGCTTTGGCTGGTGCTGTAGGAACGATTCAGGCTGTGGAAGCTGTGAAAGAATTGTTGGGTATAGGTGATTCGTTGTCAGGTAGGTTGATGGTCTTTGATGCGCTGCGTATGGAATGGAAGAAGTTGAAATTACGTAAAGATCCAAGCTGTCCACTGTGTGGTGATAATCCAACGATTACTGATTTGGTGACATACGAACAGGCGTGCGAATTAAAGTTCGGTGAGTCGTAACTGTTAGCTCACTCCTGCTTTGTCCGATAGCTGCGTTAAGAAATGCTCACTTACAGTAAAGTAAGCTTCGCTTTCTTGCCTTGCACTCGAACAAAGCATAAGCAACCTGAACAGCTACTTATATCTGAATTGATAAGAGTGGGATTTGGATTGAGGTAGAGCATCACCTATTCCTTATTCTGCACGGAGAAAATATGACAGAATTTAATTTTACAGAAACAGCAGACGTGGATGAATTTGAAGCTGGTTATCAGGCTTTTAAAGCGGGAATCATGCCAGAAGAGCGCTTTACACCATTTCGTTTGCAGATGGGTGTGTATGGTCAGCGTCAGGAAGGCGTGCAGATGATTCGATGCAAGCTTCCTGGTGGTAATTTAACACCTGAACAACTGGAAGTATTGGGTGATTGTGCGGAAAGCTATGGTGGCTGTTTACCAACTGATGGTACGTTGACTGAAACGCCTGCAAAAGTAGTGCATATTACGACGCGCCAGGATATTCAGGTGAATTTTGTCGCCCTTGATGATGTTGTGCCATTTTTGAGAAAAATGGATGGTGCAGGCTTAACCTCACGTGAAGCCTGTGGTAATACCGTGCGCAATGTTACAAGTTGTTTCTTAGCAGGTCAGTGTCCAGCAGAGCATGCCGATGTGAGTGTGCATGCGCGTAAATTTGCAGAGTATTTTTTACGTCACCCCTTGGCTCAGCAGTTTCCACGCAAATTTAAAGTCACTTTTTCTGGTTGTGATACCGATTGCGGCTTGAGTGGTATGCACGATATTGGTTTTATTGCCACACATAAAGATGGTAAGGCTGGTTTTAAGGTTTGGGCAGCGGGTGGTTTATCTTCGCAGCCTGTACCTGCAATTTTATTGGAAGAATTTATTGAAGAATCAGAAGTTTTACTGGTGGGTGAGGCATTGATGCGCATTCACTTCAAATTCTCTGATCGCAAACGTCGCGCTCGTGCCCGCATGAAATATGTGATGCAAAAATTGGGCGCTGAAGGGTTCATTGAAGAATACAAAAAACAACGTGCTGTGATTGAATCAACGCATCAAGCAGATACTGGTTATGCAGAAGCGAATTGGAGAGAACCGAGTGATGCTATGCCGTTTAATGAGTCTGGTATTGTTGACCAGCATGATGGCAAGAAATCGATTCTTTTAAACGTATTTCGTGGTGATTTAACACCAATACAATGCCGTGCTGTAGCCGAGGCTGCGCGTTTGGGCGAAACCAAAGCATTGCGCGTAACCACCGAGCAAGGTTTGATTATTGTTGGTGTGCATGAAGATAAAGTGGACGATGTGGTGGAAATGCTTGGTAACGCAGGTATTCCTACATCATTTGCGCGTGGTATCTCTGATATTACGGCTTGCCCTGGCACCGAAACATGCCGCTTGGGTATTACTTCCAGTCGTGGTTTGGCTGAGGCTTTACAGCCTATGATGGTTGATTTGAAACAAGATAGCACATTGGCAGGTATCACGGTGAAAGCATCGGGATGTCAGCATTCTTGTGGTCGTCATCATATTGCGGATTTGGGTTTCCATGGCATGGCGAAGAAGGTTGCGGGTCAGCCTGTGCCTCATTATCAATTGCATGTGGGTGGCTCTGGTGTTGCAGGTCAGCCATTTGCATTTGCTTCAGAGTGGGTGCCAGCCAAACATGCACCAGAAGCAGGCATTGCAGTGTTAAATGCATATAAAAATGGGCGTAAAGACACTGAAACCATGCATGACTGGGCTGGGCGTTTGGGTAAAGAAGGGTTATCCGAAATTCTTGCTCCATTTAAGGCTGATGCTGGTGAAGTTGAAGGCCTTATTTATGACTGGAATGAGAACGAAGCCTTTAATACCAAAGGTAATAAGAAGGGTGAGTGTGCAGGTGCTGTATTGAGTATGTCTGATGCGCTTATTTCTGAAGCTGAATATGAATTATTGATTGCACGTGCGCACGTTGATGCAATGTTTTGGGCAGAGGCTCAATCAGCTTTGCGTAGGTCTGCGATTTCGACAGCGAGAGCATTCTTGGTAGCGTATGGTGAAGCACCTGAAGACGATTCAGAGGTGTTTGCTTTGTTCATGACTCATGCGGGTAGTGATGCAGAAGTCATGAAGCATTTTCATGCTGTGCAAGGCGCATTGATGAGCATTGATTTGGCTAATCCAGCGGCAGGTGTGACCAAGCTTAAAGATGTACAAGGTGCTTGGGTTGCTTTGGCAGACAAACGTTTTGCAGCGGTGTCTGATGCCGGTGACATGGTAGAAGAAACTGTAGAAAAAACGGTAGAGGAAACGGTTGAAGCTGAATCTTCCTCAGATGTAGTAAGCTTGGATTTATCAGGTGTGGCATGTCCAATGAACTTTGTGAAAACCAAAATTAAGTTATCAACCATGGCAATTGGTTCGCAATTGGAAGTCATCCTTGATGATGGCGCTCCGATTGAGAATGTGCCGCTATCGTTGGAAGAGCAAGGTCAAAAAGTACATGTGAAAGAGAAACTATCTGATACACAGTGGCGCATTGTGGTCGAGAAGATTTCTCAAATCTAAATGACTGACGACCTCCATCCTTTTTCCAACCCAGGGCGTACCAAGCTTTCTTTGGTAAGTCGTGGTTTGGCATTGCCGGATGGATTGCCTGATAGTTCACGCTGGTTGGCGCAATCCAACAGTGCAGAATCAACATTGGATGTGCGTTTGCCCAGTGGACATTTTTGTTCTGTACCTGTGGGTCAGCCTTATACCGAAGCCAGTGGTTTTTCTTTGCAGCTTGAGGATGATGGCAAGGCGGTTATGACATGTGGTGGAGAGTCAGAAACCGTTGAATTGGTTGAAGCACCAGCCTTTTATAGCAAGTTGACGCGTAAAGGTTCGCGCATGGGAAGCTTTGCTTCCTTGCATGATAGGTTGTTAATTTTACAGCCATTTATGGGCTGTGGTTTTTTTGCAAAACCAGACCAAGCGTGTGCTTATTGCCAATTCGATTCAATGTTAAATGCGGAAGAACCGCCCTTGCGTGATGCCTTGGAGTTGGTTGAAGTTGTACTGGCAGCATTGGAAGAACGCGAAGTGGATACAGTCTATTTGTACAATGGTTTCACTCCCAATGATGATGTAGGTTTATCACGCTTAATTCCTGTGATTGCTCTACTTAGAAGGCATTTGGGTCATAGACAAATTGCTTTGGAAACAGTTGCGCCAAAAGATGTGAGTGTGATTGATGCGTTGTATGCAGCAGGCTTGGACATTTTTATTTGCAACTTGGAAGTGTTTGATAACAAACGTTTTGAGGAAATTTGTCCGGGTAAAGAGAGTCAAGGTGGACAAGAAGCTATTTGGCATGCGCTGGAGCATGCGAATAAAGTATTTAGAGCCGGTGCTGTTGTAAGCCATTTGATTGTTGGGTTGGAACCTTTGCAATCAACATTGGATGGGCTGAAAGCATTGGTGGATAAAGGTATTGTACCTTTGGTGATTCCATTTCGACCTCTACCAGGCACACCGTTACAGGATGTGAAAATCCCAGCTTTGGATGATGTAGAAAATGCATTGTTGTTGCAATATCATTTATTGGAAACATCGGGGCTTCCTACGCATCGTTTGCGTGATATGGGACGTGTATTAACACCCATGGAAAGTCGCGTGCTAGATGGCAATCAACCCGCCATCTCTGAACGTTGGGTGACTTCATCTTTTGGTAGACACTGGGGTGGTTGGTTGGATGGTTTGCGCAGGCATGTGCGTGTTGGCAAAGGTGAAAAAACTGATGATAGACCTTTCCACCGCCTATTAGCGGCACAGGCCGCACCATTTGTGGCTATGTTGGTGGTTGTGATGGTATTTGCCATTGGAACTGTTTCCGATGTGCCTGAAGGTTTAAGTTCAGAAGGTTGGCAGGCATTACTTATTTTCTTGTTATGTTTGATATTGTGGGTCACGCAATTACTACCTCTGGCGGTGACATCTTTATTAGGTATGGCTTTGTTACCCATGCTTGGGGTCATGTCAGCCTCGGACGTATTTGCCTTATTTGGCAATCCTGCGGTGTTTTTTATTCTCGGTGCTTTTATGTTGGTTGCTGGTGTGATGCAAAGTGGTTTATCCGAGCGAGTGGCATTGGGTATGCTAGATCGTATTGCACATAGCCCAAAACAACTTTTATGTGCGATGTTATTGCTTCCTGCTTTGATGGCATGTGTGATGCCAGAGCATGCTGTGGCAGCATTATTTTTGCCGATTGCTTGGGAAATTGTGCGAAGTTTGGGTTTGAAAAAAGGCCACGCTTATGCGCAAGCTATCTTTTTTGCTCTAGCGTGGGGTGCGATTATTGGTGGCGTAACGACATTGCTTGGCGGCGCTCGTGGGCCTTTGGCACTTGCTTTGAGCGCTGAACTTACAGGGCATACGTTCTCATTTTTACAATGGACATTAGCGGCATTGCCATTGGTGATTGGCGTGTTATCCGTTGCGTTGTATTTATTGTTGCGTATGACTTCATTTGTGACCTTGGATTTACAAGCTGTACGCCATCGTTTTGCCCAGCGACGACTTGAATTGGGTGGACTTGGGGTAAAAGGCTGGTTGATGGCAGTATTAATGTGTTTCACGGTGTTGGCATGGATGTTGGCTGGGCATGCCAATACATTGGCAAGTATTTCTTTGATTGCTGTTGTTGTGATGTTTGCATTGCGTTTGGTGGCATGGAAGGCGATTGAGCAGCATGTATCATGGAGTGTGGTGCTGATGTATGGCGGTGCGATTGCGATTGGTAAGGCATTATCTGATACAGGTGCGGCAGTATGGCTGGCGCATAATTTGATTCCAGGCGATGTGATGGGTTTGTCATTGATAGCACTATTGGTATTGATGACCCTATTTTTTACAGAAGGCGTGAGTAATGCAGCTGCTGTGGCGATTGTATTGCCAATTGCCATGCCGATTGGTATGTCTGCGGGTCTTGATCCTGTAAGTGTTGCTTTAACGATTGGTATTGTGGCGGGTTTTGCATTTATGTTACCTATGAGTACGCCGCCGAATGCTATGATTTATGCCAGTGGTTATTTAAATAGCGGTAGCATGCTGCGCTATGGTGCACTGCTATCTGTCGCTGCATTTTTATTGTTTATGTTGGTCTCTACGTACTGGTGGCCAGTGGTTGGATTATCATTACTGGAGGTTCAATGAAGCTTTTGATTGATGAAGCTGTATCACTATTACGGGAAGCCAAAGCCAAGCATGGAGATAAGTTGGTTTATTCATGTAGCTTGGGTTCACAGGGTATGGTGTTGATTGATTTGATTTGTCGCAATCACTTAAATATTCGGATTGTAACATTGGATACAGGGCGTTTGCCGCAAGCGACCTATGCGTTGATGGATGCGATACGCGAACGTTATGGCAATGTGCTTGATATACTGTTTCCAGACTCAAAAGCTGTGCAGAATATGGTGCATGAGCATGGTGTGAATTTATTCCTTAAATCTGTGGAAAATCGCAAACTATGTTGTCAAATTCGTAAGGTGAAGCCTTTAGAAAAGGCCCTGCATGGTATGGAAGCGTGGATTACCGGACGACGCAAAGATCAAGCGACAAACCGTGCTGAAATTGCACCTGTAGAAGATGATCCTGTGTATGGTTTGAAAAAGTATAACCCGATGCGCAATTGGACAGAAAAAGATGTATGGGCATATATTCGTGAGCATGATTTGCCATACAATACATTACATGATGAATTTTATGTATCCATTGGTTGCGAGCCATGTACGCGGGCAATTAGTATGGGTGAAGACCCACGCGCTGGTCGTTGGTGGTGGGAAAACCAAGATACGTTGGCAGAGTGCGGTCTGCATGTGAGTTCACTTAAAGCCCCTAAGGGTGAATGTGAATCGGGTGATGGAATTTAGGAGTCTATGAAAATGTCAGAACATAAATTAACACAACTTAAAGCATTGGAAGCTGAATCCATTCACATTATTCGTGAAGTGGTGGCAGAATTTCGCAATCCTGTGATGTTGTATTCTGTGGGTAAGGATTCGAGTGTGCTTGTTCATCTTGCACGCAAAGCGTTTTACCCTGCACCCTTACCTTTTTCACTATTGCATGTGGATACAGGCTTTAAATTTAAAGAAATGTATGACTTTCGTGATGCGTTTTGTGAAGAAATTGGTGCTGATTTGATTGTGAGACGCAATGAAAGTGCCATTGAAAAGGGAATGAACCCCAAAGAGTTTGGTGTGGCGCGTTGCTGTGGCGCATTGAAAACGACAGGACTTTTAGATGCCTTGGAAGAAGGTGGTTATGATGCTGCTTTTGGTGGCGCGCGTCGTGATGAAGAGCGTTCACGTGCCAAAGAGCGTGTATTTTCCATGCGTGATGAATTTGGGCAGTGGGATCCGAAGAATCAACGTCCTGAACTATGGAATATTTATAACGGTCGTATTCATGATGGCGAGTCGGTACGTGTATTTCCGATTTCAAATTGGACGGAAATGGATATTTGGTCATACATTCGTGAAGAGGAAATTCCGATTGTACCGCTATATTTCGCCAAAGAACGCCCCATGATTGAACGTGGGAATATGCTTATTCCATATTATGAAGAGAATAAGGGTCAATTGCTTGAAGGCGAAGAGCCTAAGATGATTATGTCTCGGTTCCGCACCTTGGGTTGTAGCCCATGCACAGGCGCAGTGCGCTCTGATGCAAGCAATATGGATGAAATTGTGATTGAAGCTGCTGCGGCACGTCGATCAGAGCGTGAAACGCGTATTATTGATCATGGCAGTAATTCGATGGAAGATAAGAAGAAAGAAGGATACTTCTAGAAAATAATGCATATGCGAAGCAATTTGAATCATTTTAAGTGTTTATAGGTAATAAATATGACTGAATTTAATTTTGAACTAACAAAAGAAATCGAACTACTGCGCTTGGTGACAGTGGGCAGTGTTGATGATGGAAAATCCACCTTGATTGGTCGCCTTCTTGTTGATACCAAAGGCGCATTTGAAGATCAATTGATGGCTGTGCGTAAAAAGAAAAGAGCTGATAAAGTTTCATCTGCAGCTGAAATTGATTTAGCAATGTTAACAGATGGTCTAGCAGCAGAACGCGAACAAGGTATCACCATTGATGTGGCATATCGCTATTTTGCAACGCCTAAGCGTAAGTTTATTATGGCAGACTGCCCAGGGCATGAGCAGTACACACGTAATATGGTGACGGGTTCGTCCACTGCCAATGCAGCGATTATTTTGATTGATGCACGTCATGGCGTATTGGCACAAACCAAACGTCATACCCATATTTTGGGGCTTCTAGGCATTCCTCATTTGATTGTGGCCGTGAATAAGATGGATTTGGTTGACCATGATGAGGCAGCCTATGAAAAAATTAAGGCTGACATGGCTGAATATTGTGCCAAGCAGGGTGTGAAAGATTTAATTTGTATTCCGATGTCTGCTTTGACGGGGGATATGGTATCGGTTCGTGGCGATAATATGGACTGGTATAAGGGCGACACATTACTCGAAACACTTGAATCCATGTCTGTATTGGATGATTTGGATGAAAAACCATTCCGTATGCCTGTACAACTATTAAATCGCCCACAAACAGCCGATTTGCCAGATTACCGTGGTTTTATGGGCACCATTGCATCGGGCACTGTGAAAGTGGGTGATGAAATTGTGGTCAAACCATCCGGCAAGACTTCTACAGTCAAAGAAATTGTTACCTTTGATGGCAACCTGCAAGAAGCTTTTGCACCACAGAGTGTTACGATTACGTTGAACGATGAAATTGATGTTTCTCGTGGTGATATGTTGATGCATGCGGGTCAGGAAGATTCGGACACCAAAGCATTAACTGCCAATGTTTGTTGGATTGGTGATGAGCCGTTGGAAAACCGAAATAAATATATCATTAAGCATGCGACCAACCAAATTAAAGCGATGGTTTCGGATATTAATTTCAAAACAGATATTCATACACTAGCGCAGGATGAGGCTGATGAACTGGCAATGAATGAGATTGGTTCAGTATCGTTTAAATTACAGCAACCATTACATTATGATAAATATGCCGATAATCGCACCACAGGTAGCTTTATCATCATTGATAGTTTTACCAACAATACAGTTGGTGCAGGTATGATTGTTTAACAGCCTTCTGGAAGTAGCTG
Source organism: uncultured Pseudomonadota bacterium (assembly GCA_913055645.1). Lineage (GTDB taxonomy): Bacteria > Pseudomonadota > Zetaproteobacteria > Mariprofundales > Mariprofundaceae. The sequence goes on along the minus strand of CAJXLC010000002.1, from coordinate 3,094 downwards.
TTTTGTAAAAAAGAGGGGGGCGAAAGCTCCCCTTTTTTTATTTGCATTGAAGTTCGTTGATTTTCGCCTGTACGCGTTCAATGGTCGCGTTCACCACCATTTTATTATCCACATATGCCAAACACGCATTAGGGCATTGATTGCGGCAATCACCAATAACAGTCTTAATACCAATATCGGCAAGATCTTTTGCGAGTTTGTATCCGCCACCCTCACCACATTCAGGGCCAAAGCAGATTTCTATTTCGGGTTGTTGATTTGAATCTTCTTGCGTAGGCATTGTGTTATCCTTGTGAATGAGTTTTAGCCAGAACATTGGCAAAACAAACATACGCTGCCAACTTTTTATTTACATGATGATTTTAAACTTGATTCAGTGAGCATCGCTGCAAGATACAATAGCAGCTTTTCTCATGCTGATGATTGCATAGGGTTCGCCCATGTTAATCAAAAAAGATACCCGAACTTTATATGAACGCATTGGTGGTGAAGATAAACTCCGCCACTTGGTGCAACGCTTTTACTTTCACATGGATGAACTTTCCGAGGCAAAAGTCGTTCGTGATATGCATGCAAGCAATTTGAAAAGTGCGGAAGATAAGCTGTTTATGTTTCTCTCTGGCTGGATGGGTGGGCCATCGCTTTTTATTGAAAAGTTTGGGCACCCTCGCCTTCGCATGCGACATATGCCTTTCAAGATTGATGAATCAGCCCGCGATCAGTGGATGTTATGCATGAAACATGCACTTGATGATACTGTAGAGGACAATGAACTGCGTGATGAATTGATGGAAGCTTTGTATGGTGTTGCTGATTTTATGCGTAATAGCGCTTAACCCTAAAACAGGTAACGCCCAGTCATTTCGACAAACCAAGAAAGTGATGTGCGTTGACGTTATAGCGTTATAACGTTAATGTGTTTTAGTGAGGTGTGTTATGCAACAGGCGACAACAAAACGTTCAACCGTTTATTTAGAGGAAAATATTCATAAAACTTTGCGCTTAAAAGCGGCAGAAACGCATCGTTCTATTTCTGATTTGGTGAATGAAGCTGTGAAACGCACATTTATGGAGGACCAACAAGATTTGGAAGCATTCCAAGTTCGTGAGGCAGAGACAACGTTGAGTTATGAGGCAATGCTTAAAGCCTTAAAGTCAGATGGCACGATATAATATCCAGTTCAAAGCCTCTGTTCGCAAAGATTTACGCAAGATTCCCAAAAAAGATGTATTGCGAATTTTAGATAAAATTGAATCTTTGGCTGATAATCCTATGCCACCTCAATCTGAAAAATTAAGTGGCGATGAAAAATATCGTATTCGCCAAGGTAATTATCGGATTTTATATCAAATTGATGATGAGATTCTGATGATTGAGGTTGTCAAAGTAGGGCATAGACGAGATGTTTATCATCGTTAAACATCAATATACGGGTGTTAAATAGTAAATTTCCCCTGAATTTCCTGCCTGAAGAGCGGGGTATCGTCATCATTCTAATGATCGTCGTAATGCCCTTCAACTGAGGCAATCAGCAATTTATTTTCTTCGACTTTATACACCAATCGATCTTTTTGATTGATACGGATTGACCAAAACCCTTTGAGTGTACCCACCAAAGCCTTGGGACGATGTAAGCCAGAAAAAGGTTCATGTATCAGCTTGGCAATGCCAGCAAGCACATCATCCAACAGTTTGGGATTACTTCGGGATAATTTTGCAATTTGTTGGCGCGCTTGTTTTGACAAGCAGGGTTTAAGCATCAATGGCAGCTTTTAAAGACTCCACATCATCGCCATGAAGCTCTTGGTAATCAGATGCCGAATCAATACGCTCAACTGCTCCCTTCACATCCATCAAGTGCAGTGTCTCCTGAATAGATTCCCAGTCTTCAGAACCCACCAATACCACATCGCCGCCCTTGCGTGTAATCAAAGCAGGCTCATGACTTTCGCGGACTTCATCACATAAAGTTTTAAGACTATTTCTCGCTTCTGAGTAACTAATATTATGCATCACAGCACCTCTACAGATGAATTGTACAATATATTGTCAATTGTTCAAGGCGTGTCGATTTCTTTGAATCACCAATATCAAGTTATGAAAGCCTGATACCATTTTTATTCATTTTATCTAGAGGCATAACGTTTAAGCTAAGCCGCGCGGTTATTGCGTCGGCTTGAGCGACTTGTTGTGCGTCAACACTCACGCCATTCCAGGCCCGCCGACGACGGCTTGACCCACTGTGTTGTTTTCGTGATTGAGTTCCATGCCGAGATAACTCATATAAGCTTGGGGCTGCCCAACAACTCGTGGCCGGAGTAGCGTATACGGTTGGAACCCGAATTGGTTGGCTATGGCAAGTTGCTGATCCCCACCAATAGAGGCTCGGCCTCTGTCTGCGATAAGTTCATCCACTACTTGGCGAGGCGACCTTTCAGGTGGGCGGCCTGGTGCAGCAATCTCATCAAACGCATTTCTTAGCAGTCGCTCCACTTCTTGTTTCTCGTCACCTAGATACAAGAAATCCTTAAATTGCGGGTCTACATGACTGGCAAGAGACATTTCATAAACATCATTCTGAAGTTCTGGACGGAAGTGCCATATTTCAAGTTGATTGTTGACGTGACACCAACCGAATATTGCGGCCTCAAACATAGCGCTTGGCCCAACACGCTCCTTGTACTCGTCAAAGGTCTTTCTAATGTACTTCAGAGCGAAGTTCGCCACGTCTGACATTGATGGAAGATAATGATTGGCGGAGACCAAATTGCTGAGCAGTGGCACTAAACTGAGGTAAGAGTTTTGCCCCATCAGCGTGCTACCTGCAAAGCAATAGCCAAATGAGTGTTCGAAATACGCTTTTGAAAAAAAACCGCTCTGATCGGGTTCACGACAGACAAGCGGCAGACCAAGAATCTTGGCGGCACCCTCCAATATGGGGCTTCCGTTGGCGAAGCTAACACGAGTGTCCCCGACAACCCACATCGACGGATATCGATCCAGTTCAAAGTTTGGCCAAACTACAATGCTAGTCATTTGCAATGATCGCTTTTGACGCACAACAATCCCAATCGCAGGAATTATTGTCCTCAT
>CAJXLC010000001.1 GCA_913055645.1 uncultured Pseudomonadota bacterium | reverse complement strand
GATGTGGATACACCGTGGGGTAAACCTTCGGCTCCATTGCTATTGGCTCGCTATCATGGTCAAGACATAGTCTTTTTACCACGCCATGGCACTGCTCACAGCATCCCGCCCCATAAAATCAATTATCGCGCCAACATTTATGCTATGAAACAAGCCAATGTTTCACGCATTATCTCAGTATCTGCAGTTGGCTCTTTACGCGAAGACATTACGCCAGGTGATTTTGTTTTGGTTGATCAGTTTGTGGATCGAACCATCAATCGTGAAAAAACCTTCTTTGACGAGTCTGTTGTCGCACATGTTTCTATGGCTGACCCTATTTGCTCATGTTTGCAACAATCTTTGGTAGATGCTTCGAAACAAGCTGGTATTACCACCCATACGTCAGGTACATATTTGGTGATGCAAGGCCCGCAATTTTCGACACGTGCAGAATCAATGTTGTATCGTTCTTGGGGTATGGATGTGATTGGCATGACCAATATGCCTGAAGCCAAGTTAGCACGTGAAGCTGAAATGTGTTATGCGACTATCGCCATGTGTACCGATTATGACTGTTGGCATGAAGACGAAGATGATGTTTCTGTAGCTTCTGTGTTGGAAATTATGCAAAGCAATGTACAAAAAGTTCAAAGGTTATTGAATCACTACTTCAAACAACCTGAAAACGCATGTGCATGTAGCTGTCAAACAACATTAAACCACGGTATTTTTGCCGATTTAAGTCAGCAAAATAATGAGGCTTTACGCCCTATTCATGCGCTGGTGGAGCGTTTATTATGATATCTTTTATTCGTCTGAACTGGATTTTATTTATTTGTGCAACTTTTCTTCTTTCTTGCGCTCATACTATTCCAGAAAAAAACAATAAAAGTGCTAAAATACATTATCAGATTGGTTTAGACTCAATACAGCGTGGGCAACTTCCCAAAGCATTTGATGAGCTCATGCAATCCAATACAGAAAATCCCAACCAGCCTAAAACATTGGATGCTCTGGCTTACGCATGGCGTTTGCAGGGTAATATGAAACAATCAGAATCTTTTTATAAACAAGCTATTGCGGCTGGCGCAACATCTTCAGTGTATACCAATTATGGTGCATTACTAGTATCACTACAACGTTATAAAGAGGCTGAAAAAATGTTACGCAAAGCCTTAGAGGATCCACGTTATCGCAAACAGTATATTGCCTTGATTCACTTGGGTGATGCCTTAGCAGGTCAAAATCAGCCTGACGAAGCAATAAAAAATTACCGCAAAGCAGCGATGATGAATCCCAGACAAAATATTTCACAGCTTAAGGAAGCAAAGGTCTATGAAAACACGGGTCGCGTAAATTATGCTCAAGCCTTGTATGAGACTATGTTGCGCAAACAGCCTACCTTACGCCCTGCTTTAGAGAGCTTGATAGCTTTGCTTGTAAAGCGTTCAGAAATTACTGCTGCACGTAAACATTTGGCTCATTATCTCGAAAAAGAAAAAAATCCACTCAACCGTGCATGGGCAAGCGATGAACTTACACGTTTAGGTCGCATGTAATATGACTTCCGAAGACAATAACGCCAACGGTTCTGAAACAATTTCCAAAGAAGACATTCTTTTGGAAGTTGGCGAGCTATTGAAAAACGAGCGGGAAAAGTCTTCTACTTCCATAGATACGGTTGCCAACGCATTAAACCTTAGAAAGATTTACCTTAACGCTCTAGAAGCTGGCGATTGGACAGACATGCCTGGTGAAGTATATGCATTAGGCTTTCTACGCCAATATGCCGATTATTTACATCTCGATTTGAGTCAGAGCATTGAAAAGCTTAAATCCGGGCATTATCACTTAACCAAGCCGCTTACATTCCCTGATCCTCCTGTCGCACCAAAAAAATCATGGATGATCTTTGCAGCATTGGCTTTTATTGTGTTATTTGTTGGGTTTAATGTGTTTGATCATACACCGCCTGCCCCACTGCCTTCACAATTGATGCAGGATGCAGCAGTGCATATCCAAAAAGATAAAAGTAGTAGTGTGAACAATAAAAAGCCCGAAGCATCAACAACGGAAAGTTCTGCTGTAGCTATTACTCTTCCAACTACCACCCTATCAAGCAACAAAGCTGATGCGCTTAAACCGACCATAAAAACCAAAGCTATTGATACAAATAAAATATCGTCTTATAACTATAAACTAACTGCAGTAACTGCTGATGTTTGGCTACAACTTCACGATAGCAATGAGCCGCCCGCTCTGGTTCGAGAAGCCTTGTTAAAAAAAGGCGAAAGCATGCAGATCACATCTTTAAAGCCATTAAGGCTAACCAGTGGCAATGCACCTTCACTTAAAATTATTCTAAACAAACAGACGATTATCCAAGTAAACCAGTTGGGCGAAAAAGGAAAAGTTTTACATAACTATTTGCTACAAAAGAAGAAAACTAAGCCATAATAGTGATATAAAAATATCATTTCCGAGGTTTTAATCGTAAATCTATCCCAAGAACCATGATATTGAGAAAATCATCATAATCGTTAGTGTTCCAAGCTGGATAGGTTGTGTGATCTTAGGATACACATAAAATATTTGCTACATTGTATAAAGTTTTAATGAGGGAAAGGGGAAATTATGACTGCAACTGCTAGTGACCAAGGTGCATTGAACATAGCTCGCCGCAATATGGTAGAGTATCAAATCCGTTGCTGCAAAGTATTAGAGCCTGAATTACTGGATGTGCTAGATAGCATGCCGCGCGAAGATTATGTTCCCCAAAATGTACGTAGCTTGGCATATATGGAAGGTCATGTACCTATTGCCTGCAATCAAGAAATGTTTAGTCCTCTACAAGAAGCCAGTATTATGCAGCAATTGAACCTGCAAGGTCACGAACGCGTTTTAGAAATTGGTACAGGTACAGGATATCTAACAACACTCTTGGCAATGCATAGTGCCGAAGTAACCAGTTGTGAATTGCATGAAGAGTTAAGCGAAATTGCACACAAGAATTTAGCCGATCATGGTATTGAAAATGCGACCATTATATCTATCAATGCAATGAATGCAGATGAAGTCAACAATCATGCTGATATTACTAAGGGTTATGATATCATTGTTATCGGCGCATCTTTAATGTCGATTCCAGAACATCTAACCGCCCTTCTTGCAGAAAATGCACAAATGATTGCGTTTATTGGTAAGAACCCTGTAGTTACGTTAACGCATATGCAAAAGACAACCACAGCAACTATTGATACTGCAATGTTTGAAACATTGTTGCAGGATATGGAAGCGATTCCACAAAAACGCGAGTTTATTTTTTAATCTGTTTTAAGAATACATGATTGGGTCAGCTTTTTAGCTGGCCTTTTTTATGTTTGGAATACACTCATGGGAATACATTAAGATTCAAAGAACCATCGTACCTCAGCCAAATCATCAACAATACGTGCTGGTGGAAGATTATGCGCAACATCTCGCCCATAACGCTTGTGATACAACCGTGAATCTAAAATCGCCATCACGCCCCTATCCTCATTAGAACGAATCAAACGCCCTACCCCCTGCCGCAATACTGCAATTGCCTCTGGAAGTTGAATATCCATAAAACCATTGCCGCCCTTTTTCTCACAGTGGCTAATGCGTGCTTGTAGCAGTGGGTCATTTGGTGGTGCAAAAGGAACCTTATCGACAATGACCATAGATAAAGTCTCCCCTGGTACATCCACACCTTCCCAAAAGCTTCGTGTGCCACACAAAATAGAGTGTGTATCTGCCCGAAATTGCTCAAGAATTGCGTCGCGACTACCGCTTTTCCCTTGAATCAATACAGGCCATTGCAAACGTTTACTCAAACCCTCACCGAGATGATTGAGCATGTACCACGATGTAAACAATACAAATGCTCGACCTTGTGATGCTTTTAATAAGGTAATCATTTCTTCCAATAACGCATCTTTGCCAGCATCACTTCGAGGCTCAGGTAAATGACGTGGTAAATACGTCAAAGCCTGCTCCTCATAATCAAAGGGGGAAACATGAAAAACCTCTTGGGCATCTTCTAATCCCAAACGTTGACGCGCATAATCAAAGCTCCCTGACACTCGCAATGTTGCTGAAAGAAGCACAAAAGACGCAGGTCTTATCCACAAATGCTCATCTAAAACAGGTCCAGTTTCTACAGGAGCCAACACATGCCGCCTAAACTCCCCTTCTCCTTCACTCCAAGCTACAAAACCTTCGTTAGGCTTTTGAATCGCTTTCATATCTTGCGCTAGTTCTTCTGCGCGCTCGGATAGCTTTTGCATATCTTCACTACGTTCGGCTCGACTTGCCGCGAAATCTACAAGCGGTTGCCATGCTTCACTGACTTTAGATAAGTCAGGTTCAAGCCAAGCATCCAACACTTTACGACCTGCCTTTAACGCATCTTTTTTCAGCGCATCTTCATCACCCAATTCATCGAGTAAACCCTGAAAATCATTGAGCCAAGTAATCAAACGCATGCGGTTGAGTTGAATGCCGAAGTGCTGACATGCGACATCGGGCAGACTATGTGCCTCATCCAATACATAAGCATCAAATTGTGGCAATACCTCACCAAAATCACCCGATTTAAGAGCGGCATCTGCCAATAACAATGCATGATTTGAGACGACAATATCCGCTTGCATAGCCTTTTCTCTGGCTTTCATGAGTGGGCATTTCTTAAATTCAGGACATTTGGAACCGCTACACTGCTCTGCCGTTGCTGTAACCATCGCACCAATGCCTTTTTCAAACGCATCAAAGGGTAATGTTGATAAATCACCATCGGTGGTTTTCTCAGACCATTTTAACACCTTTAATAGAGGCTTCTTAGCCCATAAATCAAGGCTTGCTGAGCTTAAATTCTTCTGCAAACGAAAAGGGCATAAGTAATTACTTCTGCCCTTTAACAAAGCAATTTTTCGACGCACACCCATGGCTTTGGTTACTGCTGGAATATCACGATGTACCAATTGATTTTGCAACGATCGTGTATGGGTAGAAATTAATACTTTACCATCCAAACGCAATGCAGGAATCAAATACGCCAGTGTTTTACCCGTGCCTGTCTCAGCTTCTGCAAGCAATACGCCACCGTTATCAAAGCTATCCGCAATTTCACCCGCTAGTTTTATCTGCTCTTCACGATGCACATAACCTGCAAGCCCCGTGGCTAAGGGAGAGTCTGAAGAAAAATCGTTTTTGATTTGGCTAGAAAAAGGTTGTTGGCTCACATCGTGAATCGTGAATCATCTTGTTTGATATGCAAGTCTCGAATGTCTTAAGCGCGTGGTAGTTGCATGTGATAACGCCATGCAATCAGACGCACACCCGTTGTTATCACCATAACCGTACAGAATACCCAAAGGTTACTTGCCTCAATATATGTTAATAGAAGATAAGCCAGTGCGCCGATTAAACTTGCCGATGCATAAATTTCTTTGTTAAGAATAAATGGAATTTCAGCCACCATCATTGCACGTAAAACACCACCACCTGTGGCAGTCAGCATGGCGATAAATAAAATGCCAAAAGCACTTAAACCAGCCTGATCAGCAAGACTTGCACCCACCAGCGTAAAGACACCAAGTCCTACAGCGTCAAGGGCTATCAACCAACTTTCCTGCTCACGAATATGCCGTCCCCAAAAGAATGTGAGTATACCGACCACAATGGCAATCAATAAATAGCTTTGATCAATAAATGCAGTCGGTGGATGATGCCCAATCAGCGCATCTCTCATCATACCGCCACCCAAAGAGGTCACCACTGCCAAAACCACTGCGCCCATCAAGTCCAAGCGTTTACTCATGGCGCGTAAAGCACCTGTCACAGCAAATGCTGCGGTTCCCAAATAATCCAATGCATCAATCGCAACAGATATTGTTAATACTGCCATACTAAATCCTTACCCACTCCATCATACCATTTGTGTTATACATTTTACAGATTCACTTATGCATTGTTGTCGGCATCGTGATACATCCAGATGGAGATGCAAGAAAATAAATATAACAGAAAATGTGATGATATAATTATTTTTATGTTAAATCCTAAAGCAAGCTTCGTGGTGAAAATATAGTTCATCTCGTGTAAGCTTTCGCCACTGTCTTAGGGGGGCATAATATGAGCATCAATACTCAACCTACAACACCATTTGAAGGACAAAAACCTGGCACATCAGGGTTGCGAAAAAAGGTTAAAGTATTCCAACAGGCTGGATATTTGGAAAACTTTGTACAATCGGTATTTGAAAGTATTGGCGATTTTCAAGGGCAAACCCTTGTTGTAGGCGGTGATGGTCGTTACTTCAATGCTGAGTCCATCCAAATCATTATCAATATGGCTGTTGCCAATGGCTTTGGTCGTGTGCTTGTTGGGCAACATGGCATTCTCTCTACCCCTGCTGCCTCATGTGTGATTCGTAAATATCAAGCCTTTGGTGGTCTTATTCTCTCTGCAAGTCACAACCCTGCTGGACCTGATGAAGATTTTGGTATCAAATATAATATTAGCAATGGTGGTCCTGCCCCTGAAAAAATTACCGATGCTATTTATGCCAAAACACAAACCATTAGCAGCTATAAAACATTAACATCACCTGTTCAGGTAAATTTGAGTAAAATCGCGACTTCGCAAGTCGCTAATATGAACGTCGAAGTGATTGATTCCGTATCTGACTATGCAGAACTTATGCAATCATTATTTAATTTTGATGCCATTCGCAAGCTACTCGCTTCCGATTTCCGCATGTGTTTTGATGCTATGCATGCTGTGACAGGCCCTTATGCCAAAGTTATTTTGCAAGATATGTTGGGCGCATCAGATGATAGCCTTATGAATTGCAAACCATTAGACGATTTTGGTGGCGGTCACCCCGATCCAAATTTAACCTATGCTAAAGAATTGGTTGATATCGTTTATGGCGATCATGCTCCTGATTTTGGTGCAGCATCCGATGGTGATGGCGATCGCAATATGATTCTTGGCAAACACTTTTTTGTGACTCCCAGTGATTCTTTGGCAATTTTGGCTGCCAATGCTAAAACTGTACCTGCATATAAGCATGGTATTGCTGGTATTGCACGCTCTATGCCGACCAGTGGAGCTGCAGATCGTGTTGCCAACGCATTGGGCTTAGACTGCTATGAAACACCAACAGGTTGGAAGTTTTTCGGCAACTTGATGGATGCCGATAAAGTAACACTGTGCGGTGAAGAATCCTTTGGTACGGGCTCCAATCATGTGCGTGAAAAGGACGGGCTTTGGGCAGTATTGTTTTGGTTAAATATTCTCGCAGTACGTGGTGAGTCTGTTGAACATATTGTCACTGAACATTGGAAAGCGTTTGGTCGGAACTATTATTCTCGCCATGACTATGAAGCTGTGCCTACAGATGCTGCCAATCAGGTGATGCAGCATGTTCGCAGTCAGTTTGGGTCACTCAAAGGCAGTATGCTTGCTGGTCGCAAAGTTCAAACCTGCGATGATTTCTCCTACACTGACCCTATTGATCAAAGCGTGAGTCTAAATCAAGGTATTCGTATCTTATTTGAAGATGGTTCACGTATTATTTTTCGTTTATCCGGCACAGGTACGGAAGGCGCAACCATTCGCCTTTATTTGGAATCCTTTGAAGCTGATGCAAACAAACAAAATATGGATGCCCAAGATGCTCTGGCTGAGCTTATTACGGCATCTGAAAGCATTTCAAAATTACAAGAGTTTACAGGTCGTAACAAACCAACGGTCATCACCTAAACATGGAAGCAATACCCAAAGAAATTCGAAATTGCCCCGATAAAGGCTGTTTAGAAATTGATTGGAATGATGGGCGCACCATCACCTATCTCTACGAAGATTTGCGTGTGTTGTGTCCATGCGCTGATTGTCGTAATCAAACGGTTAATCAAGGTGAAATGATCATGGGCAAAGAAGATGTAAAAATAACCCATATCGAGCCTGCGGGAAACTATGCTATTCGCATTGTGTTTGATGATGGGCATGGCACAGGTTTATACACATTTACACAAATGTATGATGGTGAATTTAATCGTTAGCCAGAAAATATTGCTGGTGCATCAAGCTCATTCAATGATAAAAATAATCTGACGTTGAATATGAAAAACTATGTGCAGGCTCAGGTTCTATGCAAAAGGTATTTTATTACTTTGTTAATCACATACATGTATAGCTAAAGTTGGCATTGCTTGCGCATGTTCATCACCCAAAGCATGTTTCAATACTTTCAAAATATCATCATAAAGAACTCACCTTTTAAGGTGACGAATACCTACGCTCAAACCATTATTATTTCAGAGGCATGGATCAAATAAGCACTACTCATCATTTTTATCAGATATTTCATGTTGATTCTGAATTTCCGCATCATCCACAAGATGCTTGGGCAACTCTTTCTTTGTTTTGCCTGCAAGCACACCCAATGTGGCGATTTGGCTGATAACATTACCCCTACCTGATTTGATGCGATCCAGCGCCGTACCATAGGCACTTTGAGCTTGATTCAAACGGCTACCGACTTCTTCAAAGGCTTTGACAAAATCCACCATCTTATCGTGTAATTTACTAGCTCTATCTATCAATTTCACCACGTTTTCACTTTGTCGTTCATAGCGCCAAAGCTGCTCAATCAGTTTTAATGTCGCATATAAGGTTGAAGGTGTAACCACCGCCACACGCTGCTCAAAAGCTGTTTCAAAAATACTACTATCCGCTTCAACCGCCATTAAATAAGCTCCTTCAATGGGCATAAACATCAACACATAGTCGGGTGAATGTACATTGGGAAGATGGTCATATCGTTTACCTGATAAACCTTGAATATGTGATTTCATGCTTTTTAAATGCGCTGTAAGTGCAACCTTTCGCTCCATATCATCACTGGCAGACACAGCACGTTCATAATCCGTTAGCGATACCTTGGAATCAATAATCACTTGTTTATCGCCTGGCATGTATACCACCACATCAGGACGCAAACGTTTACCATCTTCACCTGTAAATGATTGTTCACGTGCAAACTCATGACCTTCACGCAAACCCGATGTTTCCAAGATGCGCTCCAAAATCATTTCGCCCCAATTCCCTTGAGCTTTACTCTCGCCTTTTAAAGCCTGCGTTAAATTCAATGCATCGGCGCTCATTTGTTGATTCAAATCTTTTAATTGTGCCAAATGTTCCCGAAGTGATGCGCGTTCTTTGTTATCATCGCTATGGATGTCATCCACACGCTTGCGAAAATCACCCAACTGCTCCCGCATTGGTTTTAATACCTCATCCAAGCTGTTGCGGTTTTGTTCATCAAACTTTTTACCTTTTTCTTCAAAGATTTGATTGGCAAGAACCTTAAACTCATTGGTCATTTTTTCTTTGGCATCATTAAGAAGTTTTAGCTTTTCAATTGAAGACTTACGCTCTTCTTCTAATCTTGTTTCAAGTTTGCTTACATGCGCTTTATAATCAGAAACTTTTACATTTAATTCATTTACAATGGCATCTCTTTTAGACAACTGGAGCGTTAAATCCTCGACTTTTTTTTCTGTCTGTCGGAGACATTCATCAAGTGATGCTTGACCTACCATTTGCTTGGTTAAATCTTGCATATGCACATCAATTAACTGCTTTTGTGCAAGCACATCCTCTTCAAGTTCCTGAATGGTTTGACTCAATTCTAGAATGCGTACTTTTTGTCGCCGATATTGCAACCACCATAAAAGCAATAAACATACGATTCCTAAAGAAAAAAGCATGATAATTTCTTCTACTTCAAACATCATTGATACACCCTATCTAGGAGTCTGCCAGACTCCTACCATGAAATACAACAACTATGTACCTGAAAAAATACAAAGCAACTGACTTTCAAATACATGTATCATATTGTATGATATTTCAAGAAAATTAGATGAAGCTTGCGATGCTGCGCATAGGATTTAGAGTTATCGACTTTATAGCATCATAATTTTAAATCTGCCGCGTGTAGATGAACCATAAAAAACAAAGGAATACCATGTCATTTCACCTACCCCCTATGACCTTATCTGGCAAAGAAGTGCTACCTCTTATTGAAGGAGGCAAAGGTGTTGCTGTTTCCAATGGTCAAACAACAGGTGCGTGGGCAAAAGCAGGCGGTGTTGGCACTTTTTCTGCGGTCAATGCCGATAGTATCGATGAGCAAGGTAATGTAATCCGCACTGTTTATCATGGTAAAAGCCGTAAAGCTCGATTTGAAGAACTGGTTTCGCAAGGTATTGCCGGCGGCATCAAACAAGCACAAATTGCTCATGAAGTTGCAGAGGGCAATGGTCGCATTCATATGAATGTATTATGGGAAATGGGTGGTGCAGAACGCATCTTAGAAGGTGTTCTTGATAAGGCTGGCGACATTATTCATGGCGTAACATGCGGTGCTGGTATGCCATTTAAGCTCGCGCCATTGGCTGCGGCTCATAAAGTCCATTATTACCCTATCATTTCATCGGCTCGCGCCTTTCGTGCGCTATGGCTACGCTCTTATAAAAAACATCCTGAGTGGTTGGGTGGTGTGGTATATGAAGACCCTTGGTTGGCCGGTGGACACAATGGATTATCCAATTCAGAAGATCCCAACAAACCACAGGCTCCCTATCCGCGCATTGTAGAATTGCGTCAAACCATGAATAAGTTTGGTTTGAATGAAGTACCGATTATCATGGCTGGTGGTGTATGGTTTTTACGCGAATGGTCTGACTGGCTAAACAATGATGAAGTTGGCCCTATTGCCTTTCAATATGGTACACGTCCATTATTAACCCAAGAAAGTCCTATCTCTGATGTCTGGAAACAACGCCTTCTAAACTTAAAAGAAGGTGATATTAAACTGAATAAATTCTCCCCTACAGGCTTTTATTCATCTGCGATTTATAACAGCTTTTTACATGAGCTATATGAGCGTTCTGACCGCGAAATTTCATTCATGGACCATGCATCCGGTGATCATAGTGAAGCGTTTACATTTGGTGTTCGTAATAAAAAAGTCTATATCACCAAAGGGGATGCCCACAGCGCCAAAGAGTGGATAAGCGATGGTTTCACCAAAGCCTTGGTTACACCCGATTCAACACTTATTTTTGTAGACAAGGATAAAGCACAAGAAATTCGTCAGGATCAGTTGGATTGCATGGGCTGCTTGTCACAATGTGCCTTTTCCAACTGGGCAGCCAATGACTTGGGCACAACGGGAAGAAAAGCAGATCCCCGTAGCTTTTGTATTCAAAAAACATTGCAATCAGTTGCCCATGATGGAGAGCTTGAACATAATTTGATGTTTGCTGGTCATGCCGCTTATCGCTTTGGTGAAGATCCTTTTTATCAAGGTGGCTATATTCCGACTGTGAAAGAATTAGTAGATCGTATTGCTACAGGTGACTAAGCCAAGAAAAATAAAGGAAATCATATAGAATCATGCAGCAGCAATTTCAGTCGTTTTTTAAACCCCTCCTTGCTGCTTTGCGAGATTTAGCGCCGATTTTATTGGTCATTGTTATCTTTCAACTTTTTGTCTTGCATCAACCCATTCCTAACTTGCCAACCATGCTTACAGGGTTTGTGTGTGTTTTGTTTGGTTTGGCGCTTTTTATTCAAGGCTTGGAATTAGCACTATTTCCTATAGGTGAAAAACTTGCCTATTCATTCGCTAAAAAAGGCAGTTTGTTTTGGTTCTTATTATTCGCATTTCTACTTGGTTTTGGTACCACTATCGCCGAGCCTGCGCTTATCGCAATTGCAGGAAAAGCTGCTGATATTGTAGCACAAGAAGGGTTAATCGGTTCTAACAACGCGGATAAATTATCCTATGCCAATGGCTTACGCCTAAGTGTCGCTTTATCTGTAGGATTCGCTATTTTCCTTGGTGTTTTACGCATCCTACGCGGCTGGTCATTGCCAATGATGATGATTACTGGCTACGTAATGATTCAATTACTTACGCCCTTTGCACCCAAAGAAATCATTGGTATTGCTTACGATTCTGGAGGCGTTACCACCTCTACCATTACCGTACCACTTGTTACCGCATTAGGCATTGGGCTTGCATCTTCCATTGCAGAGCGTAACCCTATCATTGATGGTTTTGGGCTTATTGCATTTGCATCACTCATGCCCATGCTATTTGTTATGATATATGGCATCATTGTATTGCCATGAATGAATTTTTCACACTACTTGGATCCACGCTTTGGCGGACAGTTTGGGATGTAATGCCCATTATCCTCACACTGTTCTTTTTTCAATATGTCATTTTAAAACAACCCATTACTGATATTTCACAGACACTCAAAGGTTTGTGCATTGTCGTTATTGGGCTTGCCCTTTTTCTTGTTGGTCTAAAAGAAGCCATTTTTCCACTTGGTGATGCCATGGCAAAACAATTAACAGACCCTGCATTTCTATATCCTGATGGCATCATCGGTGACTATCTTTGGTCAGATTATGGCTGGGTGTATCTATTTGGCTTTACAATTGGTTTTGCAACCACTTTTGCTGAGCCCGCATTGATTGCTGTTGCCCAAAAGGCGCAGGAAATTTCTGCAGGCTCTATCTCCGCATTTGGTTTGCGCATTGCTGTAGGGCTTGGTGTGGCAACAGGAGTATCCATTGGATGTTTGCGTATTGTTACAGGTGGTCCTTTGTGGATGTTTATTATGGGCGCTTATATTTTAGTTGTTTTGCAAACATTCTTTGCTTCCAAATCAATTATCCCATTGGCTTATGATTCTGGTGGTGTCACAACTTCGACTGTGACCGTACCTTTATTGGCAGCGCTTGGATTAGGTTTAGCAAGCACAATTCCTGGTCGCAGCCCTATCATTGATGGCTTTGGTCTTATCGCCTTTGCCAGTGTATTTCCCATTATTAGTGTTTTATTTTATGCCCAAATATCAGCATGGCTTGAATACCATCAAAAAGAAAAAAGAAAAAAGGAGCTGTTATGAATTTTAAACTTATTATTGCCTTTGTTGAAGATACCAAAAGTGACAAAATCATGCAGGCAGCACGCGATGCTGGTGCTACGGGTGCAACCATTGTATCGGATGCCAGGGGTGAAGGTCTTAAACCCCAACATACATTTTTAGGACTAAACCTTGAGACGCATCGCAATATGCTCATGTTTATTGTCGAAGAACAGCTAAGCAGAACTATTCTTGAAAAAATATCCGATGTTGGTGGATTTAAGAAGACACCTAGCAGCGGCATTGCCTTTCAGATTAATATCGAAGATGCTGTTGGCTTAGAAAGCCAAATCCAAGCTATAGAAGAATGCATTAAGAAAAAGGAAAAGTGCTAACAGTCATGCAAAGCACGCAATAACCCCTCTGCTTTATGCTCTGTCTCAGCCCGCTCTTTTTCAGGGTCTGAATCTGCCACAATACCAGCGCCAGCCGCCCAGTATAATTGCTCTCTATCATGCCAGAAACTACGAATAAGAATGTTCATATCAGCACTGCCATCCCATGCAATATAACCGATGCCTCCTGTATAAGGACCACGAGCTTGATGCTCCAATTCATGAATAATTTCCATACAACGTACCTTTGGGCAGCCTGTAATCGTTCCACCAGGAAACATCGCTTGAAATAAATCAACGACATCATGATTTTTGGCAAGTTTTCCTCGCACATTGGATACAATATGCTGCACAGTGGTATATTGCTCAATCACCATATGTTCATTGACTTGCACACTGCCAGACTCACAAACACGCCCCAAATCATTACGCTCTAAATCGACCAACATAATATGTTCGGCACACTCTTTATCTGAAAGTAATAGTTCATCCCGCAATAGCGTATCTTCATTACCCTCACTGCGTCGCCTTGTTCCTGCAATAGGACGCGTTTCTGCTATGCCATCACTTGATAAAGAAAATAATCGTTCAGGAGAAGCTGAAATAATGCTCAAATCATCAGCACAAAGAAAACATGAGAAAGGTGCAGGGTTCACACGGCGCAATTGTTGATAAAGATGAGTTAGTTGCTGTTTATCAAAAGACATATGCCAAAATCGGGCAATATTCGCCTGAAAAACATCGCCTGCACGAATATATTTTTTTACTTGCTCCACAGCAGCACAGTAGTCATTCGAAGCTTCATGCGTTTCTGATACAACAAGCTTATCAGGAATCATTTCTTCATTCACATCATGCAATAGATTTTCAATATCATCGAGTTGCTGTTCACTGATACGTGATGCCAAATAAACCGTATGGGATGCATCATCAAAACAAATACTCCATTCAGGCTCATGTAGCCACAACAAACCATTTGTAGGGGATGTTTTAGGTGAAGGCAAATCCTCTAATACCGTACAAACTTCATACGATGCATAGACCAATTGCTGAATAGCTGGAAAATCACAACAAGCAGGCTGTATACGCTGCTTCCATGCATCAAAGAAGGCTTTAGCATCATCACTTTGATGTAACCATGTGGAAACACCCGATTTTGATACCAAAAAATGTTTACCATCGCCCTTTGGATCTTCAAGAACTGCTGAAAATTTGTCTTTAAATGAAAAAAACACCTCATTTACATGAAGTGTTCTCTTTAAAATGCGTGTGAAAAGTGAAATGTTTGTATCTTTACTTAAATCAAGTGAACTTTCGGACAATGACCGTCGCATTAGTTCCACCAAAACCAAAGGAATTCGATACAGCCACATCAATAGCAACTTCACGTGCCGTATTTGGCACATAATCCAATGGACATGCTGAATCTTGATTATCCAAGTTAATGGTTGGAGGAACAATACCATGATGAACTGCCAAGACTGAAAATGCAGCTTCAATACCGCCCGCAGCACCCAATAAATGTCCCGTCATTGATTTGCTGGAAGAGACCATTAATTTAGATG
Source organism: uncultured Pseudomonadota bacterium (assembly GCA_913055645.1). Lineage (GTDB taxonomy): Bacteria > Pseudomonadota > Zetaproteobacteria > Mariprofundales > Mariprofundaceae. The sequence continues at coordinate 74,906 of CAJXLC010000001.1, read as the reverse complement.
CATGGTTACCAAAAGCGGCTTGGATACCTTGTGTTTCACAAATATCGCCTGCAGGTGTTGAAGTGCCATGGGCATTGATATAATCAACATCTTCAGGATTCAATTTACCACGTTTCAAGGCAGCTTTCATACAACGTGCTCCACCCTCACCTTCTGGTGATGGTGTTGTAATATGATAAGCATCAGCAGACATGCCATAACCCACAACTTCAGCAAGAATATTCGCACCACGAGCTTTCGCAGTTTCCAAGGATTCAAGCATTAATACACCTGCCCCTTCACCCATAATAAATCCATCACGGTCAACATCCCAAGGACGCGAAGCTTTTTCAGGCTCATCATTGCGTGTAGATAATGCTCTGGCTGCTGAAAAGCCCCCAACTGCTAACTCACAAATACAACCTTCTGTACCACCAGCTAGCATGGCATCAGCTTCACCGCGAGCAATCGTTTCAAAGGCATCACCAATAGCGTGTGTGCCTGTTGCACAAGCAGTAACAGTGGCAACATTTGGTCCTTTAGCACCAGTCATCATAGATACCCAGCCAGATACCATATTGATAATAGTCATGGGGATGAAGAAAGGAGATATTTTACGTGCCCCACCTTTTTCATAAGCACGCATCGTTCTTTCAATGGAAGGCATTCCGCCAATACCAGAGCCAATACCCACACCTACACGTTGAGCATTTTCTTCAGTGATTTCCAGACCAGATTGCTCCAACGCCATTTGCGCTGCAGCCACACCATAATGAATAAATGTATCCATTTTGCGTGCATCTTTACGATTCACATACGCGTTCACATCAAAATCACGAACTTCGCCAGCAATGGTACAAGCCATGCCAGCCGCTTCCGCATCAAAGTGCGTAATACGACCTATCCCAGATTTTCCAGCAACAAGGTTTTGCCATGTTTTATCAGTGCCAGTACCGAGTGGCGTAACAAGCCCCACACCAGTGACTACAACGCGTTGTGTCATAATTATTCAGCCTTAGCTGCTACGTAGTCGATAGCGTTTTGTACGCTTTGAATTTTCTCAGCATCATCATCTGGAATTTCAACGCCGAATTCCTCTTCGAACGCCATGACCAATTCAACGGTATCCAATGAATCAGCACCCAAATCATCAACAAATGATGAATCTGAATTAATTTCGCTTTCATCAACATTTAGCTGATCAGCAACAATTTTAATAATTTTAGTTTCAATTTCTGCAGACATAATGTCCTCCCTATCGAATATGATGCGGCTTCTAAACATCACACTAAGTGCTGTCAAGCGTAGCATCTCTTATGTTGTCAAACTCACCACCCAAAAGGGCGATTCTTTTTTACATGTACATCCCGCCATTAATATGCAGCACCTGACCAGTAATGTAAGCCCCTGAATCAGAAGCTAAAAATAATACTGCAGCTGCAATATCTTCAGGATTACCCAAACGCCCCAAAGGAATCTGACTGGTTAATGATGCATGTGCATCCTCACCCAAATCAGCAGTCATATCTGTCGCAATAAAACCAGGCGCAATAGCATTCACGGTAATGTTACGTGAACCCACTTCTTTTGCCAATGAGCGTGTCATGGCATCAATACCGCCCTTAGATGCACAGTAGTTTAACTGACCCGGGTTACCCATAGAAGCCACCACAGATGAAATATTAATAATACGACCTACACGCGCTTTCATCATTGGTTTTAATGCAGCTTGTGAGGCATAAAACACCGATGATAAATTGGTATCAATCACAGCCTTCCAATCATCAGCTTTCATACGCATAGCAATACCATCTTTGGTAATACCCGCATTATTCACCAATACATCCAAACGAGAAAATTGTTTCGCAACAGCTTGAACAAATGTCTTTACAGCATCGGCATCTGTTACATTCACAACATGTGCAGAAACTTGTCCGCCATGTACCAATAGTTTGTCTGCAGCCGCATTTACCGTTTCTTCACGTGTTGCACAAATTGCCAAATCATAACCAGCCTTGGCTAGTTTTTCTGCTACGGCAAAGCCGATACCACGGCTTGCTCCTGTAACAATCGCAACGGGCCTATGGTCACTCAAGCTTGCTTCACTCATCATTTACCGCCTTATCCATTAAATCTGGTGTGAATACTGATGCAACAGAGAGATTCTTATCAACACGCCGAACCAAACCAGATAACACCTTACCTGGTCCCATTTCAACAGCTGATGTAATGCTGTTCACAGACATTTTCTGAATGATTTCAGTCCAACGTACAGGCGATATCAATTGCTCTACCAAAGCCGTTCGAATATCTTCCACATCATTCAATGCAACTGCCCGTGCATTGCTCCATACAGCGCATAATGGTGCACTTAATGTCGTTTGAGATAGTTGCTTCTGCATCGCATCGGCCGCTACTTGCATCAAAGGTGTATGTGATGGTGCACTCACAGCTAACGGTAACGCTCGCTTGGCTCCAGCTTCTTTGGCAACAAGCATCAAACGCTCAACTGCTGCTGCATGACCAGCTACAACCAACTGCCCGGGGCAATTAAAGTTGGCTGCCCAAACTTTATCCGTATCATTTGAAGAAGATTCACAAAGCTCCACTACTTTATCATCATCCAAACCAATAATTGCCGCCATTTTACCCACGCCAGCAGGTACAGCTTGCATCATAGCTTGACCACGAAAAGCCACCAAAGCAACAGCATCTTTAAAACTCAATGCACCTGCTGCAACCAATGCAGAATATTCACCCAAACTGTGACCTGCCATCTGTGCTGGCATCGCACCGCCACGTGATTGCCACAAACGAAACAACGCCGTTGAAGCCGTTAATAATGCAGGTTGCGTATATTCAGTTTGATTAAGCTTATCTTCGGCATCATGCAATACCAAAGCAGACATATCATAAGATAAAACATCAGATGCTTCAGAAAAAACATCTTGCACAATACGCTCTTCTGCTAAAAAATCAGCAAGCATGCCTTTGGATTGAGAACCTTGACCCGGAAAAAAGAATGCTAAATGTTGTTTTACGTTTTGAGTCACTACTTACTCCACCTTATCAAGTTTGCACCCCAAGCAAAACCGCCAGCAAATGCTTCCAGTAATAACACTTGTCCTGACTCAAATTTGCCCTGACGATATAAATGATTCAATGCCAAAGGAACACTGGCTGATGATGTATTGGCATGTTGATCAACCGTTACTGCCATACGTTCTTCAGGCATCTGCATTTTTTTAGCTGTCGCCTTTAAAATACGAATATTTGCTTGATGTGGAATAAGCCAATCGACATCTGCTTTACTCATTTCATACTTTTCAAGCACTTCACCAACCACTTCGCCTAATTTTGTAACAGCCACACGAAATACTTCATTACCTTTCATTTCAATAGCCGCAACACCTGCTGCATCCACTCGAAAATCAACGTTCTTACCTGGCGCATTACCTGCACACTTATGCTCTGCCATCAATAAATGCCGATATGACCCATCGCAATGAAGCACAGAACCAATCATACCGCCCTGCTCTTCTTTGGCTTCCAGCACCATCGCGCCAGCACCATCACCAAACAACACACAGGTATTGCGATCAGTCCAGTCCACAATACGCGACATCGATTCAGCACCAATCAATAATACACGCTTGAACATACCTGAACGCATCATACCATCCACTTGCGCCAAACCGTACACAAAGCCCGAACAAACAGCCTGAATATCCCAAGCTGGGAAATCTTTGCCTCCCAATTTATATTGCACAATACTGGCTGTAGAAGGGAAAATCATATCTGGGGTTGTGGTTGCAACTACAAGCGCATCAATATCATCAATACTGATACCCGCATCATCCAATGCTTGCTGTGCTGCTGCTGTAGCCAAATCCGATGTTTGTTGGTCTTCAGCAAGAATATGCCTTTGTGTAATACCAGTTCGCTCACGAATCCATGCATCTGAAGTATCAACCATAGTGGATAACTCTTCATTGCTTAAAATACGTTCGGGTAAATAACCACCAACACCAACAATATGGGTATTTAAATTCATTCTACGTCCACCATTTGATTCATGCTTTCAAGCGTGCGTTCAATAAGTTTTGCTTCCACTTCCCGAACAGCCACATCAATAGCACAAGCATAAGCATAGGCATCCGCCGAACCATGACTTTTCACAACAATACCATTCAAACCCAAAAAAGGTGCGCCATTATGCTCACTTGGGTTTAACGAATTTTTCACCCTTCGCAAAGCATTACCTGCCAATAAAGCACCCGCTTTGGCAATCACAGAGGATGTCAATTCACCTTTAATTTGTGTCAACATCAACTTTGCCAAACCTTCCATTGATTTTAAAGCAACATTGCCTACAAAACCATCACACACCACCACATCCACCTTATCTGTGAATATGTCTGTACCTTCAACATTACCAATAAAATTTAAATTTGATTCTCGCAAACGTGCTGCTGCAACTTTAATAACATCGGTACCTTTAATATCTTCAGAACCAATATTCAACAAGCCCACACGTGGCGACTCAACGCCTTCAGCTGCTTGTAAATAGCTGCTACCCATCACAGCGAACTGTACCAAGTGCTCCGAAGAACAATCAACATTCGCACCAATATCAAGAAAGAATGTGCTGCCACCATCCGCTGGAATCAAGGATGCTACAGCGGGTCGATCAATACCCGGCAATGTTTTCAAAATTAATTTAGATATCGCCATCAAAGCGCCCGTGTTCCCCGCGCTTACCATAGCATCCCACTCACCATCACGCACGGCACGCGCAGCGACATGAATCGATGACTGTTTTTTACGGCGCAAAGCAATCGCTGGCGGATCGCACATATCAATCACATCCGCCGCTGGAACAATATCCACCACGTCTTCCAAGCCCTGCTCTCGAAGCACAGGAATCAGCACTTCTGGCTGCCCACAAATACCGAACTTTACATTTTCATTTTGTTTGGAGAGCACCTGAGACAATGCATCAATAACAACATGAGGGGCATCATCCCCACCATGTCCATCGAGTAAAATTCGACTCATATTGGTCTCACCCACAGAAGGCATTAAGCTTCAGTGTTCTCAAGAACCTCACGGCCTTTGTATTGACCACAGCTTTGGCACGCATGATGTGGGCGCATAGTTTCACCACACTCAGGGCACTCGCTCATTGCTGCAACAGTAATACCATCGTGGGCACGACGCATATTACGTTTTGATTTACTGGTTTTTCTCTTTGGAACTGCCATTTCACTTACTCCTACTCATTAACTGACGCTTCATAATGAACAAACTCATCATTAAGCATCAAATTTCATTTTTGCCAATGCCGCAAAGGGGCTATCACTATAATCACCTTTACACTGGCACACATCATGATTGAGATTTACACCGCAACCCTGACACAAACCTTTACATGAATCCTTACATATTACACAAGGTTTCCATGCCAACCAAACTTCCTCACGCAATACATCCACCAAATTTAACACACCTGGTGGCGATACAACTTCTATATCAGCACGCTCTTCCTCTTCCATATCTAGAGGCTCTTCAAAGGCATAACTGCGTGCACACTCACCTTTAATACCCCATTCAAACTTATCCATACAACGATCACACTGCCGCAATACCGATACTGACCACTTGCCACGCAAGGTATAAACGCCATAAGCTCGCTCAATCGCACCTTGCCAATGAGCATCGTCACACACATGCTTTAAAGCATCTACATCACCACAGTTTACATCCATCAACACTGCCGCAGTAATATCCATATTCCATGATTTTCCTGCTGCTGAAATATCCTGAAGATTGATACAAACCTTATCTGACACACAGCCTCCACTCTAGCCAAGCGACCAAAGAAAGCGGCATTATGGTTATAGACTGGCTATGGTCAAGCACCCTGCACATAGATGAGAGAAATTTTAGTTATCATGCAAAAGTAATATGGCATTTTATTCCATATCTTTGACAAACTATTCAAAAACGACTATTTCATAGTAGACTCACTCATAATTAAGATGCACTATAAGGAACTATATGCAGCAAGGTACAAGCACAGAAGATGCAAACCGACTTATGGAAACAGTGTCCTTTGAACTGGATACTGACCTACGGCTGCACCCTCAAAAACTTGATCTTGGTAAAGCAGAGCTGCTAACAGATGCATTAACACTACCATTTACTGATATTGAAAAACGGCTGAATCAATATATTTCAGGCGACTCCAGCGATGAGAAGCTTTTACTACAAAAAAGCATTAAATCATATTTAGCCAAACTCAATTCCAATCCAATGATTCCTCTTCACTACAGGCTTAAAGTATTGGGAAGATTTGAGCGCGAATTAGAATTATTCGATGCGGAAATGACTGCTGCTGTTCTGAATGCGCACAAGATTGGTGTTGATTTGGTGCGTAAAGCAGCACAAAGCGAGCCTAGTTACTACCGTATTCTAGTCGATATGGTCTCTAATGCATTGGAATTAGCTGTTAAAATGCTGCGTATTGGCCTTGAAAAATATCAATCACCCGCAATTCTTACAACCAGACAAGTATTTGATCTTATGCGACTCGGTCTTAGTGTTATTCCCGCACTTAATAAACAGGATATATCCGAAAAGAAACGTCTATTTCTAGCTGTGAGCAACTATGAGATGATGCGTATGCTGGATTTTTACAGTAAAACACCCCATGAACAACAAGTGATATGGCAAGAGTTACAACACCATACCAGTGTTTTAGAGCCATATTTCCTTCGCAAAACAGATAAACCAGAAAAAACATCTGGGGAAACTTTTATTATCACCTACTGTAGCCGTCCCAACGATGCCGCAAAAGTTGTATCTTCATTACCTAGTGAGATTAGCAGTGATGTCATTGTTATGGAGGCTGATCATTTTATTGAGCGTTTAATTACAGCAGTTGGTCGTGTCGAAACCGTTTTAAAAAACCCAGCATTACAACGCAATGACCTACACACCGAAGAAGCATTACATGGCACGATTATTGGTGGCAACGCTATTCTAAACACCTTACGAAGTCGTGATAGAGCCGCTAAACGAAAAACATATACAGGCACACGTTTGGTAGTTGAATGGGATGCTACCAAAGCATTTACAGAGGCACATGCCGCACAAATTTTGGATGAGTATGAATTTGCTCCATCTGATCTTATGACACCTGAAACTTGGTCTGTCACTGATATAAGTCAACATGGCGTTGGATTGGAAAAATTAGGTGATTACATACCTTTATCCGCAGTGGGTTCCCTTGTTGGCATGAGCTGGATACCCTACAACAACGAGCCCTTGTTAGGTATTATTAGCTGGCTAAAAGAGGTGAAGGTTGGCGAGCAACGTATGGGCATTCATTTCTTTAAACATGATTTTAAATTATACCAAGGCGTCATTATGGGTGGGGTAACAGATGATAAAAACATGGCTCGCAGTTGGCCTGTATTGGTAAAACCTGGAAAACGCTATCATACAGCGGTTTTTCCAGACTCTCGTATATTCAAAAACATGACCTTTGTTCTCAAACGAGACGGCAAAGGCGCTTACTTTAAAGTCGTCGAAATAACCAAGAATGGTGGCAATTATTGCATATGTGCCATCACGCCTGCCGAAGAATTAAAAACCACACAAAATTTTAACTTTGATGACTAAGGAGTCTGTCAGACTTAGCCTGACTTACTACGAAAAAACCACCTCAACCCCGCTATCTCTCGCAATAATCATCTAAGTCCGGCAGACTCCTAAGCACACGCTATAACATATTTGATATAAAAACTTGCTCGCGATAAGATTTTAATTCTGCTATGGATTCACGCACATCCGCTAATGCCAAATGCTCACCTGCTTTCACAGGTGCTTCAATATGAGGGTACCAACGTCTGGTTAGCTCCTTCACCGTACTGACATCAACATTTCGATAGTGCAAATAGCCTTCTAATGTTGGCATATAAGGCACAAGGAAACGACGGTCTTGATGAATGGAGTTACCACATAGTGGTGATACACCTTGTGGCACATATTGTTTTATAAATGCCAAACTTTGCTGTTCAGCATCAAGCATCGAAGTCGTTGATGTGCGCACTCTTGCCGACAGCCCAGAAGCTCCATGATGCTCTTTACACCAATCACCCATAGCATCCAATACAGAATCGGGTTGATGAATGACAATATTTGGACCTTCTGCAACAATATTCAATTGCCCATCAGTGATGATGGTTGCAATTTCAAGAATCGTATCCACATTAGGGTCAAGACCAGTCATCTCCAAGTCCATCCAGACCAAATTATCCTTATTCTGTTTATTCATCCTAACTTCCTTGAATACGTTGCTTTTAATATCTGTGAAAGCGCCCATGATTGTTTGTCCCATGCACGGCGTACAGGATAATGACGGCGTAAATAAACAAATCGTTTGGCAATCTCATCTTCATCAAGGGTTGCACAAGCTGCCAATGACTCATGATCTTGCTTCATAGGATACACAGACTTCACTTTATGATGTAAAGCTGCCCAAGATTCAAATGCTTCATCATTAACATATGAAACATCAGGTAAATCATCATGCATGTTCCATACAGCCTCAATCTTCAAATAATCACACAAAGCTTCATAAATATACTGTGTATTCGCTGCTTTTCCATCCAACGAATGTCCCGCAATATGCGGTGTCGCAAGTACGCATTGTTTATGACCTAATAATTCGCGAGAAATATTCGGCTCATGCTCCCAACAATCCAAAACAGCATAGGCATTCTCTTTGCTGTTCATCCAAGCCAATAAAGCAACAGAATCAATGCAAGTACCACGCGCAGCATTCATCACCACTTTTCCTTGAAAGACATTCAAACATTTGCCATCCAACAGGTGGTAAGTTTTATTTTTACCTTCAGAAATCAACGGTGTATGCAATGTTATCACATCAGATTGGCGTAATAGCTCATCCAAACTCACAAAACCTTCATCACCCTCTAAACGTTGACGTGGTGGATCATTGACCAACACTTTGATACCCAAAGCTTTACAAATATCAACAAGTCGACCGCCAATACGCCCCGCCCCAATAATGCCCAGTGTCATGGATGATAAATCAATCTTTTTCTGATCTTGCAACTCCAACAAAGCTGCTAACATATACTCTAAAACAGAACCTGTTGATGATCCTGCAGCCGTTGCCCAAGTAATGCCATGCGCATCAAGCCATGTTTTATCATAATGATCATCACCAATCGTAGCTGTGCCCGCAAAACACACGCTTGAACCTGTTAATAATTCTGCCCCAACCTTGGTGCCTGTTCGTGTTAATAATATATCAATATCTTTCACTGCTTGTGATGTCATCTCTTTGGGAGGCAATATGCGCAAATCGACATCATAACCTGATAAATGTTCACATGCCTCTTGCACACCCCAAATATGTTCATCAGCAATGATTTTTAAGGGTTTAGCCATCAATGATATTCCAGTGCTATAATCTTCTGTATCAAACGTGTTGATGAATAACCATCTAAAAATGGAATCGTTGTCACATCTCCACCAGCAGCTTGCACAATATCTGCTCCAACCATGTTATCAGGGGTGTAATCACCGCCTTTTACCAAAACATCAGGCAACAACGCTGAAATTAAATTGAATGGTGTATCCTCTGAAAATGCCACAACGTTATCAACAGATTTTAGGGCCATGAGCATCACGGCTCTATCCGCTAAAGAATTGACAGGTCGTGCATTGCCTTTCAAACGTTGAATAGAAGCATCATCGTTTAAACCAATGATTAATACATCACCCAGTGCCTTGGCATCTTGCAAATAAGCGATATGTCCTGGGTGCAATAAGTCAAAGCAGCCATTGGTAAATACTACGCGCTTACCTTGCTCTCGCCATATGTCACGTTGCTGACAAAGCTCTTGCAATATCGCCAATGAATGCTGCCTCATTATTTCGAGCGAAGACGTAATAAATCAACAACCGCTGTAACCCCATCCACGGATTTGGTCAATTCCATTGCACGATAACGCTGCCCTTCTGATGCCAATACGCCTTGCAAATAAACTTTTCCAGCAACTGTCTCAACATGAATACTCATCCCACTAACCAATGCATCACTTAAAAACTTACTCTTTACCTGTGCTGTAATCCAACTATCACTAAACAAACTGCTTGTGGACGGTTCACCAATATGGAGTTGATTATCAATATCCTTCACATCTTTAACAGAACGACATAGCAACACCGCACGATCAATATGAGCCTGACTAGGCAAATAACCCGTCAGTATCACAACACCTTCAATCACTTCAATACTCACCCAGCGTGATGGCATATCTTTCTCAGCAACCAAACGAGCATCAATTTCGGTCGCAATGCTAACATCATCAAAATGTTGACCTACTGGACGCTCATCAAAAGCTGCACTGGATGCAGTCGCCCCCCCTAAAATAATACCACTTACGCAAGCTGTATTAAATAAAACGCACAATAGCAACAACAACATCATATACTTTCTTGATAACACCCTAACCTCCATCATTTTCCTGTAGTGCCCAATAGCCACGCCAAAATTAGACATATCACACCAACCGATACATACAATCCCCAAGATGTTTTGTTTTGGCGTTTGTTCCAGTGATAGTCATCTTTCTTTTGATCATTAAATAGCGTCAAAATCACCTCCTAACACATCCAACAGTGCTGCAAAAAAGAACAGCAGAATCACGTTGATTACACTCTTTTCTAGGCTCTAAAAGCGGAATCTTTAACAAAAATATTAATGATAATGGACTATACATCACGAATCTCCAAACATTCTTTCATCAATCAAGGTGCATAATATATGTAGACACGTAATATGCATTTCTTGCACACGTGCAGTTGATGCATGCGGGATATTGATATGTACATCCACCCCATCATACATGCCCATCATACCACCATTACGCCCCGTTAAAGCAACACTTTTTAGCTCCAAACTCGTTGCCTCATCTATGGCTTTTAACACATTCTCTGAGTCACCACTGGTTGAAATCGCAAGTAATACATCGCCAGCGCGACCCAATGCCTCAACTTGCCGTGAAAACACTGCATTAAATTCGAAATCATTGGCAATACTGGTCATCACTGAAGCATCATTGGTAAGCGAAACTGCTGCCAAAGCGCGGCGATTTATTTCAAAACGATTGACCAATTCAGCAACAAAATGCTGCGCATCGGCTGCCGAACCACCATTACCACAAGCTAAAATTTTACCACCAGATTGTAGACACTGCACCATCATATCCGCGGCATCTGCCAAAGGTTTTAACAATGGCTCAGCGCATTTCTGGCGTAATTCAATGCCATCCAACAGGGCTTTTCTAATTAAATCTTGCATCAAATAAGGGATCCTTTATCTAAATATATCTTTCAAATGCTCAAGCTTTGGTAAGCAAACAATGCCTCGCCTCGGCGTTAGAATGATTAAATCAAAACGGCATTGCAATGTTGCATGTTTGGGATGCTTTGCCAACCATGCCAAAGCAGCCGACCTCAACCGCTCACATTTATTCGCATGCACAGCTTCAAGGCTTGAGTCACGATGTTTATGCGCTTTTACTTCTACAAAAGCCAAAATTTCTTCTAACCGTGCAACAATATCTAATTCGCCTCGACCACCACGCGCATTGCGATCTAAAATCTCATAACCATGCCTTTGCAAATAACGCGCTGCTACATCTTCTGCTTTACGCCCCTTTTTAGTGCTCACAACCCTGCCATCAGCACATCATAAACCCGCGAACGTTTCACATTCAACTTCTGAGCGACTGTTCGAGCCCGTGCAGAAGGAGATAATGTTGTATAAATCTCTTTTTTCGCTTCGATTAAAATCATCTCATCGGTGATTTCCTCAACCACTTGTGAAACACCAACCATCACCACCATTTCACCGCGAGGTGCATGCTCATCAAAATGTGCGATCACTTCAGATACGCTTCCAGATACAAATTCTTCATGCAATTTAGTTAGTTCGCGACCTATGCATATTTCTTTTGAGCCTACGACAGATGCCAAATGTTGTAATGTTTTCACAATGCGTTTGGGAGATTCAAGGAATACACATGTATGTTCTGCATCCGCAACTGCTTGTAATTGTAGCGTTCGCGTGCGACCACTACGCGCTAAAAACCCCATATAAGTAAATTGATCTGTTGCCAAACCCGACGCACATAAAGCAGTAATCGGACTACATGCCCCTGGAATGGGGACTACACTCAAACCAGCTTGACGTATTTTACGCACCAAACGGTAACCAGGGTCGTTGATGAGCGGTGTACCCGCATCAGAAATAAGTGCTCCCGATTCTCCAGCTTGTAAACGCTCCAACATGCCTTCCGCGACCTTGGCTTCATTGTGATCATGGCAAGCAAACATTGCCGTTTTGATGTCATAATATTCCAACAGTCGACCACTTACCCGCGTATCTTCAGCAGCAATCCAATCCACATTTTTTAATGTTTCAATGGCACGATATGTCATGTCAGCCAAATTTCCAATCGGCGTAGCTACGATGAATAATTGTCCAGATGTATGTATCGGGTTATCTTGCGAGTCCATGAATCGACTTTATCCAACTTTCACCTTCTCTGCAATCCTCATGCTTCTTATTGTAAGTCTATTAACTGCATGTGAGCCACACAAACAGCCTATTCATTCAGACAGTGCTTCCACCCATCAAAAAGACATATCTACCATACAATTGCTTGCCCCTCCCCAAAATTCACAAGAAATTGCTGAATTACTGCAATTAGCAAATGAACCAGACTCATTGGATATTGCATTGGATAAGCTGCAGCGTTTATCCAATGAATCGCCAAGCCCTCTCAAGGAGGAAGCTGCCTTCCGCCGCGTTGAACTTCTTCTAAAAAATCATTATCCCAATGCCCTTGCTGACACCAATCTTCTTCTACAAGAGTACCCCAACCATGCCTTGGCTGCTTATGCTCATTTTTGGATAGCCTTGTGGTGGAAATCACAAGAGATTGAAACAGACATCGCACTTTCACCCACGACAGAGCAGTCTGATATGATATTAGCTGAGTTAACGCAGACGTTGCAACATCCACGTCTTACCCGTGAATTGGCAGATCAAGCACTTGCCTTAGGACGCACTGAATCACTTAATGCTGGCCATGAATATACCATTAACTGGTATTTGGCAGCCGCACATATCGATATAACACATCAAGATGAATGGTTGCGTGCGATAGCAGCTAATTTATCGCTCGATCAGCTACTTTCATTGCAGCAGTCAGCTATCATTTCCCCACAAAAAGATGCGATGATATATTCTCATTTCGCTCGCTTGCAATTGATGTCTGGTCATATTGAAAACCTTCAACGCTTATCAGCTGTACTCTCAGATAATGCCCCTTACCTGCCAGTCACACAAAAAATAAAACGTTGGGCATCCGGTAATACACAGGATATATATATTGGTGTTTTATTGCCGCTTACAGGAACCTATGCCCACTTCGGAAAACAAGCTTTAAATGGCATTCGCTTGGCTATGAGCGAGCAAAAACAGGGTAATCTTCACCTATATATCAAAGATACTGGTGATGGCATTGATGCAGCCATTGCAGCTTATAAAAGTTTAAACGAACAAGGTGTTGATTGGATTATTGGTCCGCTATTAAGCAAACATACAGGAGCATTGCTCCCATATTTGAAAAAAAATATCCCCATTATAAGTCTAAGTAAACAAAATAATCTTGCTGGAGCATCACCTGCACTGTTTGTACATAATACAGCAAAAAATACACAAGCAGTTTTTATGGCTCAAAACAGTATCAATCAAGGCATGCAACGCATGGCTGTGATTCATGGAAACAGCCAAAGCGAGACGAATGAAGCCGATGCTTTTGCGGATGAATTCACACGTTTGGGTGGTGAAATAACCAGCAATATCGCATTAAATGAAAACAATCTAGATCAGCGTGATGTACTCAATGACCTGCGTGAAAAATCCGATGATGAAGCATTATTGGAAGAATTATTGTCTGACCTCGCATTATTTTCACCAGAGCTGAATCTTGAAGTGCATATGCCCGCTGGAATTGATGGCCTTTATATCGCAACAAGTGGGAAACAAGTCTCTGAATTAGCTGGGCAGTTAGCCTATGTTGATATTCGTAATATTCCAATGCTCGGCAGCAGCCGTTGGATGGATGGGCATTTGCTTGATGACAGAGGTCGTAATTTATCTTCTGCTCGTTTTATTCAAAATAAAACAAACTATCAAGATATATCCAACTTTCTAGAGGAATACCGAGAAATATGGGGGCAAGGCCAGCCTAAAAAACTATTTGTCATAGCCTATGATTCTACCCGCATTGCAACATTGCTTGGTAGCCGTTTAGGGTTACATGGTCATAGTGCTATGCAAGCTATGCATGATTCAGAAGGCTTCCCTAACAAAAGTGGACATGTATATTTTGATAAATTTGGCGTTGGCAATAAAACGTTCAAAATATTCAAAATAAAACGCGGCAAATTGGTTCCTTCAAGTTAAATCACTCAAGTATTTATTTCTCGATCTATCAGTTGATTTAGATTTCTTATACTATAGTGGGTACCCCCTCCTATTCGCCCCCCCCCATTCCACAAAATAAAAAATGGCGATTCAAGAATTGTACCTTTATCTAATAAGGCAGTTTCTATATTAAAATCATTACCACAGAATTCAGTTATATTTAATACAACATCACGAGCAATATATGCCCTATTCAAACAGGCATGTGTTGCCGCTAAAATAAAGAATTTAACCTTTCACGATTTACGGCATGAAGCAACTTCGCGACTTGCAACTAAATTTCAAGTTCACGAATTAGCAAAAATCACAGGTCACAAAGATACACGAATGTTGTTAAGGTATTACCACCCTACTGCTAAAGACCTTGTGTCTAAACTTGATTAATGAAATATGGTTCACTTATTTTTCGTTGGTGCAATGTTATACAACATTTAAACCCTTGCTATATATAGCTTTTTTGTTTACAGGGGTAATCCTCCCCGAAAAATAACAGGAGTTAAAAATGGTGGGATTGCCATAGGTGCAAAAAAAACTACACACCTATTTTACACCTATTTTACACAAAATAAAAAAGCCTCCGATTTCTCGAAGGCTTAATATTTGTTGCTAAATATAGCTTTTTGTTTGGCTGGGGAACGTGGATTCGAACCACGGTTGGCGGAGTCAGAGTCCGCAGTCCTGCCGCTAGACGATTCCCCAATATGCTCGGCACCATAAGGTTTTAGTTATACTGCGTCAACATTGTCTTCAGACCATTCTAACCACGCCAAAAGCTGTGCTTCATCCACCACGTGTAGACCCAGTTCTTCCGCTTTTTTGAGTTTTGAACCTGCTTTTTCGCCCGCAATCAACATATCTGTATTTTTAGACACCGCACTTGCCACTTTGGCACCCAATTGCTGCAATAATATTTTGACTTGGTTGCGTTTAATATTCGAAAATGAACCTGTAATCACCACAGTTTTACCCGTAAGCGGATGATTACCATCGACTTTAGGTGTTTCATCATTCAATACCTTAACGCCATACGTAAACATGTGCTGTAAAACTTGTTGGTTATGTTCTTCTGCAAAAAAATGTGTCAATGATGCAGCCACTTCCTTACCCACATCATTGATTTCAATCAAATCTTCTTCACTTGCTTGCTGCACCGCTTCTAGCGTTTTAAAATGTTGCGCTAAAGCTGTTGCTGTAGCTTGCCCCACATGACGAATACCTAAAGCATACATAAAACGTGCCAAAGCGACCTGTTTTCTGCTTTCTATACCATCTTTCAGGTTGGTTATTTTCTTTTCACCCATACCTTCCCATGTGTTTAACTCATCAAAATCAAGGTGAAACACATCGCCAATGCTTTTGACTAAACCTTTATCTACCAAGCTTTCCGCAAGCTTGCTTCCAAAACCTTCAATATCAAAACCATCACGCGACACGAAGTGTTTAATACGCTCTTTAAGCTGGGCTGAACACGACAAACCACCCGTACAACGAATCGCAGCTTCGCCTTCTTCCTGCTCCACTGCGGCATCGCATACGGGGCAAAATTCGGGTACAGATGTTGGTTTAACTCGTTTTATATCACCAATAGACAAGCTTTTAACCACTTCAGGAATCACATCTCCTGCCCTGCGAATCACGACCCTATCACCAGCGCGCACATCTTTACGCGCTAACTCTTGAATATTGTGCAATGTCGCCCGTGATACCATCACACCAGCAACCAATGCAGGTTTCATATTCGCCACAGGTGTAATCACGCCCGTACGCCCTACCTGCCAAGTGATAGCTTCTACAATGGTTTCTACTTCTTCCGCAGGGAATTTATAAGCAATTGCCCAACGCGGTGAACGTGCCACCGAGCCCAACAACTTTTGTTGTTTAAAGTCATTCACCTTAAACACCATGCCATCAATCTCATAATCCAAATTTGGACGCTTACCCATCCATGCTTGATAATGTTCAAACATGGCTTGTTCATCAGCAAGCAGTGCTGTTTCCTGAGTCGCAAAACCTTGCGCTTCCAATTGATTCAATAATTCACTTTGGCTGCTTGCAAATGCCTCACCCCCTAAACCTGTGGCATAAGCAAAAAAGGAAAGTTTACGGCGGGCTGTAATTGAGGCATCCAACTGCCGCAATGAACCTGCTGCTGCATTACGCGGATTAGCAAATACTTTTTCACCCGCATCCTGCTGTTTTTTATTTAATGCCTCGAATGAAGCTTTGGACATATACACTTCACCACGCACTTCAAACTTATCAGGAACATGTCCTGTAAGTTTCCACGGAATACCTGAAACCGAGCGAATATTGTCAGTAACATCTTCACCCACCATTCCGTTACCACGTGTGGCAGCAAACACCATTTGCCCAAATTCGTAATAAATATTAATCGCCAAACCATCTACTTTAGGCTCTGCAATATAAACAAGTTCCGAATCATCAGCCAAAATATCCTTATGTCTGCGCACAAAATCACTCATTTCTTCATCAGAAAATGCATTGGCAAGCGAGAGCATAGGCACTGCATGTTTACGGCTGCTAAAAGCTATATCAGGTTTATAACCCACGGTTTGTGTAGGTGAATCATCAGGGATGGCTTCGCCAAGGTTCTTTTCTAAATCACCTAACTCACGTAGAAGTTTATCATATTCACTATCCGATATTTGTGGGTTATCTAAAATGTAATAACGATAATTGTGTTCATGTAATTCACAACGAAGCTGTGCTATTTTTTTCAATTGCTCATCTTGCGTTGGAAACAAACTCATCATTTAATAGCAACTAAATCCTTGCCATCAAGTAAATCTTGAATGCCTTTCTGCACTGGTGCAGACATCCATTCGATAGCCCCTATCAAATGGGCTTGCACATGTCCTTTACGATCAATTAAAAACGTTTCAGGATAACGGTAAACTCCATAACTTTCAGAAACTGCTGAATCTATATCATGTAATACAAGAAAAGGCAGGCTATATTCGGCAACAAAATCTTTAAGCGCTTTGCTATCACGATCTACCGATACAGCCACTACCTTTAACCCTTTATCAGCATATTTTTTTGATAATTCCACCATGGAAGGCATTTCCTGACGACATGGAGGGCACCATGTTGCCCAAAAATTTAATAATATCACATCACCCTTTGGTAAGGTTTGAAGCTTGCCTTGTAAATCTGGTAATGAGAAATCCAACACAGCATCACCCACAATTACTTTCTTTTTTGCTTCAGGTAATCCATACAACGCTACGCCTGCAATAACTGCGACCAAGGCTCCCACAAATAACCAACGACCTAACATGCAGCAACCTCCGCCAATAATACTTCAATATCTTGTTCTTCTATACGGTGCATGCAGCGCACCTCTTTCTGCACAAGGAACACAGGCACATCCATGCCATACAATGCTGCCAAAGTCATATCTTGATCCACATCAAGCACTTTAAAGTACAACGTTCCTGCGCTACAAAAGTCGCCAACATCACTTCGGCATCTTTGCATAAGCAACATGCTTTACGACTCATCAACTGTAACGCAGGAACCGCTATCATCTTATTTCTTAGGCAAGCGAAGCATCGTGAATGCTTGGTCACCATGCCTATCAATATTCACACCCAACGCACTACCAGGCTCGGCGTGGTCTATAATTTTCCTCAAATCAGATAAACTTTTAACGTTTTTCCGATCAACTCTATACAACACATCGCCCTTCTTAATTCCAGCTCTAGCTGCAGCTGAACCACGTTGTACATTGCTTACAACCAAACCATATTGAATACGCACTTCAAGATTTTTGCGCATAACCTTATCTAGTTCAGTAAGTGTTAACCCTAAAGTGGCTTTCACTTTCTTCTGACCCTTACTACTTGCCAACGTTGACTCTTTCATCGCTTCAACTACGACAGGAACATCAATTTTCCTGCCGTCACGAATAATACGCAAGATAACTTTATCACCTGGATGATGCCGAGCCACACGAATAGGTAAGTCATGTGATGATTTAATGCTCTTTTTATCCATAGCTATAATAACATCGCCTGCTTGGACATGTGCCTTATCAGCAGCAGATCCACCTTCAACCTGCATAACCAATGCGCCGTTTTTATTCTTTAATCCCAAAGCTTTCATCGTATCTTTATCAACATCACGAATGGCAACACCCAAGCGCGCGCGCTGCACATGCCCTGTTTTACGCAATTCATCAAAAATTGAATGTACTAAGTTGATAGGAATTGCAAAACCAATGCCATTATTACCACCACTACGGGAGTAAATCGCAGTATTTATTCCTACCACTTCCCCTTTAGTATTAAATAATGGACCACCTGAATTACCGGGATTAATCGCTGCATCAGTCTGAATAAAATCATCATAAGGGCCAGAACCAATCACCCGTCCGCGCGCAGAAACAATACCCGCAGTCACCGTTTGCTCTAAACCAAAAGGATTACCAATCGCAACCACCCAATCACCCACTCTTAACTTATCAGAATCTGCTAAGCTTACAGCTTGCAAACCCTTGGCTTTAATCTTGAGTAGTGCTACATCCAATTTGGCATCATTGCCTATCAATTCCGCATCATGTTCTTTTCCATCACTGGTTTTTACGACAATCTCATCTGCACCATCAATCACATGATTATTGGTTACCACATAACCTTTCGTTGAAAGGATAAAACCAGTACCCAAAGCATGACGTTCCTGTTCAGGTATTTGACCCAAGAAATCATGAAAGAACTGATTGAATGGTGAGTTTCTATCCAATCCCTGAGGCATTCTTAGCTGTGCTTTCACTTTTTTTGTCGTACTAATATTCACCACACTGTCACGTTGCGCGGCCACTAAATCTGCAAAACTGTTTGGCATGGCTTGCGCTGTCTGCGTTAGTAATAAAAACATCATACCAATAAGCGGTTGGAAAACTTTCAATTCAAACTCCTTTTATTCGATTTAATCATTTGTATCCATCATAAGACGGCTTATATTAAAAACACAAAGATGAAAATTTTATGAAAAACAAAACTTTTATTGTGATGTTTTTGCTCGTTTCTCTTTTTTTGCTCGAATTCGAGATTTTTTATCATCCACTGCATGCGCATCACGCGGCTTACGTGGTAAGGAGCGATAAATTTCTACCCTATCACCATCACGCAAGGGCTGATCAAGTTTGGCAAGTTTGGCAAACACCCCTACTTTATGCGTAGATAAATCAATGTCTGGGAAATGTTCCAATACATGGCTCATTTTAATTGCCTCTTCCACTGTAATTTCATCAGCAACGTCCAACTCTTCCAAATACTGCTCTTGAGGCAATGCATAAATCACACTTACTTTCATTTCACCACCTCGCAGGCACGTTTTTCAAAGGCATGTACCATAGATTTGCATGCCGTCGTGAAGATAGGGCTAGCAACAACACCCAACAAGGCGCTTTTAAAATCAAATTCAATCGAGAAGTGAACCTTACAAGAAATATCACTTAACTGTTTAAAACTCCAAGAACTTTCCAGAAAACGAAAAGGCCCATCAAGTAAGCGCACTTCAATGCTTTCATGAACAATATAATGATCAACAGTCGTAAAGCTTTTTTTCATGCCCGCAAAATCTGCCACCAATTCTGCCGTGAGTTCGCCCTGTTGATCACTTAAAATACGAGCACCTGCTACCCACGGTAAAAAATCTGGATATTTCTCAATATCCATCACAACATCAAACATCGCTTCGGCTGAACATGCCAAGACTCGCGTTTCTTCAAAACTATGCATTAACGTTTACTTGGTTTAGCACGCTTTGTTTTGCCGCGTTTGGAAGCATAAGGATTTCCTTCTTTTGTATTGCTCATATCAGAACTTAAATAAGGATTGTCACTGGAAGTGAAAATAAAGCGTATAGGCACACCAGCAAGCTTGAAATATTTACGAAAAGACTGCTCCAAATAACGCAAATACGATGCTTTAATACTGCCTGGACGGTTACAAAACACTTTTAAACGTGGTGGGGTTGAGCCTACTTGTGAAATATATTTTAAACGTACAATTGCCTTGCCATGGTCACTTGGTGCACGTTGCTGATCTTGCGCTTGATTCATCCAGCGATTCAACTCGCCTGTCCCTACCGTAAAAGCATTACGTTTAGAGGCTGCAACGGCTTCTTTTAACAAAGCTTTGGTGCCTTTGGCATTTTTTGCACTCATACGAAAAACAGGTACATCTGCCAAGCCGCGCATACGGTAATTCAGACGCTCGGCATAATGTTTCCATTCTGCTTCATCCAACAAATCAAGCTTATTTACCGCTACAATCAGCGCACAGCCTTCTTCATGCGCCAGTGTCATCAAGCGCATATCTTGCTCAACAATGCCTTCAGAACCATCCAGCACCATCACTGCAGTATCTGCACGACGAAACGCTTGTACTGCTTTCACACGCGCTACAAATTCAATGACATCTGAAATACGACCATGTTTGCGTTGACCTGCTGTATCCACCAAACGCACCACATCATTGCTATCAAATGCACCATAAGGCATATCCATATCAATGGCATCACGTGTGGTTCCAGCAATCGGACTCACCACCATGCGATCATAACCCAACCACGCGTTTATGAGTGTTGATTTACCCACATTCGGGCGACCAATCACCGCAATACGTGCCAAAGGTTCGACATCTTGATCAGAAACAGCACCAAAATCTGGCAATACAGATTCCAAATGAGATACCAACTCCCGCACGCCATGACCATGCATCGCCGATACGGGTTGTGGATCACCCAATCCAAGTGAGAAAAAGTCCATTTCAGCATCAGGGTTTTCAGCCTTATTCACCACCAACACCACATCCAAAGAAGCACGACGTAATTTATCGGCAATGCTAGCGTCCACTGATGTTGCACCTGCTTGAGCATCCACCGCAAAAATAATCAAATCGGCAATATCCAAAGCAGCCTCTACCTGACTATCAATAGCAGGCTGCATGGTATTATGTGCATCTTCACCAATGCCACCTGTATCAACAAGCACCACAGGGCTTTCTCCCAACAAACACTCCACCTCAAGGCGATCCACAGTCACACCTGGACGATCACCAACAATAGCTTTGCGCTTACCAACAATACGATTAAATAAAGTAGATTTACCAACATTGGGACGACCAACAATGGCAATAACGGGTAATCTTTCAGACATACTTTATCGCCAAATGACTAATGCAATAAATACAAGCCGCCCAAACTTGTATGCACCAATACACCATTGGGAGTCACAACAGGCGCACGATTAATCGAGCCAGGAAGCTTAATGCTTGCTTGCATATGCCCAGCTTGATCCAAGCAAAACACGCTACCTTGGCTATCAGCCAACCAAAGTGAATCATGCCACATCACAGGACCAACCAACTCAGCATCTGTTAATTTCTTCTGCCAGAATATAACACCCGTATTTCGTTCAATCGCTTGGAATAAGCCATGTGAATTAGCAGCATACAAACGTTCCCCATCTACTAAGGGTGCAGATTTAAATGAGATGACATGCGAAAATAGTGCGTGCCCATCATTCGAATCTAAAGCAAACACCTCACCTTGATAAAAAGAGAACAACACCAAATTTTTGCCTGTATTACCACCCAAGGTTAGTTCTGGCATCCAAACAGGTATGGCTTGTGGTGCTTTCAAGTCTGCCAAGTCAGGGGCATCAGTATCCAACAATAACTGTTTACGCCAAATTAAATCACCTGTTTTAGCATCCAAAGCTACGGCATCACCCGTTGTCAACAAAGCATAAATTCGACCGTTATGTACCAATGGCGATGTGTTCAAATACAAGCCCAAACCACCTACTTGACCCGAAAAGCTCCACACTTTCTTACCATCGGCATTCATGCGATAAATACGATTATCCGTGCATTGCACCAAGATATCTTGATCAACAGCCACTGGCATACCTGTCAGCGGTGAAGATAAAGAAAACTGCCAAGCAATTTTACCAAGCTGTGTATCAATGGCATATAATTGAGCATCCGTATCACCCAGCACAACCAAACCTGAAGAAAGCGCAGCTGCCCCAGAGTCTGAAGCTTCAGACAAGGCAATACGGAATGATTCATGACCAGATAAATCGTACACATGAGCACGACCATCACGCCCACCAATCACCAAACGGACTGTATCTCCTTTACCTGTCAATGCAACTTGCCCATAAGCCAAAGGATCAGCGGGTTTGCGACCATCCACATCGGTAGACCACGCTACCTCAATCGACTTGGGAACAACTACTGTATCCATAACAGCAGCTTCATCGCCAGCCCACCACGAGCAAGATGACAAAGCAGTCACAGCCAACATATATATCGCCGTGCGCAGCATACGTGATGAATATTTAAACATCGGCATAAATTATGACCCAGCCTGAGCTAATTTGGCTTCAAGATCACTTTTCAACACAGCATCATTGGAAGTTGCATCCAATGCTTTTTGCAAATATTCTTTTTTACTATTCCCCGAAGATATTTTGGCCAATAAGGCATAACGGAGCTGTTGATACTGCTCTCCTACTGACTCTTGCAACAACGATCTGCTTTCATCAATCTTATTGTGTGTGATATAAAACTCTGCCAAATCCAAGCGTGCCTGCCAGCGAATTTCAGGTGTTGCATCATCGTTCTCAATCACAGCCAATAAGTTCTTTTCAGTATCAGCCAAAGGAGCCAAACGAACATGCGCTAAAATAGCATAGCCTGTATCCGCATAGTCTTTTACCACAGATTCCAGCAAAGCCTGACGCTGTGAGTTATCCGCGACGGACAAGGCTTGAAAATACATCATGGCAGCAGATTCTTTATAAGCCTTTTGTTTTTCAGACCATAATCCAGCAGCAGCCATTACCAATAACACAATCACAACACCCGCAATCAATTGCTGTTGATTTTTTTCGAACCAATTCGTTATTTTAGCCGAACGCATATCACGTTTAAGCTCTTCCATTTCTTCGCCTAGCACTGCATCTATGGAAACACCTTCTTGCATGGGTTTTTCGCTTTGATTCTTTTTAGTCACTTGCATCACCTTTTAATCTGTATCTGATAAATAGTATGGAGCCACGATAAGCCGCTGCAAGCTAGGGTGCAACGTGACAGTGTCAACGCGTGATTCACATCAAAGAAGAATCATATTCATGCGATTTGAAGGCAATAACGTAAATGAAATACGATAAAAAACAAAAAAGGCCTCCTTTCAGAAGCCTTTTGAGTCACTTTTTAATTCTCAATTATGCTGCAAGTTGCCTTAACACATAGTGTAAAATGCCACCGTGCTGATAATATTCCCATTCTTTCGGTGTATCAATGCGCACTTGTGCTGCAAATGTAATATCACCAGCAGTGACACGAACATCTGTTGCTCCGACCTGTATACCTGAAATATTAAACACTTCCTGACCTGTTAACCCAAGCGATTCTGGATTTTCACCCACCTTAAATTGCAGAGGAAGAACACCCATACCTACTAAATTTGAACGGTGAATACGCTCATACGATTCTGCAATCACGGCGCGAACACCTTGCAATGCAGGACCTTTGGCGGCCCAGTCACGTGAAGAACCAGAACCATATTCTTTACCTGCCAAAATAATCGATGGTACAGATTCAGCTTTATACTGCATCGCAGCATCATAAATGCTCATTTCCTCGCCTGATGGTTGGTGAATAGTTACCCCACCCTCTGTGCCTGGAGCCAAACGATTGCGCAAACGGATGTTGGCAAAGGTTCCACGCATCATAATTTCATGATTCCCTCGGCGAGAGCCATAAGAGTTAAAATCTTTCTGTTCGACACCATGCTCATGCAAGTAAACACCCGCTGGAGAATCTGCCTTAATCGCACCTGCTGGAGAGATATGATCCGTGGTTACCGAATCGCCCAATAACGCCAAAACACGAGCACCTTCAATATCTGAAATCGCAGCAATTTCTTTTGACATGCCTGTAAAATAAGGTGGGTTCTGAATATAGGTGGACTTATTATCCCATTCAAAACGATCACCTGTTGGTGCTGCCAATCCTTGCCAGTTTTTATCACCTGCAAATACATCTTCGTAAGATTTCGAGAAGTTTTCACGCGTGACACCTGCCACAGCATTCGCCACTTCCGCCTGTGTTGGCCAAATATCTTTTAAGAACACATCATTACCATCTTTATCTTGACCAAGCGGCTCATGGTACAAATCAATATTCATTGTACCTGCAATGGCATATGCCACCACCAGTGGTGGGCTTGCCAAATAGTTCATACGCACTTCAGCATGCACACGCCCTTCAAAATTACGATTGCCAGACAATACCGAAGTAACCGCCAAATCACCTTCTGCAATCGCCTTGGATACTTCCACAGGCAATGGTCCAGAGTTACCAATACACGTCGTGCAGCCATAACCCACAACATTAAAGCCAAGTTTTTTGAGCGGCTCCATCAAACCCGCGCCCTTCAAATATTCCGTCACCACCATGGAACCAGGACCAAGCGAAGTCTTCACCCAAGGTGCCGATTTCAAACCCAGAGCAGCAGCCTTTTTCGCTACCAAACCCGCACCCAGCATCACCGATGGGTTAGACGTATTGGTACACGATGTAATCGCTGCAATAACCACAGCACCATTATCAATGGTGACTTCTTTACCATTGATTGTTGTATGAATGGTTTTAGTATTCAAGCCTGCTTCGGATTTAATGTTTGTAACATCTTTTCCAAAAGCAGCCTTTGATTCGCTCAATGCAATACGATCTTGGGGACGTTTTGGACCTGCCAGAGAAGGCACAACTGTAGACATATCCAAGCTTAATGTTTCGCTGTATACCGCTTGAGAATCGCAACCAAACATATCCTGCGCTTTGGCATAAGCTTCTACAAGCGCAATATTTTCTTCAGAACGCCCCGATAGACGCAAGTAGTTCAATGTTTCATCATCAATAGGGAAAATGCCACACGTTGCGCCATATTCAGGAGCCATATTGGCAATGGTTGCCCTATCGGCCAAAGGCAAGTGAGCTAAACCAGAACCGTAAAACTCAACAAACTTTCCAACTACACCATGGGCACGCAACTTCTCTACAACCATCAATACCAAATCAGTTGCTGTAGCGCCTTCAGGCAAACTTCCTGTGAGTTCAAAACCAACGACTTTCGGAATCAACATGGAAATTGGCTGACCTAGCATCGCAGCTTCAGCCTCAATGCCGCCAACACCCCAACCCAATACACCAAGTCCATTAATCATCGTGGTATGCGAATCGGTACCTACCAAAGTATCAGGGTATGCCACATTCTCATCATTCACAAATACCGTGCGCGCCAAATATTCTAAGTTTACTTGATGAACAATACCTGTATCTGGTGGCACAGCCTTGAATGTTTCAAAGGCATTTTGACCCCATTTAAGGAAATTATAACGCTCTTTATTACGCTTAAATTCAAGCTCTGAATTTTGTGTCAATGCCGCATCCGAACCAAAAGCATCGACTTGCACCGAGTGGTCAATCACCAATTCCGCAGGTACCAAAGGATTGATTTTATCCGTATCACCACCCAATGCTACAACAGCATCACGCATAGCGGCCAAATCAACCACCGCAGGCACACCTGTAAAATCCTGCATCAATACACGCGCTGGCATATAAGCAATTTCCTTGGAAGGTTCAGCCTTGGCATCCCACTGGGCAATCGACTCCACATCACTGCGCTTCACCACGTCACCATCTTCACGGCGCAACATGTTTTCCAGCAAAATTTTCATTGAAAATGGTAAATGAGAAGTGTTTCCAGCCTCATTCACATCATAATACGTATAATCTTTACCCAATACATTGAGGGTTTTACGCGCACCAAAGCTATTACTCACAAACATCTCCTTACCATTCAAACAAAAACTTTCCCATAAAAGTTTTAAATTATTTTTGCTATATTCATTAATCGGAGCGCACCCTAAGAGTCTGCTGAACTTAGCACAACCTAAGAAAAAGAATGAAACCTTGGATAGTTATCACCTTTGTTTAACATTTAATCTGACCTTAGAATAAAGATGTTATACATTAATATATAATGGTAACTTATTAAAATTATTGTAATATTAAGAATCTATATAAAAAACTTCCATGCCAGAACTTTTACCCTTAAAATAAACAGAGTTCAGGTACCTGCAATGCTTCTTCACCAAATCTTTAGGCATCAGACGCAAACAGTCCTCTGTCATGAGCCCTTGGAAAGGTTGAGCAATACCACACAAACGTGCTGCTGTATTGGCTACATCACCAATCACCGTAAATTCTTTGCGCATTTCATCACCAAGAAGACCAAACAGTACATGACCATCATGCATGCCAAAACCAATACGACAAGGTAGACGATCACTAGCTTCTTCATGTCGCTTTAATTCATCTATAAGTTCCAAAAGGCAATGCAATGCTTGAACACCTCGGTTTTCACCTGAAAAACATGCCAATAAACCATCACCAAGAAATTTATTAATGCTTCCCCCATGACGGATAATAATTCTTGTTTGGATTGCTATACTGGCATTAATCGTCGCGTATACCTCACGGGGCTCAGACTTCTCTGCTAATTCAGTAAATCCCCGCATATCACTAAATAAAATAGTCATTTCTTGGTCAAATGCTAAGTCCCCAGGTATATCTGAACCGTACTTTTCAATCATTTCCACCGTTTCTGGTGGCAAGAATGAACGCATTGGAGGTAAATTTTTCACGGCTTATCCTTTTTTCTTGGAATCTATCTTACTTTTATCAAGCAAGTTTCATGCAAGTTTTTTATCATCTGATATTGAAATGCTTGAAATACTGTTTATTACCACCAGCCTATGCACATGCTCCACATC
Organism: uncultured Pseudomonadota bacterium; assembly: GCA_913055645.1. Classification (GTDB taxonomy): domain Bacteria; phylum Pseudomonadota; class Zetaproteobacteria; order Mariprofundales; family Mariprofundaceae. The sequence goes on along the minus strand of CAJXLC010000001.1, from coordinate 47,448 downwards.
AACACACTACTATTCATAGTCATCACAAGTTTCTTACTGTCTTGCGGACAACCTTCAAAAGATATTCATGAAACCCGCTTTATGATGGGCACACTCGTTCGTTTCACTATTGTTCATCCTGATAAAGATATTGCTAAAGTCGCTATTCGCAAAGCAGCGCAAGAAATGCAACGTATTGAAGATATCTTCACTATTTACGGCAACAAACCCAACAGCGTTAAAAAATTTAATCGGCTTCCTATTCACACACCTTTTACATTTCCAAGCGAAGTGAATGTACTTCTTGAAACATCCGTACACATCAAAAAGCAAAGCCATGGTGCTTTTAGCCCCTCGCTAGCCGCACTAAATAAGCTTTGGGGCTTTTCCAATGCAGAGCCGCCAAGCACCCCTCCTTCCCCAGCATCCATTCAAAACCTTTTACCAGGCACACAAAATTGCCTTCAAAAGCAAGGTAAGCAATGGTTACGCACCTCGCCCAATTGCCAATTGGATTTCGGTGCCATCGCAAAGGGTTATGCCATTGACCGTGGTATCGAAGTACTAAAAAAATATGGCATTCAACATGCCATGATTGATGCAGGTGGCGATATAAGGCTTCTTGGCAAGCATGGCGAAAATGATTGGCGAATTGGTATCCGTGACCCACGTCACAAAGATAATGTAATCGCAACACTATCATTGCACGGGGATGTTAGTATTGTGACATCAGGCGACTATGAGCGTTATTTTATAAGCCACGGTCAACGTTATCATCATATTCTCAACCCTAAATCAGGCTGGCCTAGCTACAGCAGTGAAAGCACGACAGTGATTGCCTCCAATGCAACCCTTGCAGATGCATGGAGTACTGCTTTATTTGTATTAGGCAAGAAAGGCATAAAAATAGCTGAAAAACTACCATTGCAAGCACTAATTATTGATTCAAATGGTCAGGTATATCACACAAAAGGCATGCCAATAAACTTGCTCACCAAGCCATAGCTGCCTATGCTAAGCCATATCTCTTTTTAACAGGACGTATAACATGGATGTTTCAGAGTTACTTGCCTTTACCGTAAAAAATAGCGCCTCCGATTTACACCTAGCTTCTGGTGAACCACCCATGATTCGTATTCATGGTGATATGACGCGAATTAAAATGCCTGCATTGGAAGATCGTGTCGTACAAGCCATGATTTATGATATCATGAATGATACACAGCGCAAATTATTTGAAGAACATTTAGAATTGGATTTTTCTTTTGCCTTGGGTGACATTGCCCGCTTTCGTGTGAATGTATTCAAACAAAACCGTGGTATGAGCGCTGCATTCCGCGTTATCCCCACGGAAGTATTTACCCTAGAACAATTAAAGTGCCCTGATGTTTTCAAGGATATTGCCATGATGCCACGCGGCATTTGTTTGGTAACGGGTCCAACAGGCTCAGGTAAATCCACTACGCTTGCAGCCATGATGGATTATCGCAATGAAAATGAAAAAGGGCACATACTTACCGTTGAAGACCCTATTGAATTTGTACATCAATCAAAGAGCTGCTTGGTTTCTCAACGGGAAAAAGGTCCTCATACCCACTCCTTTGCCAATGCGCTAAAAAGTGCTCTACGTGAAGATCCCGATGTTATTCTGGTTGGCGAAATGCGCGACCTTGAAACGATTAGTCTTGCGCTATCCGCAGCGGAAACAGGGCATATGGTATTCGGAACATTGCATACATCATCTGCACCCAAAACTATTGACCGTATTATCGATGTATTCCCCGCTGCTGAAAAAGAAATGGTTCGAGCCATGTTGTCCGAATCACTTCGCGCTGTTATTTCACAAACATTGATGAAAACAGCCGATGAAACGGGTCGTGTTGCCGCCCATGAAATTATGCTTGGCACACCTGCGATTCGAAATCTCATTCGTGAAAATAAAATACCGCAAATGGTATCCGTTATGCAAACAGGACAACGCGAAGGCATGCAAACATTAGACATGAACCTGCAACAACTGGTAAAGAGTCGCAAAATAACCCAGCAATCCGCATTAGAAAAAGCCCAAAATAAAAAACTATTTGGTGGCTAATAATGAATAATATCATTATTTTTCAGGAGAATACACATTATGAGTGCTAACGAACCTCAAAAGATTTCCATCCGACAATTGTTGATGGTGATGGTAAAACAAGATGCATCTGATTTGTATATCACATCAGGAATGCCGCCATCCTATCGTATTAATGGGCCTATCATCCCCTTAAAACAAGACCCTCTAAACTCAGTTCAAACTGAACAATTGGCAAATTCTACCATGAGCGAAAAACAACGTGCCGCTTTTGCCTCCGATATGGAGATGAACCTAGCGCTTTCCTATGAAGGCATGGGACGTTTCCGTGTTAATATATTTCGACAACGTGGTGATGTAGGTATGGTTATTCGTAAGATAACCACGGAAGTACCCACCATTGATGAGCTTAGTTTACCTGATGTATACAAGGAAATTGTGATGGCTAAACGCGGTTTGGTCATGATGGTCGGCGCAACCAGTTCGGGTAAATCAACATCATTGGCTGCCATGGTTGACCATAGGAATCGCAATCAAGCTGGTCATATCATCACCGTTGAAGACCCTATTGAGTTTGTACATAAACACAGAAAAAGTCTCATTACCCAACGTGAAGTAGGCACGGACACAGAGAGCTTCAAAGCCGCCCTAAAAAATACTTTGCGACAAGCTCCAGATGTTATTCTTGTGGGTGAAATTCGTGACCGCGAAACGATGGAACATGCCCTTGAATTCGCTGAAACAGGTCATCTTTGCATGGCAACACTGCATGCCAATAACGCTAATCAAGCATTGGAACGTGTATTAAACTTTTTTCCAGAAGAGATGCATGCACAAGTACGTCTAAACTTAGCCATGAACATGAAGGCCATTTTATCACAACGCTTGCTAAAAACACAAGATGGCGGACGCAAAGTTGCCACCGAAATTATGATAAACACACCTCGTATCTCTGACTTGATTGAAAAATGGGATATTTCTGAAATTAAAGAGGCTATGGCGAATGGCAAAAACTACAACATGCATACATTTGATCAATGCCTACTAGAGCTCTGGAAAGATGGTTTTATTAGTGAGGATGAAGCTTTGGTACATGCCGATGCGATTAATGATTTGCGTTTAAAAATAAAAATGTCTAAGCTGGAAGGAAATGATAGCACTGGTGGTAATATTGATGACCTTTCTGCAAATGCATCTGGGGATTTAAAAATATAATGGCTAACGATTGGCATGTCATTGATGATTTATTATTGGCATCACACAAACACAAAGCATCGGATTTAATGATTCGTACAAATGACCGTGTTCGCATGCGCATTAATGGCGCAGTTGTAACCATTTCTCCTGATAAAGTTACACCGCCAGAACGCCCTCTTATTAAAGAAATGATACAACACCTCATACGGCAAGTGCCACGTAATATTGATATTGAAAGCATTCAAAGTGAAGATTTTCAATATTCTTTAGAGAATGTTGCACATTTCCGAGTTCATATCATGCGTACGCATGATAATTTTGGTATTGTTGCGCGTATTATTCCGCAAGAAATCCCTAGCTTTGATGCACTCCACCTACCCCCTGTTATTTGTGATTTATGCAACAATACCCGCAATGGTTTAATTTTAATGGCTGGAGCCACTGGATCAGGAAAAAGCACAACCATGGCTGCCATGATTAATCATATGATCACGAATAGATCTGTACACGTCATTACCATCGAAGACCCCATAGAATTCAACTATAAAACAGTACACAAAGGCACTGTATGCCAACGCCAATTAGGCAGTGACGTTGAAAATTATTCACAAGGTCTTAATGATGCACTTCGTGAAGCACCAGATATTATTGTGGCTGGTGAAGCACGTGACCGAGAGGTTATTCAATTGGCTCTACAAGCCTCTGAAACGGGTCATCTTGTTATGGCAACTGTTCATGCAACAACAGCGATTGGAACCATGCAACGCATGATGTCTGCATTTGGTTTGGATGAACAAGATGCCATTCGAGAACGCTTGTCTGAAAATCTACGTGCCATTATCGTACAAAAACTTATCCCTTTAAAATCGGGTAAAGGACGTATTGCCGCCATTGAAATTATGGTTTGCAACTCCGTTGTCAGGCATTTTATTTTGGATACAAATCGCTGGAGAGAAATCCCCAAATCAATGGAAGAAGGAAGCTCCCTCTATGGCAGCCAAACCTTTGATCAACATTTGCAGCAACTTATTGAAAATGATCACATTACATATGAAGAAGGTCTTGCCAATGCGGTATATAGAGAAGACTTTGCCATGCGTATGGGACGCGAATAATTTTCTTATGATTTTTTTTTCACTGCCCCTTGAAGAGCCATTTGAAGAGCCATAGTAGCCGCAGCTTCACTAGGGTTACTCTGCCCTAAACGCTGGCGTAGCACATCAAAAGAAGATTGTTGCTGTATGGCAGCATCCTCTTTTTTCAATAAAGGCAGCACTTCTTTCAGCATAGCATCCAATGTGGCTTGCTCTTGAATAAGTTCTGGCATGACTGGTTTATCATCCAATAAAATATTGGCCAAACCAGCACATGTTGTCCCTACCAACTTACGCGCCAACCAAATAGTAAATGCTGAGCTTTTATACACCAATACAGTAGGCACGTTCCACAATGCTAATTCTAAAGTCGCCGTTCCAGACACAGCAATCGCTGCATCGGCACGTAAGGCATAATCATCATCAAGCCTATCTAATACTTGTACACCAGCATCTAACAAGGGTTTAAGCTGCAAATCAGTAACACCTGGTGCCCGCGTTGTTACAGCTACTAATGCTGGAAACTGCTCCTTAATTCTTACATAAACCTTCGCCAATAGCCCTGCATGTATAGTCAACTCACTGCGGCGACTACCAGGCAATAAAGCCAACAAAGGTGTTTCAATGCTCATGCCTAGCTTCTGTTTTAATTGCTCCTGACTCCAACCATGCTGACATGCCAGTGCACTGGGATTTCCAACGTAATGGGCATCAATACTTTTCTCTGCAAACCATTTTGGCTCAAAGGGTAAAATACAAGCCAAACTATCTTGGGCTCGTTGTAACCGTTTGACCCGCCAGTGACCCCAAGCCCATAACTTGGGCGCAATATAATAAAGAACAGGAATACCAAGTTTGCGTAACTTTTCACCCAAACGCATATTAAATCCTGCAAAATCCACCAAAATAGCCACATCAGGTTGCGCATGTTCAGCCCAATCACATATATCCTTACCAATACGCCGAATACGCGGTAAGGCTTTTAACACATCACCAACCCCCATCACATTCAACGATTCCATAGGGTATAATACTTCACAACCTACTTCTCGCATGGCAGGTCCTGCTATGGCAGATACAGAAATATCATTATATTGATTTTCAAGTGCCTTCATAACACCTGCGGCATGCATATCACCCGATGCTTCACCAGCACTGATAAAAACTTTTACTGGCTTAGCCTTGGTGCTCAACTGCTATCCCAAAAATACACAAATCATATTTGTTAGCTAAATGTTCTAATTGCGCGCGCTCAATCAATAATGTACAACCTGCTTGCACCGCCAAAGCCTTGCAACCAGAAGTATGCATCATATGCAAAGTATCAGGTCCAATGGCAGGCACATCAAAACGCAAATCTTGTTTTGGCTTGGCAACTTTCACCACCACAGCTTTACCACTCCCCAATTCCCCACCGCGTTTAATGGCTTTATCCGTACCTTCAATAGCTTCCACTGCCAACACTGCGCCATCTTGTACCACTACTGTCTGCCCAATATCCAAACTAGCAATACCACAGGCTTGTGTGCTACCAAAACTCATATCTTGTAATTGTTGTTTTGAAGGTTTTATGCCAAATAACAAACCTTCTTGCGCAATCATCTCACCAGCATATTTCACTTGCGATAACACCGTTATACCAGCATCTGTTAGAAGCTGAGTGATTTTCAACATAATCGAATCATCACGACGATCTGAAAGACTTAACAAGGCTTTTACTGCCACAAAATCAGGTCGAAAATTGCGAAATAAATGTAATTTTTGAACTTTTCCCGCCATGATAACTTGCGTGACACCAGCGGCTTGAAAAGCTTTAATCATGCCACCAATTTTACCCACATGAAGCCAACAGACTGATGCTGCAAGTTGCTCAATTTCAGGCGATGTCTCTTCTCGCGCTGCAACCACATGCACCTCAAAGCCTTTATCATTCAGCGTACGAGTCAGTTCAAGAGGAAATTCACCATAACCTGCAATAAGACCAATTTTATTAGTCATCTGGAGTTACGATTGATCTCTACGATGCACAGTCAAACCTTTTTTCGATGTGCTAACAAATTCCACCAAATGCTCAGCCAAATCATCACCTTCTGCCAATACTTTTGCTTCTGACAAGCGCTGATCCAAACTATCATTGCTTTGTAGAAGAATACGGTACACCTCTTTTAACGTACGAATGCGTTCTAACCCCAAACCTTGACGCTTTAAACCAACAAGGTTCAAGCCTGCCAAACCAGGGCGGTAGCCACCCGCAGTCAAACAAAAAGGAGGCACATCTTTTACAATACCGCTCATGCCACCAATCATCGCATAACGACCGATGCGCAAGAACTGATGAATAGCCGACATACCACCAATAATCGCCCCATCATCCACATGCACATGACCTGCCAATGTCGCACAGTTTGCCATCACAATATCATTACCCAGCGCACAATCATGTGCCACATGTGAATATGCCATCAATAAGTTATTATTCCCCATGCGCGTCATCATGCCGCCACCCTCAGTGCCTGGGTTAATGGTTACATTTTCACGAATGGTATTGCCATCTCCCACCACAACTTCAGAAGGTTCCCCATGATACTTTAAATCTTGCGGCTCATGCCCCAAACTCGCAAAAGGAAAAATACGATTGTTCTTTCCCAGTGTTGTATGCCCACTTAATACAACATGTGAGATGAGTTCTGTTCCATCACCTACACGAACATGCTCATCAATGACACAAAATGGTCCTACACGAACATCCTCACCCAAGTCTGCTTTATCCGAGACCACCGCACTGGGGTGAATAGAAACACTCATGCCTCATCCTTTGGCATCATTGTTGCCATCAACGTGCCAGAACAAACCAATTCACCATCCACAAATGCTTCACCCTTAAATTTCCACATATGACCACGGCGACGTAAACATGTCATCTCGAAGATCAATTGATCACCTGGTCGCACAGGTTTGCGGAAACGAACCCCATCAATACCTGTAAAATATACCAAGAACTCTTGATCTTTTGATTCTGATTGAAATGCCAGTATACCACCCACCTGAGCCATTGCTTCAACAATTAAAACGCCAGGCATCACAGGAAAATCAGGGAAATGCCCTGTAAAATGTGGCTCATTCACGGTAACATTTTTCAATGCACGTATTGAAACTCCTTCTTCAAAAGCCAATACCTTGTCCACCAATAAAAATGGATACCGATGGGGAAGATAACTCATAATTTCATCAATATTTATTCTAGACATAATAGCCACCTACTTTATATTTTTTGTTTTTTTCCAAATTTCTGGCAACCGTGCCGTTAAGGCAGATGTTTTAAGCCATAGCCGATGAGGCATCGCAGGCATACCTGCATAAATACCCCCTTCTTCTAAATCACTCACAACGCCCGTTCGCGCAGCCAATTGACAACCATCACCGACTTTCAAGTGTCCCGCAGTTCCTACTTGCCCACCAATTTGGCAACCTTTACCAATCGTTGTCGAACCTGAAATACCAACCTGACTCGCCATTACAGTCAAAGCACCAACTTCAACATTATGTCCAATTTGAATGAGGTTATCCAATTTAACCCCTTGTTGGATAACTGTATCACCCAAAGCACCACGATCAATACACGTATTGGCACCAATCTCTACATCATCATGTAAAACAACGCGTCCAACCTGCGGAATTTTCAAATGCTCTTTACCACTCCAAGCATAACCAAACCCATCTGAACCAATAACCGCGCCTGCTTGTAAAATAACACGATTATACAATACACAGCCTTCTTGAACCTTAACACCTGCATGCAACAGACAATCTTTGCCTATTTTCACTCCCTTACCGATTAAGCATCCAGCTGCAATACGTGTTCCTGAGTCGATTTCAACATCAGCTTCAATAACACAACCAGCACCAATATCAACATCCGCAGCGATGATTGTTGATGCATCAATACTTGCAGATTCATGGCGCATCCCACTGCTCTTTGCTTGAGGATAAAAATAACGTTGTACTTGTGCAAAAGCCAAATAAGGATCTTTCACTACGATAACACCACAATGATTCGGCTTTAATTCGTCGAATAATGATTCAGTCATAAGTACAGCTAAAGCGTGGGTTGCAGATAAGTCAGCCTTATACCGTATATTTGATAAAAATGATAACTCATCATTTCGTGCATCGATTAGTGTATTCAAAGATGAAACACACCCATCTGCAGAGACACCGTGCAAGGAACCATCTACTAGCTTTATAATATCTGAGAGTTGGCATGATTGATTCATAAAGTTTCCTTATATTCAAGACGCTTGAAAATATCAGTAATAACTTCCAAAGCTAAATCCGTATCAATAATTATTCTTTCTTTCAGCAGCATAGTCCTCCTCCAAAAAATAACCAGAGCAAACTGGCGACAATCCTTTGAATATATGAACTATGAAGCACCTAAAATGAACGACCCAAAGCAAACTGGACACTACGAAGGTTATCACCAGATTTCTTACGCAAAGCTTTACCCCAAGCTATGGTAATCGGCCCAACTGGTGAAATCCATTCAAGACCAATCCCTGCAGAAACACGGATGTTCGAAGTCGCTAATTTTGCCGAAACATTCGTGGTCTTTTCCGTGCCCCATACCGTCCCCATATCGGCAAATACCACACCACGAACTCCCGATGTTTGCACATACGGAATAGGAAAGAAAAGGTTCAAAGAACTTGTTAACTGTTTATTTCCTCCAAGAGGGTCTCCTGTTGTAGGATCACGCAAAGAAATGCCATAATAATCAAAACCACGCATTGAACCAATTCCACCCAATGAGTAACGTCGATAAATGGGTATATTGATGCCTGAGTAATCCTGAATCATTTTCCCTGCCAAAGAACCATTCAAAACAAAGTTATCACTTAAAGGCAAGTAGCCGTTTAGACTAGCTCCAACTTCCCAAAATCTATTTTTTCCTCCAAGACTAGCCACACCTAAGCTGACAGTGTCAATAACGCCACTTGTTGTTGCAACAAATTTATCCCGAGTATCATAGGAAAGCGACTGTGTGAGCTCACTTGTTGTCTGCCGACCTGCTTGAGAACGCAACAAGAATGATGCTGCAGAGCTAATATCGGTTAAATTAGAGTTGGTATATTGATAACCAATGTTATAATCAACAGGCTCGGTGATTGGTATAGCAAAATTAAAACCACCGCCAAAGTTATTTTGTGTATAAAGGTTCACTACTGATGTATTGTTCAGTTTCGTTTGCGTTTTGTTAAGATTAATCGTTGCTGCAACATTGGTATCCATAAAATATGGATCGGTAAGACTGGCATTAAAGTTTTGTGTTACCTTACCAACATCTGCCGTTAAATCACCGCTATATCCCTTACCGAACAAATTCTTTTGGCTTGTTTTAACACGAAATATGATTTTTTGAAGCTGAGAATAACCCATACCAAAAGTAATTGAACCTGTTTTTTCTTCTTCAACGTTAATCTTTGCATCCACACGATCATCAGCGCTACCTCGTGGTATAGAAACGCGAACATCTTTCAGCATGGGTAATCGCGTCAGTGCTTTTTTACTCTGTTGCATGCCTGTTGCAGAGTAACGTTGAGATTCATCCACTCGCATTTCTCTACGGATGACATTACCATCAGTTTCACTATTGCCCTCAATTTCAATGCGTTCGATATAAACTTCACGTCCTTTTTCAACATCAAAGGTAATCGCCACCGTATGGTCACTTACATTGCGCTTAAACAATGGGGTTACATTATTAAACGCATACCCTTCATCCCCAACAAGCAATGACATTGCCTGAATCGTATCTCGCAAATCACTGACAGAATATACTTGCCCTTTTTCCATCGTAATCGCTTTCAACAATTTTTCACGTGAAGGAACCATATCACCTTGAATATCAAGCTTGCTTACATGATAAATAGGCCCTTCATGCAGAGCAAATGTTAAATAAAATGACTCCTTATCGGGTGTTAATGAGAGCTGTGCTGATTCCACATTTACGTCTAGAAAACCATGGTTTTGATAAAATTCAACCAACATTTGCGCATCATTAGCAAATTTCTTGGTATCAATCACATCTTTATTACTAAACCATGGAATTAAGCCAGAAACAGAAGCAGATACCTTATCTGACAACTCCGCATCCGAAAATGCGTGATTACCAATAAAACGAATTTGTCGAATATGTGTTTTTTCGCCTTCAATCACATGCATAGTTAGTCTCATGCCACCATCAGCAAGTAACTTTTTATCAGCTTTCACTCTTAGCTGATAATAGCCCTTTTTCACATAACCTTTGCGAATCGTATTGATATCCGAACGTAGCTTTGCCTCACTAAAGATCACCCCTTCTTTTAGCTTCAGCTTATGCTTCAGATCCTTATAGGTAACTTCTTCATTACCATCCATATGATAGTCCGTAATAAAAGGGTTTTCTTGGACATGAAAGATAAGTTTCACACCCTTACCCTGCGGTTCACCCAACACTTTTAAATCAGCATAGCTGCCTGAAGCATATAATTTTTGAATATCTCGACTCAAAGTCCGTCGATTAAATGCATCTCCCACCTTACTCTTAAGCCCCGCCAACAAAGCAGCTTTTTCAATATAGCGGTTTCCTTCTACTTCAATACTTTTGATAGGCTTTCCAAGCAATACACTCGATGACAAACCTTTCGCTAAGGCTTCTACAGGGGCATTCCCCAATAAGACCAGCAGGCTCAACAACAGCCATTGCACACGTTTCATTCTCATTCTTAACCCCTAAATAACCGCATTAAATCATTATAAAAAGCAAATATCATTAATACACCAATCAATAAAACACCTAACAACTGCATACGCTCCAGTACTGCTATAGACAATGGCTTTCCACGCACTTTTTCTATAGCTAAATAAACCAAATGCCCACCATCCAATACAGGAATTGGCAATAAATTCAGCACGCCAAGATTGACAGAAATTAACGCCAAAAAGGTAATAAATGCAGCTACTCCCAAATCTGCAGTGCGCCCAGCCAACTGCGCAATCGCAATAGGTCCACCTAAATTATCAGGTGAAATCGCCGATGTAACCATCTTACCCAATACTTGAACCGTTAACACTGTCATTTCCGCTGTGCGGGTAAAGCCGTATGATACCCCTTCCCATACACCCATACGGTATATGATTGCCTCAGATAAAGGCTTGGACATCAAATGAACACCCATCCTGCCCACACCATGATTGCTTTCAGCCTTGGGTGTTACTGCTAACTGTAAATGCGTATTGGCACGCAATATGCCCAAGGTCAAAGATTTCCCCGTATGCTCTTGAATACTTCGAATAAGCTCACGTGTTGAGCCAATATCGTGCCCATCAAATTGAGTGATTTGATCGCCTTTTATCAATCCAGCTTGCTCTGCAGGAGAATTCGGAATAACCGAATCTACAAAAACCTGCGTGCCTAAGCTAAGTCCCAAACCATCCTCTGCGACGTTAACCAACAAAGCATCTTGCTTAAACTCTTTGACCGGCATATTCACTGAATATGAGGCGCCATCTCGTACATAGGTAATATTTACTTCTGCACCAACCGTATCTTTAAGTGATTCCTCAAATTGCTGCCATGATACAACTTGTTTAGCATTGACAGCTTTAAGCACATCACCCTGTATCAAACCCGCTCTCTCAGCAATCGAACTCGGTGCAACATTACCCACAACCGCAGGCATCACGGTTTGTCCTAACCAACCCACCAACATATATGCAACAATAGCAAAGATGAAATTGAACAACGGACCAGCAACCGCAACCGATGCACGTTTCCAAATGGGCTGAACATGATAGGCACGCGCCAACTCTGCATCCGACAATTCAGTTGCTTGTTCCTCACCCTGCTCATCGGGGTTTTCACCCAGCATTTTCACATAACCACCTAAAGGAATCGCTGCAATAATATATTCAACTTCGCCATCTTTACCTCGCCATGAAAAAAGCGCAGGTCCAAAACCAATCGAGAACTTTTCAACATGAATACCCAACTTTCGTGCGACAATAAAATGACCATATTCATGCACTGCAACAAGCAATGCGATAGCAAAAATAAAGGCTAAGGCCGTATGTAATGTTTCCATCATAAAACAATTATCTCCTGCGCTAAACGGCGCGCTTCACGGTCATGCACCCAAACATCATCAAGATTATCAACGGGTATATTTTTCACCTTTTCCAAAACTTCCTCAACCGTATGCACAATATCCATAAAACCAAGCTTACGGTCACGAAATGCTTGATTAGCAACTTCATTGGCGGCGTTCATACTGATTGCCAATGTATCATTACCCTGCATCACTGTTTGCACCAAACGCATCGCAGGAAAGTGCTCTATATCCACCGCCTGAAAATCCAAACGCCCTGTTTTTGCCAAATCAAGCCAAGAAATACCAGCATCCAATCGTTCACCTATCTGCAAAGCATAGGCAATGGGAGAACGCATATCGGGCTCTGCCAATTGTGCCAAAACCGAACCATCACGGTATTCTACCATGCCATGCACAATACTTTGCGGATGAATAATGGCAGATAATTTATCCGCAGGCATATCAAATAACCAATGTGCTTCAACCAATTCCAAGGCTTTATTCATCATGGTGGCAGAATCCACACTGATTTTTGCACCCATGCTCCAATTCGGATGGGCAATAGCCTCTTCGGGTGTCACATTCACCAAACTCGCAGGTTCACGGTCACGAAAAGGTCCGCCAGAAGCGGTTAAAATAATACGTGTAATCGAACCATGGTCATGACCCACCAAGGCTTGATGCACAGCCGCATGCTCAGAGTCCACAGGCACCACATCCGCACCGTAATCCTTGGCAGCCTGCATAAAAATACGACCTGCGGTTACCAAACACTCTTTATTTGCCAAGCCTACACGTTTACCAGCATGCACCGCTGCCAAGGCTGCTGGTAAACCAGCCGAGCCCACCATTGCTGCCATGACCATATCAACTGAAGTTTCCGATGCTGCAGCAATCGCTGCATCCATACCCTCTTGCAACGCTACACCTTGAGGCAGCTTACCCTTTAATTCAGTAACCGCATCTTCATCAGTCATAATCACAATTGTAGGCTTTAATTGCTCTGCCAACTCCAACATGCGTGAACTATTACGATGTCCAACCAAGGCATAAGCTTCAAACTTATCAGGATGACGCAACATCACGTCTGCTGTGCTTGCGCCAATCGAGCCTGTTGCCCCTAAAATGGTTAGTTTCATTTTCTTTTGGGTCATACGAATACCATCCAAATGAGCCCTGTCGCAGGTATAGCTGGAAGCAATGCATCAACACGGTCTAATAATCCACCATGCCCAGGCAACATATTACCACTATCTTTCACGCCAACGGCTCGTTTTAAGGTTGATTCTGCCAAGTCACCCAATACGGCACAAAACACCAGTACAATTCCTAACAATAATGCAAAACCAAATGACATCTCTATCCAAGACAACCAAATAAACATGGCTGTTGCAACCCCTACCACAACACCACCAGCCAAACCTTCCAATGTTTTACCTGGACTTACCACAGGACATAATTTGCGATTTCCCCAAGTCTTGCCTGTAAAGTATGCCGCAATATCAGCAGCCCAAACACCTGCACAGGCACCTGCAATAAAGATGATGCCATCCACACGTGCATGCAATTGCATCATCACAAGTACAAACAAGCTCAACCAAATCATCATCCATTGGGCATAAGCCAATTTGCGAAACTCAGTTTCTAACTCACCACTTTTTGCATATATTATCAATAAGAATAACCACCCAACCATCAATACAATCCACGCTGTCGATAACATGACCCAAGCACCATGCCCAGAGACCAACAATACCCATACCAGCATCGCAACCAGTCCATAACTTGTACGGTGTTCAATAGCAACCATGCGCAACAACTCCACTGTTGCCGCCACAGCAATCAAGCCCAATACAATATCAAACCAAAATGGCGGCAAATAAAACAACCAGCCCACAGCACCTGCGAATAAAATACTAGCCGTGATGATGCGCAACGTTAATTCATTCATCTTCGATCTCACCCTTTAGCTGTTCACTCGTTCTGCCAAAACGTCGTTCGCGAGAAGCAAAATCATCCAAGGCTGCATGAAAATCCGTTTTATTATATTCAGGCCAAAGACGATCTGTAAAATACAATTCAGCATAAGCCGCATCCCAAAGATGAAAATTAGATATGCGTCGCTCACCACCTGTCCGAATCAATAAATCCACAGGCAAAATATGATCACGACCCAATAACGAACGAAACATGTCTTCATTCAAATGCTTTAAAGCCTCAGTTTTCGATATATCATCATGAAATGATGCGCAAAATTGCTTAACACCTTCAAGAATTTCCTGATGCCCGCCATAATTTAAACATAAAATCACATCAATATTACTGTTATTTTCAGTCGCTTTACATGTTTTATCCAAAGCTTTACGCGCAATCCAAGGCAATTTAGACGTATCACCCAAGGTCAAGAGGCGTGCGCCTCTCTCATTCATACGTTTTATTTCCAAAGGCAGAAGCGTTGCCATCAAGGTCATCAAAGCTGTAACTTCTGATTTGGGACGTTTCCAATTCTCCGTTGAGAATGCATACAAAGAAACTTGTTTGACTCCAGCATCGGATGCCCACTCAACCACATCTCGCACACGACCAGCACCTTTTCTATGCCCTTCCACGCGCGATAAACCCTGAGCTTTTGCCCAGCGACCATTGCCATCCATAATAATAGCAACATGTTGAGGTAAAGTATTACCCTCGTCTGTCATGGATAAACCCATTAAACAGTTAAAATGTCTTTTTCTTTATGTTCTACAACCGCATCAACTTCTGCAATGAAGCGATCTGTAATCTTTTGTATTTTATCTTGCATACGCTTGGTCTCATCTTCAGGCAATGAGTCTTCTTTACCCTGTTTTTTCACCGTATCATTCGCATCACGACGGATATTACGCACAGAAACTTTGGCTTTTTCACCCACTTGTTTCACCTGCCTGACCAAGTCTTTACGGCGCTCTTCCGTTAGCTCTGGCAAGATAATGCGAATGACCTCACCATCATTACTTGGATTCAAACCAAGATCCGATGCTAAGATTGCTTTCTCAAGATCAGCCAAGGCTGTTTTTTCCCAAGGTGAAACCAGTAACATTCTCGGCTCTGGAACAGAGATATTACCAATCTGACTTACTGGCACATCCGAGCCATAATACGATACACGCACATGATCAAGCAGTGCCGCATTGGCACGTCCTGTGCGAATCGTCGCCAACTCCGATTTCAAAGAAGCGATTGTTTTTTCCATACGTGTTTCAATAGCAGCAAACATATTTACCCCTCTTTCACCAACGTCCCCACAGCTTCACCAGCAACAGCCTTGAGCATTTCTCCAGATTTTGTTACATCAAAAACAACAATCGGCATATTATTATCACGGCACAATGATAATGCTGTCGCATCCATCACACCCAATTGTTTGGTTAAAGCTTCAGTGAACGTCAATGTATCATAGCGCATTGCATCAGGGTCTTTCATCGGATCAGCCGTGTACACACCACTCACCTTAGTGCCTTTCAACACCACATCAGCTTGAATTTCCATTGCACGCAAACTTGCCGCAGTATCAGTTGTAAAATATGGATTGCCCGTACCCGCAGCAAAAATAAGAATACGTCCTTTTTCCAAATGGCGCACTGCGCGGCGACGAATATATGGTTCGGCAACCTCTTTGATATGTAATGCTGAAATCACACGGACATTTGCACCCTGTCTTTCTAACGCATCTTGCAAACCAATGGCATTCATGACTGTTGCCATCATACCCATATAGTCCGCACTGGCTCTATCCATGCCCGAAGCAGTACCCATATTACCACGAAATATATTACCACCACCAATCACGATGGAGAGTTCAACACCACTGGCTGTCACTTCAATCAACTCAGCAGCCAAACGGTTAATCGTATCAGGCTCAATGCCATACGCACCGTCACCCATCAACACTTCACCAGAAAGCTTCAACAACACACGTTTATATTTATTTTCACTTGGCATTGTTGAAACCTCCTTGGCGATTTGTATCATCAGAAACTCTGCTTAACCGTTAACCTGTGCAGCAACTTCGGCAGCAAAATCATTTTCTTCTTTTTCAATGCCTTCGCCCAAACCGAAACGAACCATACCCACAAGCTCAGCATCCGCTTGAACAGCCTTAATTGCCTTAGCAACCGTTGTATCAGTATCCATAACAAATTCTTGATCCAACAAACAGTTTTCAGAATAAAATTTATTCATTTGACCTGTTACGATTTTTTCAACAATCGCAGCAGGCTTACCACTTGCTAAAGCACGGTCTGTTAACACTTTGCGTTCACGTTCAACGGCATCTTCCGTCACTTCACCACGTGATATAAACATCGGATTCACAGCAGCCACATGCATCGCTACGCCACGCGCAACCTCTTGCAAGGCATCATTTGAATCACCATCAATCGCAACCAACACACCAATTTTACCAGCGCCATGAATATATGACGCAGTCGCACCATCACTTTCAAGCACTGCAAAACGACGAATACTCATATTTTCGCCAATAGTAGCAATCAATTGTGACAATGCTTGTTCAACATTTAATCCACCATCAAATGGCAATGCTTTCAAAGCATCTACATCAGCAGGACGTTTGTCCAAAATCAATGCATTTAACGCATCAACAAACGCTACAAACTGCTCGTTTTTACTGACAAAATCAGTTTCTGCATTTACTTCCAAAACAACAGAAGCATTACCTTGCGTTGCAGTTGCAACAACACCTTCTGCTGCTACACGACCCGCTTTCTTAGAAGCAGCAGCCAAACCTTTTTTACGCAAAAAGTCCACAGCAGCATCATGGTTACCATCAACCTCATTCAATGCTTTTTTACAATCCATCATACCAGCGCCAGTAGCTTCGCGCAGTTTCTTTACATCAGCAGCCGTAATCTTGGCCATGACCTATCCTCCAATTCCAATATCATTCTAGTTATCTATATTTAAAAATAAAAAGGGCGACATAAGCCGCCCCAAAATTATTAAGCAGCTTTGTCCGTCGCAGTTTCATCTGCAACTTCAGTTGTTGCAGCTTCTGCTGTTTCAACTTCTGTGGCTTCAGCTTCTTCAGCAGCATGTGTCATGGCTTCAACAATATCTTCGCCATCTTCTGCATTTTCAATTTTAAATGCTTCTGCACCATCAATAATTGCATCTGCAGTTTTATTACAAAACAAACGCACGGCACGAATCGCATCATCATTACCAGGAATGATATAATCAATACCACTTGGATCACAATTAGTATCAACAACAGCAACCACAGGAATGCCCAAGATTTTAGCTTCTTTTACAGCCAACTCTTCTTTGCGAACATCCATCACGAACAAGCAATCAGGAAGGTTTAACATATCCTTGATACCGCCCAATGAACGCTCCAATTTATCCAAAGCACGCTGTTTCTGTAATGCTTCTTTTTTGGTTAGCAGTTCAAACACGCCTTCTTCTTTCTGACGCTGCAAATCTTTCATCTTGCGAACAGATTGCTGAACAGTTTGGAAGTTGGTCAATGTACCACCCAACCAACGGTGATTTACAAAATATTGACCAGCGCGCAATGATTCTTCTTTAATCGCTTCACGTGCTTGACGCTTTGTTCCCACGAACAAAACCTGACCACCTGCAGCAGCCAACTCACGCATAAATGAATAGGCTTCATTTGCCATACGCAATGTTTTTTGCAAATCAACGATGTGAATGCCATTACGTTGACCAAAAATGTACGGTGCCATTTTAGGGTTCCAGCGACGGGTCTGATGACCAAAGTGAACACCTGCTTCTAGCAGCTGTTTCATAGTATATTGAGACATAAAGTCCTCCAGTTGTTAATCCTCCACCACCCAAAACTTGTTTATTTTAAACATAAAACAACAAGCACAATGGAAGGGCAGTGTGCGAAGTGTCGCGCTTTCTACCGACAATCACCTTAACACGCAAGAATTCTATGCAACAATAGCTTTACACCCCCTACAAACATACACAATATACGCTTCAAAGAAGCACCAAAATAAAGCAAAACAAGCAAAATTAAGAGGCTTTTAACTTACCAGAACTGCCACCACTCCTTGGCTTGTTTAATTTTACGAGCAGTCTTGTCAACACCATTACCTACAGCATCAAGGCTCTGACTGACTGCATCTTGACGGTGTGAAGCACGCTGTGAATGCTCATCCTGCTCATGGCCAGACTCACGCTCGTATTTATCATGACGGTCACTATCATGTTTTTCGTGCTCTTGCTCATACTTATCATGTTCGTGATCAGAATGAGCATAGCTATTATCAATATAGCCGACACTTAAAAAAAACATCATCATCACTATTGAAAGTAAACGTATCATCCCATCCTCCAAATATTATAAAAACCAACACCATACAAACAGCCCAGCTTATTTACGCAGCAAAGACTGTCCCTACACCTTCATCAGTAAACATCTCCAAAATAAGCGCATGCGGCACCCGACCATCAATAATATGAGCTCGACCAACACCACCGTCCACGGCATCCAAGCAGCAATTCACCTTTGGAATCATGCCGCCAGCAATCACACCCTCAGCAATCCACGAGCGTGCCTTTTCAGCTGTGAAACTTGAGCACAATTGTTTATCCGCATCCAACACACCAGCCACATCGGTTAGCAAAATTAGTTTTTCTGCACCCAAAGCTTCGGCAATAGCACCCGCCACCAAATCAGCGTTGATATTATAGCTTTGCCCTTCCGCTTTATGGTAACCCACAGGCGCAATCACTGGCACAAACTTATCTTGCTCCAAAAGGCTTAAAATACCCGTATGAATCTTATGTACCTGTCCAACATGCCCAAGATCAATAATTTCAGGCACATCCAATTCAGGCGCGTTCTTTTTTAACGTCATTTTCCGCGCACAAATCAAGCCGCCATCTTTACCTGATAAACCAACCGCCTTACCACCAGCACGATTGATGCTGGCAACAATTTCTTTATTCACACGACCTGCCAACACCATTTCAACCACATCCATGGTTTCACTATCAGTCACCCGCATACCATCAATAAACCTAGCTTCTTTCCCTACTTGCCCCAATACCTGACCAATTTGCGGGCCACCACCATGCACAATCACAGGGTTGATACCCACCTGCTTAAGTAAGGTAATATCCATAGCAAAACTAGATTTTAGACTCTCTTCAACCATGGCATTGCCACCATATTTAATGACAATGGTCTGACCGGAAAAACGCTGCAAGTATGGCAGCGCTTCAATCAGAGTATCAGCACGAGAGGTTGCATGTTTCATGCGGCCACATTGCCCTTTGAAGCTTCTTTTGGCTCGCAGTCCAACACCATTTGCCACATCAACATCACACCTGAAACTGCCAATGCAACACCCAAGCTCAATGCAGTATAACTATCATTTGGGTTTGCTAGCTGCTGACCCAAAGGAATAAACACCAATAGCGCTGGCAACACCAATGCCGCCCGCGTCCAACGAACATTTTGCTTTAACAAAACACATGTCGCACCAGGCACAGACATCAACGCAAATAAAGTTAATGCAATCCAATGATTTTCCATATCAACCGAGGTTAAACGCTGCCAAACACCAAGCTCCGATGTTGTATCTAAGCGCATTTCAAACATGGCCGCCAAAAACAGCAAACCAACACCTGACAATACCCACAACACCCAACCCAACCAGCGCCGTTCGCGCACGAGATGATTCGCCCACACACCATTGCCAATCACATACATCACGCCTGCAAAAAACATTCCCCAAGGGGCAAACTCAAAATGCGCCATTAAAACAATCTCCTTCACTACTTAAATTCTAATATATAAAACTCAATCTGATATCATAAAGCGAACCATAACGATAAAAACCAAATTCGCCACCAACACAGTTGGCACTTTAAGCACATTTGCCATTCATTATTTATTTATGCCTATTATTTAATCTTTTAAAGACTATTATTTAATCATTAAATACAGAAAAAGCTTATTCAAAAAAACATAGATACCTATAAAAATAAATATTTATCATTATATTTCAATATGTTAAGGGAAATAAATAAACATCATAACTATTTGGCATATAGATTGTTTATACAGAAGTATCTTATCCTTTTTTGGATATTATAAATATTTCAACAAAGGAGGAATATTCTTGTGAACAAGACTATTCGTTATACACTTACAGTATTAATGGGGCTAGGTTTTACCGCCTCGATTACACCTGCACAAGCTGGTGATTTAGAATTATCTGGAGACATGGGTGTTGTCAGCCAATATGTCTGGCGTGGTGTAACACAAACAACTGGCAAAGCTGCCATACAAGGCGATTTTAGTGCAGGCATTGACGGCTTATCCGCATCAGTATGGTTTTCTAACGACTATCCATCTTCAGCCCCCCAATTTGGCGGTCGTGATGTTGTCGAATTTGACTGGACACTTGATTATTCAAATAGTTTTGGTGATAGCGGTCTTGATTATTCAGTTGGCGCTATTGGTTATACCTACCTTTATGATTCTGCTTCCAACTTCCCAGAAGTTTATGCTGGTTTGGCATATGGCCCTCTATCTGTAACCGCTTATTATAATGTCAAAGATAGCTACAATAATGCATACCTTAGAGGTGATACTTGGGTAGATATTGGTCTATCAACTTCTATCAAAAACTTTGATATTTCAGGGTCAATTTCTTACGCCAACTGGAAAAAAGATACGGTTAACCGCCCTACAACAAGCCAGTTTAAAAATGGTTTTAATCTAGTAACAATAGGCGTTAGCAAAGATATTGAAGTTGCTGGTATGACAATGACACCTTCTCTTACTGCAACTGTACCAGTGATTGGTAAAGATGCAGCAGGCAATCGCTCAATTTATGGCGTTACAGCAAAAAATGAAGTCGTTGCGGGATTAAACTTCGCATACTAATGGTTTCAATTTGAGGGGGAATAGCAATATCCCCCCCTCATTTTTTACAACCCAGATTTAATAAAAATTATATTTAACAAGGGAGAAAGCTATGAAAATGATCACTGCAATCATCAAACCGTTCAAGCTTGATGATGTCAAAGATGCACTTACTGATGCTGGTATTACTGGCTTAACCATCACAGAAGTGCGCGGCTACGGTCGCCAAAAAGGTCATACAGAATTGTATCGCGGTGCTGAATACAATGTCGATTTTGTACCTAAAACTGAAATTAAAACAGCCGTTCCAGCCGACCAAGTCGATGCTGTGGTTGATACCATCATAAAAACTGCTCGCACAGATAAAGTTGGCGACGGTAAAATTTTTATAAGCAATATAGATCGTGTTATTCGCATCCGTACGGGTGAAGAAGACACGGACGCATTGTCTTAATAGGGAGATACAACATGGAACAAGTTACAGGAGATATTCTCCAAGTTAAATACGCACTCGACACCTTTTATTTCTTGGTGATGGGCGCATTCGTTATGTGGATGGCTGCTGGTTTCTCAATGCTTGAAGCTGGTCTTGTCCGCTCTAAAAATACTGCCGAAATTCTTACCAAGAATATCGTGCTTTATTCGATTGCTTGCATTATGTTCATGGTCGTTGGTTATAATATTATGTATGGTGATGCTGTTTCTTCTATCATTCCAGGTCTTAGTTTTGGTTTGGGTGGTGATAATGCTGCTGATACTGTATTGGCTGGTGGTGAAGATGCACCTTACTACTCCAACTTGTCAGATTTCTTCTTCCAAGTTGTGTTTGTTGCAACGGCGATGTCAATTGTATCAGGTGCTGTGGCTGAACGTATGAAACTATGGGCGTTCTTCGTTTTTGCCATTGTTTTCACTGGTTTTATCTACCCAGTCGAAGGCATGTGGAAATGGGGTGGTGGCTTCCTAGACAAAGCTGGTTTCCTTGATTTTGCAGGTTCTGGTGTGGTTCATATGGCAGGTGCAGCGGCGGCTTTGGCAGGTGTTATCTTGCTTGGCGCACGTAAGGGAAAATATGGCAAAGACGGTTCTATACAAGCTATCCCTGGTGCAAATTTACCTCTAGCAACGTTAGGTACATTCATATTATGGATGGGTTGGTTCGGTTTCAACGGCGGTTCTGAGTTAATCGTTTCCAATATTAAAGAAGCCAATGCTGTTGCGATGGTTTTTGTAAACACCAATATGGCTGCTGCTGGCGGTTGTGTCGCTGCTCTTATTGTCGCTCGTTTGTGGTTCGGAAAAGCTGATTTAACCATGGCTCTGAATGGTGCATTGGCTGGTTTGGTTTCAATTACAGCTGAACCTTTAACCCCATCACCTGAAATGGCAACCTTAATCGGTGCGATTGGTGGTGTGCTTGTAGTGATTTCAATTGTAATAATTGATAGCAAAATCAAATTGGATGATCCAGTTGGTGCAATTTCTGTGCATGGTGTTGTTGGTGTTTGGGGATTATTGGCAGTATGCCTAACCAACCCTGATGCTGCTCTATCATCACAATTATTGGGCATCGGCGTTATCTTCGCTTGGGTATTTGTCACAAGTTTTGTGGTCTGGATGATTATCAAAGCTGTTCTCGGCATTCGTGTATCTGAAGAAGAAGAGTTCGAAGGCTTGGATGTAGGCGAATGTGGTTTGGAAGCTTACCCAGAGTTTTCTACATCTGCTAAATAAGTTTCACTATTCTGAACTACTTTTTCGAACCAGAGCTATAAGCCCATGCAAAGCTCGCTCTGGCAACAAAAAGTACAGAACTAGAGGAGGAGGTAGCCAATGGCTACCTCCTTTTTTTTATCCCTCTTTTAACCAATTTAGACATTCTTGCATTTATTCGTCATTCTGCCCCCTCTTTATCAAATCTATAGGAGGCAGGGTATGAAAAAAATTACTGCTGTAATCAAGCCATTTAAGCTTGATGATGTAAAAGATGCATTGTTAGAAGCTGGCATCAATGGCATGACCGTTTGCGAAGTTCGTGGGCATGGTCGTCAAAAAGGGCATACAGAACTATACCGTGGCGCTGAATACAATGTGGATTTTGTGCCTAAAACAGAAGTTTCAATCGTTGTTTCAAAGGAGCAAGTTGATACTGCTATTGAGGCTATTATTGCTGCTGCACGCACCGATAAAATTGGTGATGGTAAAATCTTTGTTACAGATATTGAACGTGCTATCCGTATTCGTACAGGCGAAGAAGATAACGACGCTTTATCATAAACAGAACACACTCAATCATATAGGAGACCCTTAATGGACGTATTTTTTCTCACCATGGGTGCCGCCATGGTACTCGCTATGCATGCAGGCTTTGCATTTCTTGAAGTCGGTACTGTACGTAAAAAAAATCAGGTTAATGCACTGGTTCGTGTTATCTCAGACTTCGGTTTCTCGACTGTAGCCTACTTCTTTGTTGGTTTTGCTGTTGCTTACGGCATTACCTTTTTTGTACCTGTACCAGAATTAAACAATATCGGTGGCAATCCCAACGGTTACGAAATGGTACATTTCTTTTTCTTACTCACCTTTGCAGCAGCTATTCCTGCAATTATTTCTGGAGGCATCACAGAGCGCGTTCGCTTTTGGCCCAATGTGTTGGCTACAATACTTATAGTCGCCCTTATTTACCCATTCTTTGAAGGTCTTATTTGGAGTGGAAACTATGGCTATCAAGCTTGGCTAAAAGCTACTTTCGGCGCTGAATTTCATGATTTTGCAGGCTCTGTTGTGGTTCATAGCATGGGTGGTTTCTTAGCCTTGGGCGCTGTTTATATGCTGGGTGCACGTAAAGGTCGTTACACAAAAGATGGGCGCATCAATGCCATTTTACCCTCTAATATCCCATTTTTAGCACTGGGCTCATGGATTTTATGTGTGGGCTGGTTTGGATTTAACGTGATGAGTGCTGGAACTCCGGAAAGTGCATCTGGACTTGTTGCCATCAATTCATTACTTGCCATGGTCGGCGGTCTTATTGCGGCACTGGTTACTGGGAAAAATGACCCAGGCTTTGTTCATAACGGTGCCTTGGCTGGGCTGGTCGCTATTTGCGCTGGTTCAGACATCGTTCATCCTATCAGCGCACTTATTATTGGCATCGTTGCTGGTAGTGTTTTTGTTTTGGGCTTTGAATTTGTTCAAACCAAAATGAAGCTGGACGATGTTTTAGGGGTGATTCCTCTGCATGGCGGCGCAGGACTTTGGGGTGGTATTGCAGCAGGCATATTTGGTACAGTTAGCATGGGCGGTGCCGGTGGCGTAACATTTATGGCACAACTGGTTGGTACACTCACAGGTGTCACCATCGCTATCGTAGCTGGCTTTCTTGTCTATGGTATCATCAAGTTCACTATTGGACTTCGCCTATCAGAAGAAGATGAATTTATGGGTGCTGATTTAGCCATTCATAAGGTCAGTGCAAACCCTGAAGAAGATATGGCGTAACAACCTATCAACGGGACACTCCCTGTTATAACTGGACCTTTATGCAGTGTCGTCAAAAGGAATAAGCGCAGTAACACGCGCCCTTTTGGTGGCATTGCATAAAGAAATTTGCAGATATATAGGGCGACTTTCTTTGCTTCGTTTTTTTTTGCAAAAGAAATGAAGAGCATACGATTGCCTCCATCAATAAACACATCATGTACTTCATCTGCTTCATGGTGAATAATCGCCAACCATGATTGGACATATCAATACACTCACCATTGTTAAAGAAGTCGATTTTGGTCTCTACCTTGATGGTGGAAAACTTGGCGAAATTTTATTGCCCATACGTTATGTGCCGCAAGGCTGTAAAATCGGCGATAGTCTTGATGTATTCCTCTACCATGATTCTGAAGATCGTGTGATTGCAACCACCGACACACCCTATGCCATGGTCGGCGAATGTGCGTACCTCAAATGCATTGCCACCAATAAAGCAGGTGCATTTCTCAATTGGGGTTTAATGAAGGATTTACTGGTTCCGTTTAATCAGCAAAAGCCGCCTATGGAAGAAGGTAAATCATATATTGTTTATCTATATATTGATGACCAAAGTGGCCGCATTGCAGCATCTGCCAAGTTGGATCGTTTTCTTTTTCAAGATAGCGATGAAGATTTCAAAATTGGCGAAAAAGTATCATTGCTCAATGCCAATAAAACCGATTTGGGACATAAAGTGATTATCAATCATACACATTGGGGTTTGCTACATGAGCAACGGCTTAGCCGACCCATCAGACGTGGCGAACGTTTTACCGGTTACATTAAAAACATCCGTGATGATGGCAAAATTGATGTTGCCATGCATCTCAACACCCGTAAAAAACTCGATGATACTGCTGAAACCATTCTTGAAGAATTAAGGCAAAATTCAAATTTCTTGCCTTTAACGGACAAAAGTTCGCCAGAAGACATTTTTAGCTATTTAAGTATCAGTAAAGGGCTATTTAAGAAGAGTATCGGCACACTTTACAAGAAAAAGTTTATTCGCTTGGAAAGCGATGGCATCTATCTAAATACAGATATTCCTATGCATAAAAAACAAGAAACCCAACCAGCAAAACACAGTAAAAAAGCATCACCACGTAGTATTCCAAAAGATGTATGGGGAAAGAAATAATTATGGCTGATATTCACATGCTTATTCCGAAAAATGACCGTCCACTTTGGATAGAAAAAAACTTGCCAGAAGGCTTGGATATGGTTGATATTGAAGCTGAAGCCATGCAAGAAATCCCACTGCTCGGCACAGTTGCTGCGGGGCAGCCGCTGGATTTGTTTGAATACAAAGAAAGTGTATCTGTGCCTGCCAGCATGGTTAGAAAATCCAGTTATGCCCTACGTGTGCGTGGCAACTCCATGATTGATGATAATATTGAAGATGGCGACATTATCGTGGTTGAAAAGCGCGATTCTGCGGAAAATGGACAATCAGTGGTTGCCATGATCAATGGTGATAGTGTAACCCTGAAAAAATTCTACATTGAAAAAGACGGTATTCGTTTGCAACCAGCCAACCCTGATTTACAACCCATTTATATCAAAAATGAAGAGCTACAGATTCTTGGTATTGTCATTGGTGTGATTCGCAGGCATGAGTAAACCTATTGATATTGCAGCGTTCATTAAACGTGTTGCGCGTGGCAAACATGGCTCCGAACACCTAAACCAAGAAGAATCTCGGCTTATTTTCTCTGAATTGCTCAAGCCTGACGCAGACTTACTGCAATTGGGTGCATTTCTTATTGCCCAGCGTATGAAAGGTGAAACATCCGCAGAATTGGCAGGTTTTATCCAAGCCAGTCGTGAACACATCGCAAGCTTTGATACAGTCAAAGCCATGCCCAGCGCCGTTGACTTACCATGTTACGCAGGCAAGCGTCGCGCCGCTCATATCTATCTTGCTGCGGCATTGCAATGCCGTGATGCAGGCATCCCTATATTTGTACATGGTGTGGAATCTATTGAAGGTCGCATCACCGCTTGGCAAATTCTTGAAAAAGAAAGCATTCAACGCGCCAACTCATTAACACAAGCTTATAAAATCATGCAAGATGATGGCTTGGTTTATATGGACTTAGCAGAAATATCGCCCAATCTGCATCGTATTTATCAACTGCGCCCACGCCTTGGTGTGCGCTCCTTTGCCAATACAGTAGCGCGATTGTTAAACCCCATACAATGCGAAGGGCAACTCAATGGTTTTTTTCATACGCCCTATGCCAACTACATGGCTGAAGCGAATGTGCTATTGGAGCAAAATCGCTCATTGATTTTTATGGGTGCCGAAGGGGAACCAGAGCTTTATGCTGATCGTCAGAAAATCGTAAAAATGCAGGTTACTGACAATATCTCAGACGTGCATTTTGAAGATTGTGGACATCCCCCCTACCCTAGAGATAGCAAAGAACCTTTAACCGACTTGATTGAGCAATTTAATAGTTTTTTTCTAAAATATGAAGAATCGAGAGAATTATCAACTTTACAACGCATGAAATCGGCTTTTTTATGGGCTTCTGGTAGAGATAAATTGAATCATTTGGCATCATGATGGGCTGCATCAATAAAGGAGAAATTGATGTTTCAAATTAAAACACATGCTATGAATTTTCACCATAGCCATGAAACACACAAAGAAACTTTGTTAAAATTCATAGCACTTTTATCCATTCTTGTAGCTTATTTTCTATACATGAGCTGGAAATACGATGCATCAACAGGTTTTAGCGTTTCGCTATTAACTTGGAGTTTTTTCGTGTTGTGTACGCCTATTGCTGATGGGGGCTTTATCCTCGCCTTTCCAATTCGACTCTTATTTAAAGTTAAAATGGCAATCTCACAAGCTGTGTTATGGTTTGTTGCTGTAGGTATTAATGTATTCATGTTGATAACAACGCCCGATACATATGATATGTCCTTTCTCACCCAGCTACTAAAACATATTTTATCTGAGCCTTATCCATATTGGAGTATTTTAATCATCAGCGCCTTGGGCACCTTTCTATCCATATTTTTTGGCGATGAAATGATGGATGTAGCATCGCATAAAGAGTGTGAAAAAAGGCATCGTCATGGATTAAAATATCGAACATTAGTTGTTTTAGGGCTTGGGATATTAACTATCGTCGCTTACTATTATTTGCTAAGTAGCCTGAATATCGTTGTGCCTGAATAAATAGCTATGCCTGTAGATATAGAAGATATAGGTAACCAGCAAAACCAGATACCAACAAACCGCCTTTAAACCTACCAATACTATGCGATTTACCGATGGTTAAGACAACCAGCGCAAGCGTAAATAACAGCATGATAGGAAAATCCCGCAACAAAACTTGTGGAGAAAAGGCTCCAGGCTCAATCAATGCAGGCATCATCAATACTGCCAATAAATTAAACATATTTGAGCCAATAACATTGCCAATCGCTAAGTCCGCTTCATTTTTTACAGCACTGACAATAGAAGCCACCAACTCTGGTAAACTGGTACCAACCGCAACAATAGTGAGCCCAATAACAAGGTCGCTCACGCCCAGAATATGAGCAATTTCTACAGCGCCCCACACCACCATACGCGAACTGGCAATAAGCACGAGCAAGCCAATAACAAACCACATCGCGGCTTTGTTCATAGGCATGCTTTCTGGCACAGTTTCAATCATTTCCTGAAGCAATGGGTCACGCTTATCATGTAAAGCCGTTCGTACCATCCAAACAAGCATCAATATCAAGCCTGCAAGCAATACCAAGCCATCCATAAAGCTTAATGTGCCGTCAGCCATCAGTGCAAAAGCAAGAAAGGTTATCAAAAGCAACACTGGTATTTCACGTCGTAGCGTTATGGAGTTGATGGTTAAAGGCACAATCATAGCCGTTATGCCAAGCACCAAAGCAACATTCGCAATATTTGAACCCAGCACATTACCAATACCAAGATCACGACTGCCATCCAAAGCTGCAATCATTGCAACCAGCATTTCTGGCAACGATGTGCCAAGACTGACAATTGTTAAACCAATCACCATCGGTGGTACATGCCAATTTCTAGCTATTGCCGCGGCACCATCGACAAAGCGATCCGCGCTCCAAACCAGTAATGCAATACCAACAATGACCGCGCCTATTGCTAAAAGAATAGTAATATTTCAATACCTCGAAAAGTAGTAAATCAACAAAACTTTTGTCTCAAGCACGAATGCTACTACGTTTGCTTAATAATGATATCATTACAATGATGATAGATGCTTAGATTAATGACTTCTTTTGCACTTCTGTGACTTCTCTGCATAATCTCTGCATGAAAATAATGACCATCAATATGAACGGTATTCGTGCCGCAACACGCAAAGGATTTTGGGATTGGTTTGCTCCACAAGACATCGATATTCTTTGTATTCAAGAGCTTAAAGCCAAAGAAGAACAAGTCCCTGAAGAAGCCAAACTCAAAAATTATTATCGCTATTATCATATCGCGGAAAAGGCTGGCTATTCAGGTGTAGCACTGTATTCAAAAACTGAACCCGATGCTGTGCATATTGGTTTTGGAAGCATAGACCCTGATGTAGATTGGCGTGATATGGATGCTGAAGGCCGTTTTGTGATGGCTGATTTTGGTAAGCTCAGCATTCTGAGCGTGTATTTTCCTTCTGGCTCAAGCTCAAATGAGCGCCAAGCCATTAAAATGACATTTTTGGAGCGTTTTCTTCCATTATTTAACCGTTTAAAAGATGAAGGGCGTGAATTGGTTCTCTGTGCTGATGTGAATATCTGTCATAAAGAAATTGACTTAAAGAATTGGCGTGGCAATCGTAAAAATTCAGGTTTCTTGCCTGAAGAACGTGCTTGGATGGATGCACTCATTGATAAAAGCGGCTTTGTGGATGCGTTTCGAATGCTATACCCTGAAAAAGAACAGTATTCTTGGTGGTCCAATCGCGGACAAGCCCGAGCCAATAACGTGGGATGGCGCATTGATTATCATATCGCCACACCTGAAATCGCTAAAAAGTTCGAGAATATAGAGGTGTATACCGATTCATGGTTTTCAGATCATGCACCCGTATTGGCAAGCCTGAAAGAATCAACATAAATACAGGGTTATCATATCCCCGCCGCACCTGTTTGCATTGAACATGAAATCAAGCGCAGTCGACTTATTCCGATATATAGTATAGGGTTACCTCTAACGTCATTGGAGCCAATATGAAAAAACGCCCAGAGGAATTCGCAACCATCAAACTCAAAAAAGGTGACATTCATGTGCTCATCGTTGGTGGTGGACAGGGTGGTCTGGCTATCTTAAATATTTTCAAGCGTTGCCAAGATTTAATATACATTGATCGCATCGTCGATCTCGATTCCAATGCTCCCGCGATAGAAGCAGCCCGCGCTTACAATATTCCCACCTCTACCAGCACAGAAAGCAGCATTGCTGAATTTGATGGTGATATCATTATTGATGTCACAGGACATACCAGTGTTTCTGCTATCATTCAAAAATGGAAGAAACGCCCGAATATTGAAGTTATTTCAGGTAACAGCGCCCGCTTATTGTTTGATATCGTATGCCATTATTATAAAGATAGAGGTACTATCCAAGCACAAAATTTCCGTCTTGATTTGCTCGATAGCATGTTAGATATTTCACTCAAATTAGAATCGCACAATCATGCAAGCGATATATTGCAACATGCCATTCACGGCATTCATAGCAGTCTTCTAGCACGTAAATCTCTAGCTTTTATACTCAACGAAGATGAATGCCAAAGCTTTGGTATTCTTGATACAAGCATTCCTGAGAAGATGCCTCCTGAATTCGCTAGCGAACTACAGCATCGATTCCAAGATTTTGATCAACGCGATACACAACATCAACATTTTGAGTTACTCAAGCCAGCTATAACCGTGCCGTTGATCAATCATCAATTTGAAGTTGCTATGCCACTTTTTAATGAAAACACACTGATAGCCGTTCTGCTTATGCAACTCGATGGTAATATTTCAAAAGACGAGAAAAAACTGTTGACCGTAGCAGCTACGCATTTACGACTAACCTTAAAAGCCTTAGCTGGTCATCAAAGACTTGAAGCAGAAGCTATTCACGATGTGCTGACTAATAGTTATAACCGCCGTTATTTCGATAGCCGCCTCGAACAAGAGGTTGCTCGCATCAAACGTTTACCTGATGGGCAACTAAGCTGCATGTTCTTTGATTTAGATCATTTCAAACCTATCAATGATCTACATGGTCACCAAATCGGTGATAAGGTTTTACAAGCCGTTGTAGATAAAATTCAACATGCACTGCGCAACTATGATACGCTTGCCCGTTTTGGTGGTGATGAATTTGTCGCACTCCTACCCTTTGATGAAGGTGCGCCGAAAGGTATTCCTGAAAAAATCGGACAACGTATTTTAAAAAGTATTCAATCCATTCGTATCACAGAAGCACCCAGTGTAAACATCACCGTTTCCATTGGTCTCTCCACACTCAATGCAGAACAACTCATCGATGGTATGAGACTGGTTCAGCTCGCCGATGAAGCTCTCTATAAAGCAAAGAAACGAGGAAGAAACTGTGTGCATGCCTTAAATATTGAAGAAGATTAAAATATATAACATAGCCCTAACATTCAGCCAATAACTGATTCATCATAGTTTCTGCTTGTTGCACATAAGAACCACCAAACAAATTTGCATGGTTCAAAATATGATAAAGGTTATAAAGTGTTTTCCTAACCTCATAACCTGCATCCAGCGAATAAGCCGCATCATATGCAGCATAAAACTCACGCGAAAGCCCACCAAATAGTTCCGTCATCGCAATATCGCTTTCTCTATCGCCATAATATACTGCCGGATCAAATATCACTGGGTTCCCATCACTGGCTACAGCATGATTGCCAGACCATAAATCACCATGTAATAAAGATGGCTGTGTATCAGCCCCTTTAAAAAATACATGCAAGCCAGCCATCAAACGCTCGCCCTTATCTTGCAAGTTCATAGTAAAACCATGCTGTTGAGCAAGCTTTAATTGATAAGCCAAACGATGTTCCCGATAAAAACTTATCCAGTCCTTTGATATGGTGTTGATTTGTGGTGTGGAGCCAATGGTGTTATCACGAAACCAACCAAATGACTCACCTATACAGCGGTGCATCGCAGCAAGCTGTTGAGCAAAGAGTTTTTCAGATACGCTATTGTGTGAGCCTAGTGTGATATACTCCATGATCAACCAGCTATGTTCATCATCAGAGTCACATGCATATACCTCTGGTACACGAATTACTCTCGCCGCGCGTAAAGCCTGTAAACCTGCGGATTCTGCTTCAAACATGGATATATGTTTGGCTTGATGAAGCTTCACAAACAGTAATTTTGAGCCCAAACACACCCGAAATGTTTGATTGATACTACCACCTGATACAGGCAGCCAAGTTGCTGAATCCATCTCACTCATCTCAAAAGAATTGTGACTATGCTGATGAAGCGATGTTAAAATCGCCAAACGTGTATCAGCGGCTGGTATCATGACTTATGACGATTTTTCCAGCGGCGCATCACAGTCACACGCCATGACCAATGAATGGCAACATAACCCAATAGTCCCGACAATAAACCCATCACCAAGCAGCCCAATAAAAAAGGCTGCCAAATCATTAACATACTATGCATTGCCCAATCCCATGATGCTTCAAAGTGGAAGTCTTGTTCAGGCAACTGCAATAGCCAACCACCAAGCTTATAAGCAATATAAAAAATTGGTGGCATGGTCAAAGGATTGGTCAACCAAACCAATGCGACCGATATAGGTAAATTGGCACGCAACCAAATCGCGCCTGCTGCCGCCACTATCATTTGAAAGGGAATCGGTAACATCGCGCAAAATAAACCGACAAAACAAGCTTTTGCGAGAGAATGCCTACTTAAATGCCAAAGCGCACTATCATGCAACAAACATCCAAAACAACGCAGCGATCTATGCTCCCGAATCGTTTTATGATTCGGCATCCAACGTTGGGCAAGTTTTTTAGGCACCCTGTATTACTCCATTCTCGGAAAAACTGGTGCAGGTGACTGGCATGTATGCCCTACTTTTAATTGTCCCCAACCCGCACAATCCAACAATCTTAAATCACCAACGTTTACATCTTCATTGAGGATTTGGGTTAACATCCCTGCCATTTTTTCAGGCATAAAGGGTGATAATTGAATGGCTACCAAACGCAAGGTTTCTATCAAATGATATAAGACAGTATTCAAGCGTGCTGTATCCCCTACTTTCGCCAAACCCCAAGGAGCATTGTCTTCCACATAGCGATTACCATGTTTTACAACCTGATTGATACGCTCCAGTGCCAAATGAAATGCCTGACGATTCAACAGTTCATCTACATCACACTGCATACCATTCACATCAACAATCAATGCTCGATCCATATCCAACTCTTCGCCACACTCACCCAACACACTACCATTATATTTTTTAAGCATGGCGAGCGAGCGATTCAGCAAATTACCCACATCATTGGCTAATTCAGAGTTGTAACGGCTTTTTAAAGATTCAGAAGAAAAATCACCATCTTGACCGAACGGTACTTCACGTAGTAAAAAATAACGCAATACATCAGCATCATATTTCTCAAGCAAATCCGCAGGACGCAATGCATTACCCTTGGACTTAGACATTTTCTCACCTTCTACAGTCCACCAACCATGCGCAAAAATACGCTTGGGCAGAGGCAAATCAGCCGCCATCAACATACAAGACCAATAGACTGCATGAAAACGTAAAATATCTTTACCAATCAACTGCACATCAGCAGGCCAATACTTTGGATTTTCTTGCTCTGGAAAACCAGCAGCTGACAAGTAATTCGTTAAAGCATCAATCCAAACATAAATCACATGCTTTTCATCACCAGGAACAGGAATACCCCATGAAAATGTCGTGCGGGAAACAGATAAATCACGTAAACCACCTTCCACAAAACTCAATACTTCATTACGGCGCGATTCAGGTGCAATAAAATCAGGGTTCTCTTTGATATAAGCAATCAATTTATCTTGAAAGGCACTTAAACGGAAAAAATAGGACTCTTCTTGAATTTTTTCGACATCACGTTGACAATCTGGGCAGCTATGTGATTCCCAACATTCAGCTTCTTTGAGTTGGGTTTCTGTCCAATACGTTTCACAAGGCACACAATACCAATCTTCATAAAAGTCTTTATAAATAGCGCCTGCATTTTCCAAACGTCGCCACATGGCTTGCACCGCTTTGTGGTGTCGCTCTGAACTGGTACGAATAAAGTCATCATTGGAAATAGAAAGCTCAGGCCACAGGCTTGCATAGCGCTCTACAACCTTATCTGCCAATGCAATCGGTTCAATATCACGTGCTTCAGCTGCCTGCTGCACTTTTTGACCATGCTCATCCGTACCCGTTAAGAAAAAAACATCCTTACTAGACAACCGTTCATGGCGTGCCAGCACATCGGCAGCAATAGTGGTGTACATATGACCCAAGTGCGGCTCATCATTCACATAATAAATTGGCGTTGTAACATAATATGATTGCATGCGACTAGAAACCTTTAATGGATAGAAGTTGGGCAAGTGTAGCGTTATTGGAGCACGAAAAGAACCACACATTTTTTCATGCATTTATACAACAGTCATATTTCTAACATTTATTATAACGTTGGAGGTTTACATGGCATCATTTCTCATCACCTAAACACACAATTATTATAGTGATTTACAGTAAAATTGACAGTATTCTAGCAGTCTGTTTTACTTGATTTTTTTTATCATAATAAACTAAATAAAAGGTAGGAGGGTAGCGAAATATATGACTGTAAGCATTGCTGACATATTGTTTCGAAACGCCCCTACTGCCCAAGTGGGCGACTCATTTTCGCATGTCTATCAGGCTATGGATGAGCAAGATTTTAATACAACAATTGTCATGCAGGATAACAAGCCTCTAGGCGTGTTAAGCAAGGGTGACATGACACGCATTCAACAGCAACATACTGATTCGCATTCAGTCATACAGGCAAGCCATGTGCCATCCAAAACAATGGCGAAACTTGAGCTTTTCATGCCGCTACAAAAAGCATTTGATTTTCTATTCGAGCATCAGCTTCGCCAGCTTGTCATTATCAATGAATATGGCGCTCTAGAAGGCTTGTTAACCCTTGATTGTGTGATTAAAAATCTCTCTGGAGAATCACCCCAACATCACATCAAACATACACCTGAAATATCCACAGATACTGAAAATTATTATAAACAGCTCATGCATGCCGTACCTGAAGCCGTTATTATTCACCATCTGGATCATATTCTTTTTGCCAACCCTGCTTCGCTTGAATTACTTGCTTGGGATTCCGAGCATGACATTGTCGAACTTCCGCTCATGGAGTTTATACACCCTGATTCTCAAGCAACGATTAACCAGCATATAGATAACCTCCAGCAAAACCCAAGTAAAAAACTCAGCACCATCGAAGAGCGCTTGATACGTCATGATGGCAAAAGTGTGTGGGTGGAAATGAGCTGTAGCATCAGCAAACATCAAGGAAAAACAGTGGTCATATCCGTATTTCGTGATATTTCTAAGCGTAAAAAAGCCGAATTAGAATCCCAACTGTTGAAGAAAACCATCAATACCATTCAAGAGAGTATTTTTATTACCGACCCCAATGGTATCATCCAATATGCCAACCAAAGTTTCACACGCATCATGGGTTATACCGCACAAGAAGTTATAGGCAAGACACCTACTATTTTAAATAGCCATCAACAATCGAAAGAGTTTTATGCCCATTTATGGCAAACACTCAAAAGTGGACAGCCATGGTCAGGGCGTATTATGAATCGACATAAGGATGGTACAATTTTCCCCGTTTATATGTCCATTTCCCCCATGTTTAATACACAACAAGAAATTACCAACTTTGTTGCCGTACATGAAGACTTGACCCATGATGAAGCACTACAACATAAAATTATGCAGGCTCAAAAAATGGAAGCTGTTGCCATCATGGTGGGTGGTATTGCCCATGATTTTAATAACCTTCTAGCGACAATCCTTGGCAATCTCTATTTGATGCGCAAAAAAACGCAAGGTGATGAAAAGGGCATGTCACGCATTCAAACCATGGAAAAAGCTGTGCATCATGGCGCAAGCATGATTCAGCAAATGTTAACCTTTTCTCGTCAAGATAGCCCTGAAATGAACGTAATGAATATGTTAGCATTTGTAAAAGAAACCGCCAAATTGGCAGAAAACAGCTTGCCTGAAAATATTCAATTTACGCTGGACTACTCACCCGATGTAAAAGAGTCATATATACAAGGTAACCTCCACCAATTACAGCAGGTGATTCTTAGCTTGGTGAGTAATGCCAAAGATGCTGTGAACAATGTTCCAGAGCCTAAAATAAGGCTTAGCTTGAATCAGGAAGATCCTAGCCCAGATATGCTATTGAACTATACTGGAACGCATAAAGAAGGTGAATGGCAATGCTTGCGCTGCGAGGATAATGGTTATGGTATTGCAGAAGAGCATATCAATAAAATATTCGATCCATTTTTCACCACAAAAACTGTCGGTGAAGGCACAGGCTTAGGGCTTGCTATGGTTTATGGTGCTGTTCAAAATCACCACGGTTTGATTACCGTTGAGAGCGAACTAGATGTAGGTACAAGCTTATCGACTTATATTCCTAATCATCAAGTCTCCGAGCTTCAGCTTATTGGCACAAATGAAAGCTTTGATCAGGGCAAAGGACAAAGTATCTTATTGGTGGATGATGATGAACAGCTGCGCGATGTGCTGGATGAAATTCTTAAAGAATCTGGCTTTAAAACCTTACAGGCTAGTAATGGTCAGGAGGCTGTGAGTATTTTTACGGATAACCAACATAGTATTGCACTTGTTATCATGGATGTCGTAATGCCTATCATGGGCGGAGTCGCTGCTGCTAAAAAGATTCGCAATATCAATGCAGATATTCCTATTATTTTCCAAACCGGTTATGGCGAACAAACACAATTAGATGCAGCAGCCTCCATTGAACACTGTGACACCTTACGAAAACCACTACAGGTGCATGAGCTTTTAACAAAAATACAAGAAAAGCTCGAAATGTCAGGCAAGCTCAAATAAGCTCCATGCTATGAAACAACGACTCAACATTGCTCTACAACCAAAAGTTGTCCGTACTGCTACACGTTTTGCCCTGATTGTCGGTCCCACATTGGTGATGATTAATCATGGCGATACGATTATTGCTGGAGAGATGACCACCATTGACTGGCTAAAGTCTGCTATAACTATGCTTGTACCCTATACTGTCTCTACACTATCCAGTATCAGCGCCTATACATCTTGTCAGTCGAACACTGACTAAATCATCACTATGTCACTAATCTTTTAAGGCAGAGCGTATATCCAATATACGTGAAATGAGTGCAGGAACTGGTCTCAAACTATGGCGAATCACATCCGCAGGCCATGCCAACAATGCTTGTGCCGACTTAAAGATTTGCTCTTTTTTTGCATACGAGGTTGTTAATTCCTGCAACGTTTCTTGCAATGACAACATGAAAATAGCAACAATTAAATCATGCGGAATTATCTGAATATTTTTTGCCAGAAAATCATTCATAGCCCCAATATCTGCACGCGATATATCCGCAACTTGTTTATGCCATTGCAAACATGCTTGTGCTACATCGTTATCCTGAAAAACAGCAATATGTCCAGGGCAACCCGATGCAAGCTCTACTGCCAATGGCATGATATTTTCGTGCAATGCCATGCTGGTAAGTGCTTGTTGCATATCAACCTCATTCAATGGTGAGCAATGCTCCAGCATACAGCGTGAGCGAATCGTTGCTAGCAAACGTGTAAGATCATGACACACAATCAATAGTAAGCTTCCCGAAGTAGGCTCTTCCAAACCTTTCAATAGTGCATTGGCTGCCTGATTATTCATGGCATCTGCATCATCCAAAAGCAAAACACGTCGCTGGCTTTGCATACCTGAAAGTGATAAAAAGGAAAGTGCATCACGCACCTGTCCCACACTAATATCACGGTTAAATTTCTTTTTCTTTTCATCCCAAAGAATGCCCATTTGCATGAAGTCAGGATGTGAGTCAGCAGCAAGCATATGACAGCCATGACATTGCCCACAGGCATGCCCAGTATCGGTCAACGATTCACATAAATATGATGCAGCCAATGATTGTGCCAACATTGCCTTGCCTACACCGCGCAAGCCATGCAACAGCCATGCATGCGGCAGCTTATTTTGTTGCATAAGGCTCGCAAATCGCTGGTTTATAGCATCATGCCCCAATACTTGCTTATTCATGCTACCAACAAGCCCTCAAGGTGAATTTGAATCTGTTTTTGAATCTCCTCAATATGATCTGATGCATCCACACGTGTCATGCGCTCAGAATCTTGTTGAGAGATTTCCAAAAATGCCGCATGTACCCGCTCATGAAAAGATAGAGCTTCTTCATCCAAACGTGTGCTTTCTGCACCCATATCCGTACGTGTTCGCACCCGTTTCAAGGCGATATCCGCAGACACATCCAACCAAAATGTCCGCTGTGGGATGCACCCTGCTTCTGCAAATGCCAACATCGGTTTCAAATCCGTCTGTTCTGCCAAACCACGTGCTGCCAATTGATATGCCAATGTTGAATCTGAATAACGATCACACAATACCCACTGCCCATTCTCTAATGCTGGCTTAATCACTGTTTGCACATGCTGCGCCCTATCTGCCAAAAACAGTAATAATTCACATTCTGGCACTGGCACAAACTCGCCTGATAACAACAAACCACGAATCTCTGCACCCAAAGGTGTTGCGCCTGGCTGACGCGTCTCAAGCACATCTTTACCCTGCCCTCTTAACCAATCTGCGGTTAGCTTTAATTGCGTGCTTTTTCCACAGCCATCACCGCCTTCAAATGTAATCAAACGACCCATGTTTTTCATGCTCCCCTCCATAGCCATTCACCCGTTACTTGAAAATTCTCAGGTAAACTCTTTAACCAATCATGAGCTTCTTCTTTCTGGCATACCGTTGTCCAAAATTGCTGTTTTCTTTTTTCAGCATCAAGGCAACGAATCACCCCCAGACCATCTTCTCCCAACAACCATGCCTGCAACATCAATGCCCTATTCGGCGGTACATCCAATTCAATCACCCACACATCTGAGCTTTTCATGTGCCATTTTTCCGATTTATTTTTTTCCGTTGTGATTGTTTCCGATGTAAACCTTTTCGCTCCAAGCGTACCCATTTCTTCACATTGGCTTGATGCTCTTCCAATGTCGATGCAAATGCATGACCGCCACTACCATCAGCAACAAAATACACATAACTTACATCCGCAGGGTTTGCAGCCGCACGCAAGCTTGCTGCGCTTGGATTACAAATCGGCGTTGGCGGAAGCCCTCTACGCGTATAAGTATTCCATGGTGTATCATTTTTTAAATCCTGTCGGTGAATATTACCCGAAAAAATACCATCTCGCTTCCATATGCCATAAATAACTGTTGGATCCATTTGCAAAGGCATACCCAAACGCAAACGATTATGAATCGCCGCTGAAACAAGTGGACGCTCTTTATCCAAGGATGTCTCTTTTTCAATAATTGAAGCGATAATACGCAGTTTTTTCTCTGATGTAATTGTCTCTAGTTTAGATTTAATTGATTTTAGAATCAATTCTTGCGCATTCACCATACTATTTAGCATCTCTTTTGGACGAATCGGTTGCGTGTAAGTATAAGTTTCTGGCAACAATCGCCCTTCTTGCTCTTCACCCTTTAAAATAACCTTGAGTGCTGCTTGCCAGTCAGCCTGTGAACTTTTTGTATGCTCAGCCAATATCCGCAATACTTCCTGTGTGCGTAAGCCTTCTGGGATTGTTATCTGATGCAGTTGCACATCACCTGCGACTAATTTATCGAGCACATCTATAATGCTTATTTCACCTGAAAAGGCATATTCCCCCGCCTTGATTTTTGTTGCTTCATCATTCAAACGTGCCGCCAAACGAAACAGTCTTGCCGAATCAATCACACCTTTTTTCTCTAAAGCTCTGGCAACGGCATAAGATGATTCACCCGAAGCAACCACCAGTGACACATCGCTCACGGCATGTTTTTCATCAAGCTGTTGCCATGCGAACAATATGGCGAATAAAACAAACGCACTTAAGCCTAAACTTACGCCTAAAATGGCTTTCAATCCGTTACGCATCCCTCACTCCCATCGCTGGCACACCCAATGTATCTTCAAAAGCATCCACAAGCTTACCTATGGCAGGGTGATTCACATACAAATCACGACCATTCACTGATATCACAGGCTGTACAAATAAACCACTATTCATACAAACCATTGCCTCACAATCATTCAGCCATGAACTGGGGCAGTCAGATTCAATTAACACACCATCATCCAATAAGAATTGCCGCACAACACCAGATAAAACACCCAAGCCTTGCGGCGTAAACCATTGCCCATG
Source organism: uncultured Pseudomonadota bacterium (assembly GCA_913055645.1). Classification (GTDB taxonomy): domain Bacteria; phylum Pseudomonadota; class Zetaproteobacteria; order Mariprofundales; family Mariprofundaceae. Next base: position 6,957 of record CAJXLC010000001.1, on the reverse strand, counting down.
ACGGTATATGGCAATATTCGCGGTCAGTGTACTCAACACATACCCTGCATCCGAACAAATCAATGCCTCCATAGGGTTATCTAACTTCCATTGCACAACAGCACGCAAACTCTCGGCATAATCAGCGGTATATTTGACGCTTTTTTCTCGCAAAGGAAACGGCCAAAGCACTGTTTGCAAATGCAAAGCTTGTCGCGCTACAGATGGTATGATTTGCACCTGAACATGTGGCTGGGCATCCTTTAACAACAACCCCCAATCCGCAGCACCTGCTGATACAGTCATGCGAACCAACATATCATTGCCTTGTAAAGATGCTTCCGAAATTGCCTGTTTAAAACAGTTTTTCAACCTGCTTCCTGTACATATCAACCCATAAGTTTCTAAGCCATCTTGTAAACGCTGCTGATGTTCAGCTTGCTGAAACACATGACCATCAAGCACCCGAAACGTCTCAAAACATGCTTCAGCATACGCCAAACCACGGTCTAATTGCGTAACAATTTTGATTTCATTTATTCTCATGGTAGAAGATTGCCCATGCCGAAGTTCTACCTTGAAGCCATCGAACACGCACGCGTCTATGACGTTGCCAAAGAAACACCTCTGGAGCTTGCTCCCAAGCTTTCTGCGCGCCTGAGCAATGAAGTATTGATAAAACGTGAAGATTTACAGCCTGTTTTTTCATTCAAACTTCGTGGCGCATACAATAAAATTGCCCATTTAAATGATACTGAGCGGCAACATGGTGTGATTTGTGCATCGGCGGGAAACCATGCCCAAGGCGTTGCACTTTCTGCTAAGAAACTCGCTATCAAGGCAACGATTGTCATGCCCCGCACTACCCCTGAAATCAAGGTTAAAGCTGTTGAATCACATGGGGCAAGCGTGGTTCTTTTTGGCGACTCTTATTCTGATGCCAGCACCCATGCCAGTGAATTGTGCGAACAAACAGGCATGACTTACATTCACCCCTATGACGATCCTTTGGTGATTGCAGGGCAAGGCACCATTGCAGCCGAAGTCTTGCGTCAAGCTCCTTCTGATTTGGATTATATTTTCGTGCCTATTGGTGGTGGCGGTTTGATTGCTGGCATTGCTACCTATTTAAAGCAAATCACCCCAAAGACTCGCATTATTGGTGTTGAACCCGTTGATTCATCTGCCATGCATGATTCGATCAAAGCGGAAGAATTGGTTACTTTAGAACAAGTCGGTATTTTTGCTGATGGTGTTGCCGTAAAAAAAGTTGGTACACATACCTTTGATTTGGTTCAGCGTTATGTTGATGACATTATCCTTGTTGATACCGATGAAATTTGTGCGGCTATTAAAGACATTTACGATGAAGATCGCTCCATCGTTGAGCCGGCTGGTGCTTTGGCTGTTGCAGGCATGAAAAAATATGTGCGCGAACATGCTCTGCGTGGGCAAGTAATTACCTGCATCAATAGCGGCGCGAATATGAATTTTGATCGTTTACGTCATGTTGCAGAACGTTCTGAAATGGGCGAGCGCCGTGAAGCATTATTTGCTGTCACCATTGATGAAAAACCAGGTAGCTTCCTAACCTTTTGCAAGCTGTTGGGTGATCGCGCTATCACTGAATTTAACTATCGTCTTTCAAGCCGTGAACAAGCCTATGTTTTTGTTGGCATTGCCGTGGCTTGCGAGCAAGAACGCCAAGATATCCAAAACTTACTTAAAAAACATCAATATTCAGTCATTGATTTAATGGATAATGAAGTCGCAAAACTTCATATACGGCACATGGTTGGTGGGAAATCTACAGAAGTCCAAAATGAACAACTGTATCGTTTTGAATTTCCAGAGCGCCCCGCCGCCCTACTTGATTTTCTCACCTGTATTGCAGGGCGTTGGAATATCTCGCTGTTTCATTATCGTAATCATGGTGCGGCATTCGGGCGTGTATTGGTTGGTGTTGAAGTGCCAGAACATGACCAACAAACCTTTGAAGGCTTTCTGCTTACGCTGGGGTATGCATGGGTCAACGAATCAGACAATCCCGCTTTAAAATTGTTTTTGTAAGCAATAAAATAAGCTAACTCAGTATATCTAACTCAGTATATCTAAAATACCCCGTAGCCGTTCAGATTGCTACTGACTTGTTTGCTGGCGAGGCGAAAAAATACAGCCTACTCGTGTAGGTGAGTATTTTTCAACGCTGCTAGCGAGCAAATCAGTGGTGAGCTGAATAGTTACAAAGTGAGTTTACTTGCTCCACACATCATTGCTTGATACATCCAAGACATCCAGCCACAAACCACCATGTTTCACACGTAAACGGCGACGTACAGGCAATGATAAAGCCTTTTCATGTTTCCAATCAGGACACATAACTGCAACACGCCAACCCACAAAAGAATCACGCAATACATGACCCAAATCGCGATAAAACTTCACACCGTCCATTTCAATACGTAAGCCATAGGGAGGATTGCATAATATAAGACCCACCTCTCCATCTTTTGCTGGTTTCAAGGAGCATACATCTTGTTGCTGAATATTTAAATCAGCAAGTACACCCGCCCGATCTGCATTTTCTTTGCTCGCCACCACCGCGCCCGTATGTATATCAGATACTTGAATTTTACTAGGCAAAGCATCCTGTGCCATAGCCTCTGTTTTTTCTAATACACGCTGCCAAGTTTTAGCTTTAAACACATCCCAATCTTTAAAAGGAAACTCATGTTGTATATTCGCAGCAATCTTGCGCCCCATCAATGCAGCTTCAATAGCTAGGGTTCCAGAGCCACACATCGGTACAAACAAGGCTTCATCTGCTTTCCAATCCATCCACTGCAACACGGCTGCCGCCAATGTTTCACGCATAGGCGCTTTGGCTGAGGATAAACGATAACCCCGCCTATCCAAGCGTTCGCCTGATGCATCCATACGAATATCACAACGGTTATTTTTTATATGTACATATACATGCTGCTCACTGCCATCCTCTTTATCCAAACGTTTGCCCAAAGCATCTTTAATTCCAGCCAATACATGCTCGGCAATTTTATCGCTATGCATCAGCTTGGATTTTTCAGCACTCGCCTGCACCGCAACCTTGGCACCTTTGGGGATAAAACGCTCCCAAGTCATGTTGGTCACATGATGTTGTAATTCAGGCAAAGACATCGCATGACACTTACCCACACGCACTTGAATCCGCGTAATACAACGCGCTCTTAGACTCACGCGGTACAATGTATCCAGTGTGCCCGCAAAACGAACACCGCCCTGCTCACTGCGAATATCATGTGCTGAAAGTGATGTAAGTTCTTTTGTTGCTAATGGCTCCAGCCCAGGCAGGACAACAGCATAAAATTGGTAAGGTTGTTTCATTCGGGCACTATAAGATAACAGCAAACAAGAAGGAAATAAAAATACTTCAGTTAAATAGATAATAGCCAAATATTTTATAAGGGTTATGCTTGCTTTGGCATGAAACTTTTATGTCGTGATACTAGGGGGTTGAATGATGAATCAGCAAACAAATACAGATGAGCTAAAAAACAACATCAAAAATAGCAGTGTGTGGAAGCGCCTTCTTTTCATGATTTTATTTAGCATCCTCTACTCAACAGCTGAGGTTGTGCTCGCTGTGGTTGTATTATACCAATTTTTATCACTACTTATTACAGGTAATAAAAATGAAAAAGTTTTATCTTTTGGCGCACAGATTTCAACGTATGCCTATCAGGTATTTAGTTACCTCACCTTCAACACAGAAGATAAACCATTCCCTATGAGTGATTGGCCAAGCGATAAAGCATTGACTGCAAAAGTTGCTAAAAAGCCCGCAGCACGGCGTGCTCCGCGTAAACCCGCAGCTAAAAAAACCGCTACAAGAAAAACACCTGTGAAAAAACCAACGCCTAAAAGCGACGATGATAAAGCTGCAACAGCTGAAAGCTAAATAACAATAGAATAAAAATAAAAAGCCTGCAAACACTTGGCTTACAGGATCTTTGAGGACTTTCTAACTTTGCAAATGCTGCAAAGACTGGTTTTACATAGCCAATCTATGTCTTTAAAATAATAAGCACTTTATTATTCGATATAAAAAAGAACTCCCAATTTTTAATCCATCTCTGTTTTTGCTGCATAATTTAACTCATACTTATCGAGAAGACGAAATAAAATCACTGGTGCAATGTTATCTGCGCAGATAACATTCTAGTATGAATAGTCCGAATCAGTTCACATATTCAGGAAAACCATTGTAATGGCTCATACTCACCGAGGCTGGTTTAGCTACAGTCTGAGAGAACACATCGCTGCAGCAACTGCCATGATCACAATAGTGTTATCATTGGGAATAAGTTATATAGCCTCCTCTATCAGCAAGGAACAGATCGAGCAGCGAGAGGGCTCCGCCTTCGCCAGTCACGCCCACCATACTGCCGAAATGCTTGATCGCGGTATGTTCGAACGTTATCGCGAAATGCAAGTGGTATCGGTTCTAAGCGACATCAATAATCCGCGCATATCCAACGACTCCAAGCGTAAGGTGCTTGAGCGAATGCAGAAATCATTCAATGCCTACGCATGGATTGGTATCTGCGATGCAAACGGCAAAGGCATGGTAGGAACAGGGAAATACCTGGAAGGCAAAGATCTTAGCCATCGCCCGTGGTGCACAGAAGGTCGCAAAAAACCTTATGTAGGCGACGTGCATGATGCACTGCTGCTGGCAAAAATACTTCCCAACCCATCGGGTCAGAAGTTTTACCTTCTGGATGTGGCTGCTCCAATCCATACATCGGATGGCACGCTTCTAGGAGTGTTATGTGGGCACATACTCTGGGATTGGGCTAAAGAGATGCTCAGTGTTTCTAGCAACGCATTAACAGACACGCTGCTAGTAAGTAGGGACGGATTAATTTTGGCAGGACCGTTAACAGCCCGTAGCCAGCTTAAAGATATGGCTCCACAGACTATGGCGGCGATTCAAAACCAACACTCCGGTTTTTTTCTCGAACAATGGAGCGACGGTAAGACCTACCTGACTGGGTTTGCTCGTGGCAGTGGCTATCAGGATTACCCAGGGCTGGGCTGGATTTCTCTTTACCGACAAGATGTAGAGATCGCCTTTGGCCCTGCCAGAGACCTACAAAATCGAATTCTGTTTGCTGGATTAACACTGGGCTTGATATTCGTGATCATTGGCTGGATTCAGGCTGGAAGAATTGCCAAACCGATTCAAGCCATCACAAACGCTGCAAAAAAAGTAGCACAAGGGAACTTCGCCTACACGCCTCCCACCATTCATGCTGACAGAGAGGTGGAGGAACTGGCCGAGTCCATCCAGCAAATGACCGAAGCCATGTCCAATGAGATCATGGAACGCAAATGTGCCGAAGGTAAAGTTCGAAAAATTTCCGAGGCTATCTATCAGGCGGGCGAAGCTGTAATTATTACGGATCATCAGGGTGTAATCGAATATATTAATCCGGCCTGCAGTGCTATTACCGGTTATTCCGCAGAAGAGATGATTGGAAAGACGCCAGCGATACTTAAAAGCGATGAACAGGATCCAGATTTTTACAAACAGTTATGGCAGGCTATTGCAGAGGGCCATGTCTGGCATGGGACACTGATCGACAAGCGCAAAGATGGTACTCTATATCCAGCGTTGATGTCCGTAGCCCCCATCCGCGATGATTCTGGCGAAATCACACACTTTGTTTCCATTCAGCAGGATATGACCGAGCAGAAAAAACTTGAAGAACAGTTTATGCAATCTCAGAAGATGGAAGCTCTGGGCACATTGGTAGGCGGAATTGCTCATGATTTCAATAATATGCTGGCGGGAATCAACGGCAATCTATTTCTAGCAAACAAACAGCTGAGTAGCGATCAGGAAGAGCTAAAAGAAAAGTTACACCAGATTGAAACTCTTTCTATGAGAGCAGGCGAAATGATTCAGCAGATGATGGCTTTTGCTAGAAAAGGGAGAGTTAACAAGTCAGTCATAGATATTTGCTGGCAGCTGAAAGATGTGACTAAGCTTCTTCAATCAACGATCCCAGAGAGCACCCGTATTATACTGGAGCTGGAAGATAGTAAGCTGCAAATTTGGGGGGATGAAACCCAGCTCCATCAGCTAATTCTCAACCTAGTCAACAATGCACAACAAGCACTGACCGACAGATCAGATCCAGCAATCACAATTGGACTAGAATCCATTGAGAATGATTTAAATTTTCAGATATCCCACCCTGAACTCTCCTCCCGAAGGCTCGTCCATCTCTATGTCAGAGATAATGGCCATGGCATCAGTAAGGAGAACCTTTCACGTGTCACTGAACCATTTTTCACAACCAAGGACGTGGGCAAAGGTACGGGGCTCGGTTTACCGATGGTGTTCGGTGCGGTCCAAGCTCATGGTGGAATTATGGAGCTCGAAAGCAAGGAAGGGCTCGGAACCACGGTTCATATTTACCTCCCTTTGCAGAGCAACGATGAATCAATCCCTATTGAGCGAGAAAACAATGGCGAAATCATTTATGGCCATGGAGAGAACATACTTCTGGTTGATGATGATAAGACCCTACGAAATGTGATGTGTGAGTCACTCGAGTCACTAGGTTATTACATCGACTTGGCATCCGATGGTAAGGAAGCTCTTCAGATTTACTCGGAGAAGACAACGCAAATAGCACTGGTTCTGATGGATATCGTTATGCCGGTAATGAGCGGTGTCGAAGCAGCGCAAGAGATACTAAAGATTAACCCTGAAGCTAAACTTGTCTTTCTAAGCGGTTACGACAGAGAAGAAATATCAACAACAAGCAATGCGATTCTAGATAGTTATGAGGTGATTAGTAAGCCAGTTAGCATCGAGAAGTTGAGCGTTTTACTTGCCGAGAAGATTAAATGAGACTGTAAATTAGTTTGTGTATCTGCTTATTATTCCCCAAGGAGATAAGCAAG